>NZ_JADNRO010000004.1:0-442416 GCF_019913725.1 Serratia sp. EWG9
TGACCCCATGCCGAACTCAGAAGTGAAACGCCGTAGCGCCGATGGTAGTGTGGGGTCTCCCCATGCGAGAGTAGGACACTGCCAGGCATCAAATAAAGCAAAAAGCCTCATGCGAAAGCATGGGGCTTTTTGTTTTGTCTGTTATCTGGCGTTCTGCTCGAGCATGGGCATGCGAAAGGCCCGTCGGGAACGGGCCTTAACGCCGCTTACGGCGGCCCCGCAGGGGAGAGTCTCAGGATGAGACGAATACTGTAGGACACTGCCAGGCATCAAATAAGCCAAGAGGCCATCCGAAAGGATGGCCTTTTTGCTTTCAGTACCTCTCATCCTCCCTGCCAAGATCCTGACGCCGCTCGCGCAATGAAACATTTTCACCTTTCCGCTGAACGCTCGACATCGACGGAAAAAAACGCTATCTTCGGGCATCTAGAAGTCTAAACGTATAAATGGATGTGTGAGGGTTAAGCAATGCCGATTCGTGTTCCTGATGAGTTACCTGCGGTCAATTTCTTGCGCGGTGAGAATGTCTTCGTGATGACATCCTCGCGGGCAAAAACACAGGAAATCAGGCCGCTGAAAGTGCTGATCCTCAACCTGATGCCAAAGAAGATCGAAACGGAAAACCAGTTTTTGCGCCTGCTGTCCAACTCGCCGCTGCAGATTGATATCCAGCTGCTGCGTATCGATAGCCGTGAATCGAAGAACACGCCGGCCGAGCATCTGAACAACTTCTACTGCGACTTCGAGGATATCCAGAATGAGAACTTCGATGGCCTGATCGTCACCGGCGCGCCGCTGGGGCTGGTTGATTTCTGCGATGTTGCCTACTGGCCGCAGATCGAGCGCGTGATCGACTGGGCCAAGCATCACGTTACCTCCACGCTGTTCGTGTGCTGGGCGGTACAGGCGGCGTTGAACATCCTGTACGGCATTCCCAAGATGACGCGCGAGGTGAAACTCTCCGGGGTTTATCCGCACCAAACGCTGCAGCAGCATGCGTTGCTGACGCGCGGCTTCGACGAAAGCTTCCTGGCGCCGCATTCACGCTATGCCGATTTCCCGACCGAGGTGATTCGCCAATATACCGACCTGGACATCCTGGCCGAATCCGAGCAGGCCGGCGCCTACCTGTTCGCCAGCAGGGATAAGCGCCTGGCGTTCGTCACCGGCCATCCGGAATACGATACAATGACGCTGGCGGGAGAGTATTGTCGCGACAACGAAGCTGGCCTCGATCCTGCCGTACCGCTCAACTACTTCCCCGATGACAACCCCGCACTGACACCGAAAGCCACCTGGCGCAGCCATGGCCACCTGCTGTTTTCCAATTGGCTCAACTATTACGTCTACCAGATCACGCCTTACGATCTGCGCCATATGAATCCGACTCTCGACTGATCTTTTCTGCCTGCCGGCGGCTGAATCGAGGCCGCCGCACTGCTCATCCTCTGCACGATCCTCTTTTTACCCGTCAATTCTCCCAAAAAACCATTGCCTAACAACGCGTTAGTCCGTCTTTGCAATTCTATTGGAACCGATTTCCTTACCTGCTTACCGTGTTATTTATCCTAACCAATTGATAATAAAGTGTTAATAAAATATTTAATAATAAAATGGAAATGGTTTTTGATTTTTATTTTTTGTTGGGTATTCTTAACGCTATCGGGATGAGATCTGACCAGTTTAGGATCGTTTCATCCGCCCTGATCCACAGTGATTTCTGATGAAAATGCGCCGATCGCTCGGGCGCAATGATGGGAAGGAGCAAGGTCATGACGCAACAGATAGCAGGCACGGAGTTAAGGTTTACCCAGGGTTTCGCCGCTGCGGAGCGCCAGGTATTAACGGATGAAGCGGTTGAATTCCTGGCGGAACTGGTGGGGAAATTCACGCCGCGGCGCAATGAGCTGCTGGCGGCGCGTGCCCGCTGGCAGCAAAATATCGATCGCGGCGAGCTGCCTGGATTTATTTCGGAAACCAATTCCATTCGTGAAGGCGACTGGCAGATCCGCGGCATTCCGCAAGACCTGCGCGATCGCCGGGTCGAGATCACCGGGCCGGTAGAACGCAAGATGGTGATCAATGCGCTTAACGCCAACGTAAAAGTGTTTATGGCGGACTTCGAAGACTCCCTGGCGCCAAGCTGGGATAAAGTCATCGACGGTCAAATCAACCTGCACGATGCGGTTAACGGCACCATCTCCTACACCAATGAAGCCGGCAAGATCTACCAGCTGAAACCGAATCCGGCGGTGTTGATCGCTCGCGTGCGCGGCCTGCATTTGCCGGAAAAACACGTGCTGTGGCGTGATGAAGCCATTCCCGGCGGCCTGTTCGATTTCGCGCTGTATTTTTATCACAACTATCGCCAGCTGTTGGCCAAGGGCAGCGGCCCGTATTTCTACCTGCCGAAAACCCAGTCCTGGGAGGAAGCGGCCTGGTGGAGCGATGTCTTCAGCTTTACCGAGGATCGTTTCGATCTGCCGCGCGGCACCATCAAGGCGACCGTGCTGATCGAAACTCTGCCGGCGGTGTTCCAGATGGACGAGATCCTGTATCACCTGCGCGATCACATCGTCGGTCTGAACTGCGGCCGCTGGGATTACATCTTCAGCTACATCAAAACGCTGAAGAACCACGGCGATCGCGTGCTGCCGGATCGTCAGTCGGTAACCATGGAAAAACCTTTCCTCAGCGCCTATTCGCGCCTGTTGATCAAAACCTGTCATAAGCGCGGCGCGTTCGCCATGGGCGGCATGGCGGCGTTTATCCCGAGCAAAGACGCCGAGAAAAACGCCTGGGTGCTGAATAAGGTGCGGGCGGACAAAGAGCTGGAGGCCAACAATGGCCACGACGGCACCTGGGTGGCGCACCCGGGCTTGGCGGACACGGTGATGGAGGTGTTCGGCAACGCATTGGGCGATCGTCAAAATCAGCTGGACGTGCTGCGTGAGCAGGATGCGCCGATCAGCGCCGCCCAACTGCTGGCGCCGTGCGACGGTGAACGCACCGAAGCGGGGATGCGCGCCAATATCCGCGTGGCGGTGCAGTACATCGAAGCCTGGATCTCCGGCAACGGCTGCGTGCCGATTTACGGTTTGATGGAAGATGCGGCGACGGCGGAGATCTCCCGTACGTCTATCTGGCAGTGGATCCACCACGAGAAGAGCCTGAACGACGGGCGCCCGGTCACCAAGGCGCTGTTCCGCCAGATGTTGCAAGAAGAGATGTTGGTGGTGCGTGAAGAAGTAGGGGAAGCGCGCTTTAACGCCGGCCGGTTCGAAGAGGCGGCGCGCCTGATGGAGCGCATCACCACGCAAGATGAATTAATCGATTTCCTGACGTTGCCCGGCTATGAGCTGCTGGCCTGAACTTTCCCAATCAACCCTACATGACTGAAAGGATAAAAATTATGTCTACCTCTCGCTCTCAACAGATCCAGCAGCTGGAACAGGAATGGAAATCGGCCCGTTGGGAAGGCATCACTCGCCCTTACAGCGCCGAAGACGTGATCAATCTGCGCGGTTCGGTCAACCCGGAATGCACCCTGGCGCAAAACGGCGCCGCCAAACTGTGGGCGTTGCTGAACGGCAAGGCGCGCAAAGGCTACGTGAACTGCCTGGGCGCGCTGACCGGCGGCCAGGCGCTGCAGCAGGCCAAAGCCGGCGTCGAGGCTATCTACTTGTCCGGTTGGCAGGTGGCGGCCGACGCCAACAGCGCAGCGGCCATGTACCCTGACCAATCGCTGTATCCGGTGGACTCGGTGCCGAAGGTGGTCGAGCGCATCAACAACACCTTCCGCCGCGCCGATCAGATCCAATGGGCGAACCAGATTGAGCCGGGCAGCAAAGGCTACACCGATTACTTCCTGCCGATCGTCGCCGATGCGGAAGCCGGCTTCGGCGGCGTGTTGAACGCCTTTGAGCTGATGAAAGCGATGATTACCGCCGGGGCCGCCGGGGTGCACTTCGAAGATCAGCTGGCGGCGGTGAAGAAATGCGGCCATATGGGCGGCAAAGTGCTGGTGCCGACGCAAGAAGCGATCCAGAAACTGGTCGCCGCGCGCCTGGCGGCCGACGTGCTTGGCGTGCCGACGCTGGTGATCGCCCGTACCGACGCCGATGCGGCCGACCTGCTGACCTCTGACTGCGATCCGTATGACAGCGCCTTCGTCACCGGCGAGCGCACGGCGGAAGGCTTCTTCCGCACCCATGCCGGCGTCGAGCAGGCGATCAGCCGCGGTCTGGCTTATGCCCCTTACGCCGATATGGTGTGGTGCGAAACCTCAACGCCGGATCTGGATGCCGCCCAGCGCTTCGCCGACGCCATCCACGCCAAATACCCTGGCAAGCTGCTGGCCTACAACTGCTCGCCGTCGTTCAACTGGAAGAAGAACCTCGACGACCAGACCATCGCCCGCTTCCAGCAGGCGCTGTCGGACATGGGCTACAAGTATCAGTTCATCACGCTGGCGGGCATCCACAGCATGTGGTTCAACATGTTCGACCTGGCGCACGCCTATGCGCAGGGCGAAGGGATGAAACACTACGTCGAGAAGGTGCAGCAGGCGGAGTTCGCCGCGGTGGAGCGCGGTTACACCTTCGCGTCGCACCAGCAAGAGGTGGGCACTGGCTACTTCGACAAGGTCACCACCATCATTCAGGGCGGCGCCTCTTCGGTCACTGCGCTGACCGGTTCGACGGAAGAACAGCAGTTCTGATGCGGCAAGCTTGAAGACGTTTCACCCGGAGCCTGCATGCGCAGGCTTCTTTTTCTGGCGGGGGTAAGGATGGCGGCAAAACTGGAGTTGTTGATCGCACAGACGATCCTGCAGGGCTTCGATGCGCAGTACGGCCGCTTTCTGGAAGTGACCGCCGGCGCGCAGCAGCGCTTTGAGCAGGCGGACTGGCCGGCGGTGCAGCAGGCGATGAAAAAGCGCATCCATCTGTACGACCATCACGTCGGTCTGGTGGTGGAGCAGCTTAAATGCATCACCGGGCAGAAATATTTCGACGCCGACTTCCCCAGCCGGGTCAAAGCGGTCTATATCGATCTGCTGCCGGACTACCCGCGTTTTGAGATCGCCGAAAGCTTCTTCAACTCGGTCTATTGCCGGTTGTTCAAGCATCGCGATCTGACGCCGGACAAGCTGTTCGTCTTCAGTTCGCAGCCGGAACGGCGTTTTCGCGACATTCCGCGTCCGCTGGCGCGCGATTTTACCCCCAATGGCGATCTGCCGGCGATGCTGCGCAGCGTATTGAGCGATCTGCCGCTGCGGTTGCCGTGGGAGGATCTGACACGCGATATTCGCTACATCACTCAGGCGCTGCAACGCGCCTTCAGCCCACAGCAACTGACGGGGGCGACCTTCCAGATCGCCAACGAGCTGTTCTATCGCAACAAGGCCGCCTGGCTGGTCGGCAAGTTGCGCCTGGCCGACGGCGTTTACCCGTTCCTGTTGCCGATTCACCACAGCGAATCGGGCGCGCTGTTTATCGACGCCTGCCTGACCGGCAAGGCCGAGGCCAGCATCGTCTTCGGTTTCGCCCGCTCTTATTTCATGGTCTACGCACCGCTGCCGGCGGCGATGGTGGAGTGGCTGCGCGAGATCCTGCCGGGCAAGACCACCGCCGAGCTGTACATGGCGATCGGCTGCCAAAAACACGGCAAAACCGAATGCTATCGCGAATACCTGACCTTTATGGCGCACTCACAGGAACAGTTCATCATCGCGCCGGGCGTGAAAGGCATGGTGATGCTGGTGTTCACCCTGCCGTCCTTCGATCGGGTGTTTAAAGTGATCAAGGATGAGTTCGCCCCGCAGAAAGAGGTGACGCAGGCGCAGGTGATGGCTTGCTATCAGCTGGTGAAAGAGCACGATCGCGTCGGGCGCATGGCGGATACTCAGGAGTACGAAAATTTCGTCGTCGACAAGGCGCGTCTCAGCCCTGAGCTATTGGCGGAGCTGCGGCGTGAAGTGCCGGGCAAGCTGGAAGATCTCGGCGATCGCATCGTGATCAAACATCTGTATATGGAACGGCGCATGACGCCGCTGAACCTGTATCTGGAGCAGGCCAACGACCAGCAAATGCGCGATGCGATTGAAGAGTACGGCAACGCGATCAAGCAGTTGGCCGCCGCCAATATTTTCCCCGGCGATATGCTGTTCAAGAACTTCGGCGTGACGCGCCACGGGCGTGTGGTGTTCTACGACTACGACGAGATTTGCTACATGACCGAGGTCAACTTCCGCGACATTCCGCCGCCGCGTTATCCGGAGGACGAGCTGGCCAGCGAGCCGTGGTACAGCATCGCGCCCAACGATGTGTTCCCGGAAGAGTTCCGCCACTTCCTGTGCGGCGATCGGCGCATTCGGCAGGTGTTTGAAGAGTTGCACAGCGATCTGTTTACCGCGGAGTATTGGCGCGGGTTGCAGCAGCGCATCCGCGAGGGGCATGTGGAAGACGTGTTCGCTTATCGCAAGAAGCAGCGGTTCAGCCAGCGCAGCGGGGCGGCGCTGCCGGCCGCCACCGCTGCGATGTAAATCAGGCCTGGGCGCCCGCGACGGCGGCGCGCGCCAGTTCGGTAATGCGCGCGTAGTCGCCGCTTTCGAGCGCGTCCGCTGGCACCAGCCAGGAGCCGCCGATGCACAGCACGCTTTTCAGCGCCAGATAACTGCGGTAATTGTCCGGCGAGATGCCGCCGGTCGGGCAGAAACGCACCTGCGGGAATGGGCCGCCGATCGCCTGCAGCGCTTTTACGCCGCCGTTGGCTTCCGCCGGGAAGAATTTAAATTCGCGCAGGCCGTAATCCATGCCCTGCATCAGCTCGGAAACGGTGCTGATGCCCGGTATAAGGGGAATGGAACCGGCGGTGGCGGCTTTGAGCAGCTCGTCGGTCAACCCCGGGCTGATGGCGAACTGCGCGCCGGCCTCGGTCACTTCCCGCAGCTGCTGCGGATTGATCACCGTACCGGCGCCGATGATCGCTTCCGGCACCTCTTGGGCGATGGCGCGAATGGCGTCCATGGCGCAGGCGGTGCGCAGCGTCACCTCCAGCACCCGCACGCCGCCGGCGACCAGCGCTTTCGCCAACGGCACCGCATGTTCCAGCTTGTTGATCACGATGACCGGCACCACCGGCCCCGCCGTCAGGATCTGCTCGGCGCTTGTTGTCCACTTGTTCATGCTGACGTTCTCCTCTGTGGCCGCCGCCAGGCGGCGATGCGGCCAGGCTATCGATTAAAATTTGATGCAGCAGGCGCCCTGCTCGGCGCCTGACAGCTGGCTGCGCAGCGCGCCGAACAGCTCGCGGCCGCAGCCGATGTGTTCGGCGCTCAGATCGGGTTGGCAAGGCGTGCGCCGCGCCAACTCGTCAGCGTCGACCAGCACCTGCAGCTCGCCGCTGCGGCCGTTGACGCGGATCGGATCGCCGTCGCGCACTTTCGCCAGCAGGCCGCCGGTATAGGCTTCCGGGGTGACGTGAATGGCGGAAGGCACCTTGCCGGAGGCGCCGGACAGGCGGCCGTCGGTCACCAGCGCCACTTTGAAGCCGCGATCCATCAACACGCCCAGCGGCGGCATCAGCTTATGCAGCTCCGGCATGCCGTTGGCCTGCGGCCCCTGGAAGCGCACCACCACCACGCAATCGCGATCCAGCTTGCCGGCTTCGAACGCCGGCACGATATCGTGCTGGCTGTCGAACACCACCGCCGGCGCTTCGATGATCTGGTTATCGGCGGGCACCGCCGAGGTTTTCATCACCGCGCGGCCCAGATTGCCGGCCATCACTTTGGTGCCGCCATGATGTTCGAACGGCTGGGCCACGCTGGCGATCACGCTGGCGTCGAGCGAGCCGGCCACGCCTTCGCGCCATACCAATTGGCCGTTGTCCAGCCACGGTTCCTGGGTGTAGCGGCGCAGGCCGAAACCGGCCACGGTGTGCACGTCTTCGTGCAGCAGGCCGTGTTGCAGCAGTTCGCGCACCACCAGCGGCACGCCGCCGGCGGCCTGGAATTGGTTGATGTCGGCCGGGCCGTTCGGGTAGATGCGGCACAGCAGCGGCACCGCCTCCGACAGCTCCGAGAAATCGTCCCAGGTGATGATGATACCCGCCGCCCGCGCCATCGCCACCAGATGCATGGTCAGGTTGGTGGAGCCGCCGGTGGCCAGCAGCGAGACGATGCCGTTCACCACCACTTTCTCGTCCACCAGGCGGCCGATCGGCAGGTAGTTGCCGGCGGTATCGGTCAGTCGGGTCACCTGGCGCGCGGCGGCGTCGTTCAGCGCGTCGCGCAGCGGCGTGTCCGGATGGACGAAGGAGGCGCCCGGCAGATGCAGACCCATCACTTCCATCACCATCTGGTTGGTGTTGGCGGTGCCGTAGAAGGTGCAGGTGCCGATGCCGTGATAAGAGGCCGCCTCGGCCTCCAGCAGCGCCAAACGGTCGGCCTTGCCCTCGGCGTACAGCTGGCGCACGCGCACTTTTTCCTTGTTCGGCAGGCCGCTGCTCATCGGGCCGGCCGGCACGAACAGCGCGGGCAGGTGGCCGAAGGAGAGGGCGGCCATCACCAGCCCCGGCACGATCTTGTCGCAGATGCCGAGGAACAGCGCGCCGTCGAACATATTGTGCGACAGGCCGACGGCGGCCGACATGGCGATCACGTCGCGGCTCATCAGCGACAGCTCCATGCCGTCCTGCCCCTGCGTCACCCCGTCGCACATCGCCGGCACGCCGCCGGCCACCTGGCCCACGGCGCCGACCGCCTTCAGCGCCTGCTTCAGCCGCTGCGGGTAGTGTTCGTACGGCTGGTGGGCCGACAGCATGTCATTGTAAGCGGTGATGATGGCGATATCGCTGCGCACCATGTTTTTCAGCGACGCCTTGTCATCGGGCTGACAGGCGGCGAAGCCGTGGGCCAGGTTGCCGCAGGCGAGCTGCGCGCGGTGGACGGTTTGGGCGCGGGCCGCCTCGATACGCGCCAGATAGGCGGCGCGGCTGGCCTGGGAGCGGTCGATGATGCGCTGTGTGACACGGGACAAGGTTGGATTAATCATGCCTTCCTCACATTGCTGTTGTTATAGTCGCCGCCTGTGGCGGTGCCCCCGGGGGTGATTTGCAGCCCTGGTGTGCAAGGCCGGGGGCGATTTAGGATTTAAAACATCGTGAATGCAATCATGCCGATGGCGCCGCCGACGCTGCCCAGAATGGTTTCCATCACCGTCCAGGTTTTCAGCGTTTGCAGTTCGTTGGCGCCGGTGAATTTGCCGAACAGCCAGAAGCCGGCGTCGTTGACGTGGCTCAGCACGATGGAGCCGCCGGCGATGCAGATGGCCAGCGCGGCCAGTTGCCCGCCGTTCAGACCGAGCTGACTGGTGACCGGCAGCACCAGACCGACGGTGGTCAGGCAGGCGACGGTGGCCGAGCCCTGAATCACCCGCACCATGGCGGACAGCGCGAAGGCGGCCACGGCGATCGGCAGGCCGGCGCCGATCATGGCGTCACCCAACGCCGACCCTACGCCGGAATCCACCAGGATCTGCTTGAACACCCCGCCGGCGCCGGTCATCAGCAGGATGATCCCGGCCGGCTGCACCGCAGCGGAACAGATGGCCAGGGTCTGTTCGTTGCTCATGCCGCGCGGCTTCGCCAGACCGTAAATCACGATCAGGCAGGCCAGCAGGATGGCGGTGAACGGGTGGCCGATAAACTCCAGCCACTGCTGCAGCTGCGAGCCGGGGGTGACCAGCCGCGCGCCGATGGTTTTCATGCCGACCAGCACCAGCGGGCACAGCACCAGCGCCAGGCTGAAGCCGAACGACGGCAGATTGCCCTTGGTCAGCGTCGGCTCATTCTCTTCCGGCGGCATCGGCCAGTTGACGAAACGGCTGATAAAGCTGCCGTACAGCGGGCCGGCGATCAGCATGCCGATCACCGCCGCCACCAGGCCGATGGCGATCATCCAGCCGAAATCGGCCTTCATCTGCGACGCCAGCAGCATCGGCACCGGCCCCGGCAGCAGGAAGGAGGCGGCGGCGGCCACGCCGGCGAACAGCGGGATGGCCAGCTTGACGATATTGCCGTCGGTGCGGCGCGCCACGGCGAACACGATGCCGATCAGCAGCACCACCGCCACGTCGAAGAACAGCGGCAGCGCGCAGATCAGCCCGGCGATGCCGAGCGCGTAGTGCGCCTTGCTTTGTCCGAATCGTTTCAGCAATTGCGCCGCAATTTGGTCGAGCGCGCCGACCTCATGCAGGATCTTGCCGAACATCGCCCCGAGCGCCACTACGATCGCCAGGAAGCCCAGCGTGTCACCCATGCCTTTTTGCATGGTGTCGGCGATGTGTTCCAGCGGCATGCCGGAGAAAATGCCGGCGGCGATGGACACCAGCATCAGCGCGACGAAGGCGTGCATGCGCGCCTTCATCACCAGGAATAACAGCAGTAAAACCGAGCCGACTGCGGTACCGACCAGCGTTACGGTACTCACGCGCACACGTCCTGCGGCAGGAAGCTCTGGATATGGCGCACGGTATCGGCGATCACCGCGTCCAGCGGCTGATTGATGTCGATCGCCATCACGTCGTTCTCGTCGGCGCCCGGTTGCTCCAGCGCGGCGAATTGGGTGACCAGCATCTGCGGCTTGAAGAAGTGGCCGTTGCGCGCCGCCAGGCGGGATTCGATCACCGGGAACTCACCGTGCAGATAGATGAATGACAGGTTGCCGTTGCCGGCGCGCAGGCGGTCGCGATACTGCTTTTTCAACGCCGAACAGACGATGATCGACACGTTGTTGGTGCGCTGCATGGCGAAGGCGGCGTCATTGAGCGCGGCCAGCCACGGGGCGCGATCGTCATCGTTCAACGCTTCCCCGGCGGCCATCTTCAGGATATTGCTGCGCGGGTGCAGGAAGTCGCCGTCGAGGAAGCCGGCGGAGAGTTGGCGGGCCGCGGCGGCGGCGACGGCGGACTTGCCGCTGCCGGAAACGCCCATAACGACGTAAATGCGATTTTGATTGTTGGTCATGGCTTGGCTCCAAAACACCGGGTGACGTTACCTTCATTCAGCTTGATTGTTACCGGTAACATGTTATCGGTAACATTGTCGAAGGAAGTTTGAGCGGTTGCAATGGGCTTTCGCCGTGAGGATCGTTAACTGTGATCGGCTTCAAGCTTTTTTCCTGTGCGCTAAACAGGATGCCGACAGCCTGTTACATGCTGACAACAGAGCATGGCAGGGGAGCAGGGGCGCACTGGGGCGCCCCTCGGATGAGCGGGATTAGCGCACGCCGCCGTAGGCCAGGCTGATCTCTTTCGCCGCGTGGATCACCAGCGCGCCCAGCTCGATCACGCGATCGTCGGTGATGCGCGACACCGGGCCGGAGATGGAAATGGCGGCGAAGGCTTCGCGGTGCTCGTCGAAGATGCAGGCCGCCACGCAGCGCAGGCCGAGCGCGTGCTCTTCGTCGTCAAAGGAAAAGCCCTGTTTGCGGATCTGCGCCAGCCCCTCTTTCAGGTTGTGCGGCGTCAGGGTATGCGGCGTGTAGGTGTGCATGCCTTTCTTGTGCAGCAGTTTGGTCACCTGATCGTCCGGCAGGGTGGCGAGGAACGCTTTGCCGGCACCGGAGGCGTGCATCGGCAGTTTGCCGCCGATCGGCGCCGACATGCGCATCAGCGCCGTGCACTGCACCTGATCGATGATGATCGCCTGGTACTCGCTGGTATCCAGCACCGCCAGGTTGACGGTTTCGCCGGACTCCTCCATCAGGCGGCGCAGCGTCGGATGCACCATCGCCAGCAGGTTGCGGCTTTGCAGGAAGCTGCTGCCGACCACAAAGGCGTGCGAGCCGATGGTCCACAGGCCGAGATCGCCGACCTGGCGCACGAATCCCTGCTGCTGCATGGTGGTGAGCAGGCGGTGAGTGGTGGAGTTCGGCAGGCCGGCCTGCTGGGCCAGATCGGTCAGCGCCACGTTGCCCTGGGCTTCCGAAATGTATTCCAACAGTTTCAGGCCACGGGTCAACGATTGTACCTGACCGGTCGCCGCACTGGCGGCGGGGGCTGCTGCGCGGGGCTTCTTACCGCGCTTGGCGGGAGCAGGAGTGGCCATGGGTGAGATTCCTTTTTCCGTATGATGGAATTCATTTTCGTTTTTTGTCGATGAATTGCAAGCCGCCGTCAGCTCATCGGAGGTGTTGGCGCACAACCTGAAAAACTCTCAATTGTCGCCTGGCCCTTTGTCCTTACAAGCTGTGCTAGGATGACTCGTTGGTTTTTGCGGCAGTTGAGCAATGGGCTGGATGGCAATGGAAGGGGTTACAGTGACGAATCGAGTAGAACAACTGCGCCGCCAGTTAGCGCAGCGCATTTTGGTGTTGGACGGCGGCATGGGCACCATGATCCAGAGCTACCGTCTGGATGAGCGCGATTTCCGCGGTGAGCGTTTCGCCGACTGGCGCAGCGATCTGAAAGGCAACAACGATCTGCTGGTGCTGACCAAGCCGGAAGTGATCACCGCCATTCATTACGCCTATCTCGAGGCGGGCGCCGATATCCTTGAGACCAATACCTTCAACTCCACCTCCATCGCCATGGCCGACTACCATATGGAGTCGCTGTCCGCCGAGATTAACTATCAGGCCGCCTGCCTGGCGCGCGCCTGCGCCGACGAATGGACGGCGCGCACGCCGGAAAAACCGCGCTACGTCGCCGGGGTGTTGGGGCCGACCAACCGCACCGCGTCCATCTCGCCGAACGTCAACGATCCGGCGTTCCGCAACATCTCGTTCGATGAACTGGTGGCGGCTTACCGCGAATCGACCCGCGCGCTGGTGGAAGGCGGCGTCGATCTGATCATGATCGAAACCATCTTCGACACCCTCAACGCCAAGGCCGCCGCTTTTGCGGTGGAAACCGAATTCGAAGCGCTGGGGGTGGAACTGCCGATCATGATTTCCGGCACCATCACCGACGCTTCCGGCCGCACCCTGTCCGGCCAGACCACCGAAGCGTTTTACAATTCGCTGCGCCACGTCAAGCCGCTGACCTTCGGCCTGAACTGCGCCCTGGGGCCGGATGAGCTGCGTCAGTACGTCGCCGAGCTGGCGCGCATCTCGGAGACCTACGTCACCGCACACCCGAACGCCGGTTTGCCGAACGCCTTCGGCGAGTACGATCTGGATGCGGCCGAGATGGCGCGCCAGGTCGGGGAGTGGGCGCAGGCCGGCTTCCTCAATATTATCGGCGGCTGCTGCGGCACCACGCCGGAACATATCGCCGCGATGGCCAAGGCGGTCGAGGGCGTGCCGCCGCGCCGGCTGCCGGATATCCCGGTCGCCTGCCGCCTGGCCGGTCTGGAGCCGTTGACCATCGACGGCAACACCCTGTTCGTCAACGTCGGCGAGCGCACCAACGTCACCGGCTCGGCGCGTTTCAAACGCTTGATCAAAGAAGAGAAATACAACGAGGCGCTCGACGTGGCGCGCCAGCAGGTCGAGAGCGGCGCGCAGATCATCGACATCAACATGGATGAGGGGATGCTCGACGCCGAAGCGGCGATGGTGCGCTTCCTCAACCTGATCGCCGGCGAGCCGGATATCGCCCGGGTGCCGATCATGATCGACTCCTCCAAGTGGTCCGTTATCGAGAAAGGCCTGAAGTGCATTCAGGGCAAGGGCATCGTCAACTCGATCTCGATGAAGGAGGGCGAAGAGGCCTTTATCCACCACGCCAGGCTGGTGCGCCGCTATGGCGCCGCGGTGGTGGTGATGGCGTTCGACGAAGTGGGCCAGGCGGACACCCGCGAGCGCAAGTTCGAGATCTGTCGCCGCGCCTATAAAATTTTGACCGAACGCGTCGGTTTCCCGCCGGAAGACATCATTTTCGACCCGAACATCTTCGCCGTCGCCACCGGCATCGACGAGCACAACAACTACGCCGTCGACTTTATCGAAGCCTGCGCCGACATCAAAACCCACCTGCCGCACGCGATGATCTCCGGCGGGGTGTCCAACGTGTCGTTCTCGTTCCGCGGCAACGATCCGGTGCGTGAAGCGATCCACGCGGTATTCCTGTATCACGCCATTCGCAACGGCATGGACATGGGCATCGTCAACGCCGGGCAGCTGGCGATTTACGACGATCTGCCTGGCGAGCTGCGCGAGGCGGTAGAAGACGTGATCCTCAACCGTCGCGAGGACGGCACCGAACGCCTGCTGGAACTGGCGGAAAAGTACCGCGGCAGCAAAGACGGCGAAGCGGCGGTGCAGCAGGCGGAATGGCGCGGCTGGCCGGTGGAGAAGCGGCTGGAATACTCGCTGGTGAAGGGCATCACCGAGTTTATCGAACTGGACACCGAAGAAGCGCGGCAGCAGGCCGAACGCCCAATCGAAGTGATCGAAGGGCCGCTGATGGCCGGGATGAACGTGGTCGGCGATCTGTTCGGCGAGGGCAAGATGTTCCTGCCGCAGGTGGTGAAATCCGCCCGCGTGATGAAGCAGGCGGTGGCCTACCTGGAACCGTACATCGAGGCCAGCAAGCAGCAGGGCACCTCCGCGGGGAAAATCCTGTTGGCGACGGTGAAAGGCGACGTGCACGACATCGGCAAGAACATCGTCGGCGTGGTGCTGCAGTGCAACAACTATGAAATCGTCGATCTTGGCGTGATGGTGCCGACGGAGAAAATCCTGCGCACCGCGCGCGAGGAGAATGTCGACATCATCGGCCTGTCGGGGCTGATCACGCCGTCGCTCGATGAGATGGTCAACGTGGCCAAAGAGATGGAGCGCCAGGGCTTTACGCTGCCGCTGCTGATCGGCGGCGCCACCACCTCCAAGGCGCACACCGCGGTGAAAATCGAGCAGAACTACAGCGGCCCGACCACCTACGTGCAAAACGCCTCGCGCACCGTGGGCGTGGTGTCGGCGCTGCTGTCCGCCACCCAGCGCGACGAGTTCGTGGCGCGCACCCGCAAAGAGTATGAAACGGTGCGCATTCAACACGCGCGCAAAAAGCCGCGCACGCCGCCGGTCGATTTGCACAAGGCGCGCGCCAACGCCATGGCGCTGAACTGGGCCGACTATCAGCCGCCGGCGCCGCGGCAGCTTGGCGTGTTTCCGGTGTCGGCCGGCATCGAGACGCTGCGCCACTATATCGACTGGACGCCGTTCTTCATGACCTGGTCGCTGGCGGGCAAATACCCACGCATCCTCGAGGATGAGGTGGTGGGGGAAGAGGCCAAGCGCCTGTTCCATGACGCCAATCAGATGCTGGATCGGTTGGCCGCCGAGCGCAGCCTCAACCCACGCGGCGTTTACGGCCTGTTCCCGGCCAACCGCGTCGGCGACGACGTGGAGGTATACCGCGACGAACGGCGTGACGAGGTGCTGGCGGTGAGCCGCCACCTGCGGCAACAGACGGAAAAAACCGACTTCCCGAACTACTGCCTGGCGGACTTTGTGGCGCCGAAAAGCAGCGGCAAAGCCGACTACTTCGGCGCCTTCGCGGTGACCGGCGGGCTGGAGGAAGACGCGCTGGCGGCGGCGTACGACGCGCAGCATGACGATTACAACAAAATCATGGTCAAGGCGCTGGCGGATCGTTTGGCGGAGGCCTTCGCCGAATACCTGCACGAACAGGTGCGCAAGCTGCACTGGGGCTATGCCGCCGACGAGAGCCTGAGCAACGAGGAGCTGATCCGGGAAAACTATCAGGGCATCCGGCCGGCGCCGGGCTACCCGGCCTGCCCGGAGCACACCGAAAAAGCGACCATCTGGCAGCTGTTGGACGTCAACCGCCACACCGGTATGGAACTGACGGAGTCCTTCGCCATGTGGCCGGGGGCGGCGGTATCCGGCTGGTACTTCAGTCACCCCGAGAGCAAGTACTTCGCGGTGGCGCAGATCCAGCGCGATCAGGTGGAAGACTACGCGGCGCGTAAAGGGATGAGCGTGAGCGAGGTCGAGCGCTGGCTGGCGCCAAACCTCGGCTACGACGCCGACTGACTTTCCTCTTTAAGGGCGCAGCGATGCGCCCTTGTCATTTACAGCGCTTCCACATCGATGTGCAGCGCGTCGTACCGCCAATACTCCAGGTCGCAATCGATCACCCTGTCGTGCTGATCGCGATTCACCCGCGTAATGAACAGCGCCGGGCTGCCGTAGGTCACCTTCAGCATGGCGGCGGCCTGCTGCGGCAGCAGGGTGGGCAGCATGTCGAAACGCACCCGGCCGTAGTGAATGCCGTAGCGCGCGGCGTACAGCGCGGTCAGCGACTGGGTCAGATCTTCGTCCAGAATGCCGGGGAAATAGGCCGGATTGAGGTAGTGCTCGCAGTACAGCACCGCGCGTCCGTCGATGTAGCGCAGCCGGCGAATGCGATAGGCCTGCGCGCCGGGAGGCAGCGCCAGGCGGCCGGCCAGCGGCGCGTCGAGCGTGACGACCGCGCTGTCGATCGCTTCGGTATGCGCGGCGCGCCCCTGCTGCTGCGCCATGGCGTGAAAATGGCTGCGCTGCAGCGGGTTGTAGATCAAACGTGGCGGCGAGATGAACCAGCCGCGCCGCACCTGGCGGTAGATGACGCCCTGCGCCTCCAACTGGCCGAGCGCCTCCTGCAAGGTAATGCGGGTGGTGGCGAATTGCTCGCTCAGGGCGCGTTCGGAGGGCAGCTTGCCGTCCACGGCGAACTCGCCGGCGGTGATGCGGGCGCTCAGCGTTTGGCAGATGGTGGCGACGGTCGTCGGTGCTTCACTCATACAGCGGGTGTCCCGTTTCAGTGCGTTTGGCCTTTAAGGTAGACCAGCGTCGCGTTTTCGCCGTTGCAATGGGTGATAAAACTGTCGCTTTTTTAAGCTGACATATAATTATCACATTCGTCCGTTAGATTGGTTTGGTCCTTGCTGGACTAGTCCAGCCCTCCCCACACTACCACCTGGAGCATCAGTTATGAAACGTTTGTGCGCTTCTGTGTTAACCAGTGCCATCGTGTTATCCAGCCAGATGAGCTGGGCCGCGGATACCGATCTGGCGGCGCTGGAGCAGGCCGCGAAGAAAGAAGGCGAAGTCAACAGCGTCGGCATGCCGGACAGCTGGGCCAACTGGAAAGGCACCTGGCAAGATCTGTTGAGCAAGTACGGCCTGAAGCATGTCGATACCGACATGAGCTCCGCGCAGGAGATCGCCAAATTTGATGCGGAAAAGAACAACGCCACGGCGGACATCGGTGACGTCGGCGCGGCCTTCGGCCCGGTGGCGGTGCAGAAGGGTGTAACGCAGCCGTACAAACCGTCTACCTGGGATCAGGTGCCGGAGTGGGCGAAAGACAAAGACGGCCATTGGGCGCTGGCTTACACCGGCACCATCGCCTTCATCATCAACAAGCAGCAGGTGAAAGACATCCCGCACAGCTGGGCCGATCTGCTCAAGGGCAGCTATCAGGTCACCATCGGCGACGTCGGTACCGCGTCGCAGGCGGCCAGCGGCGTGCTGGCGGCCACCTACGCCATGGGCGGCAACGAGAAAAACCTCAAGCCGGGCCTGGAATTCTTCGGCAAGCTGGCCAAGGCCGGCCGCCTGAGCCTGAGTAACCCGGTGATCGCATCACTGGAGAAAGGGGAAGTGCAGGTTGGCGTGGTGTGGGACTTCAACGGCCTGAACTACCGCGATCAGATCGACAAAACCCGTTTTGAAGTGCTGATCCCGTCGGACGGCTCGATCACCTCCGGCTACACCACCATCATCAATAAATACGCCAAGCACCCGAACGCCGCCAAGCTGGCGCGCGAATACATCTTCTCCGACGCCGGCCAGATCAACCTGGCGCGCGGCTATGCCCGCCCGATCCGCGCCGAACATCTGACGCTGCCGGACGACGTCAAGGCCAAGCTGCTGCCGGCCGAGCAGTACAAGAATGCGCACCCGATCGCCGATCCAGCGGCCTGGGAACAGAGCGCCAAAGCGCTGCCGCGTCTGTGGCAGGAAAACGTCATTATGTTTATGCAGCAGTGAGTTAACGCACCATGAAAACGATCCTCGTGCTGCTGGACGGCCTCAACTACCGGGTGGCGCACGACGCCATGGGGTATCTGCAGGCCGAATGCGCGGCGGGACGCGGGCGGTTGTACCTGCTGGAGAGCGAGTTGCCCTCGCTCTCCCGGCCGCTGTATGAATGCATCCTCACCGGCGTCACGCCGGTGGAGAGCGGCGTGGTGCACAACCACGTCTCGCGCCTTTCTCATCAACAAAGCGTGTTTCATTACGCGCGCGCCGCCGGGCTGACCACCGCCGCCGCCGCGTATCATTGGTTCAGCGAATTGTATAACCGTACGCCGTTCGACGCCGCGCGCGACCGCCACACCGACGCTCCCGAGCTGCCGATTCAGCACGGCCATTTCTATTACGACGACGGCTATCCCGACAGCCATCTGTTCGACGACGCCGAAAGCCTGCGCCAGCGTCATCAGCCGGATTTTCTGCTGATCCACCCGATGAACATCGACGACGCCGGGCACCGCTTCGGCCTCTCTTCGCCGCAGTACCGCAACGCGGCGCGCCGCGCCGACGGCTCGCTGTCGCGCTACCTGCCCGAGTGGCTGGCGGCCGGTTATCAGGTGCTGGTTACCGCCGACCACGGCATGAACGACGATCGCAGCCACGGCGGGGTGTTGCCGGAAGAGCGCCAGGTGCCGCTGTTCGTGTTCGGCGCGGGCTTCAGCCTGGACGACGCCGATCCGCAGCAAACCGAGCTGTGCGGCACGATCTGCGATCTGTTGCAGGCGCCGCACGACAAGCCGCGCTGTCGGGCGCTGCTGGCGCAGGATGCGCGATGAACAGCAAAACCAAATGGATCGCCGCGCTGTGCCTGCTGCCGTTTATCGTGCTGTTCGGCGCGTTTCAGATCGCCCCGCTGGTGTGGATCGCGGTTCACAGCTTTTTCAGCGAGAGCAGCGGCTGGGGATGGGGCAACTATGTCGATATCCTCACGTCGCCGTTCTACCTGCAGGCCTTTCAGTTCTCGCTGGAAATCTCGCTGTGGTCGAGCGTCTACGGCTTGCTGATTGCATTAGTGGGCAGTTACTCACTTCGCCAGCTCGGCCAGACCCGCTTTCATGACTTCGTGATGTCGTTCACCAACATGACCAGCAACTTCGCCGGGGTGCCGCTGGCGTTCGCCTTCGTCATTCTGTTGGGGTTGAACGGCTGCCTGACGCTGCTGCTGCGCAAATACGGTTTGATGGAGAGCTTCAACCTCTATTCCAAGAGCGGCCTGATCGTGCTGTATACCTACTTCCAGATCCCGTTGGGCGTGCTGTTGCTGTATCCGGCGTTCGATGCGCTGCGCGCCGATTGGCGCGAGTCGGCGGCGCTGCTCGGCGCCGGCCCCTGGCGCTACTGGCGGCATATCGGCCTGCCGGTGTTGGCGCCGGCGCTGATGGGCACCTTCGTCATCCTGCTGGCCAACGCGCTGGGCGCCTACGCCACGGTGTACGCGCTGACCACCGGCAACTTCAACGTGATCCCGATCCGCATCTCAGCGCTGGTGGCGGGGGACATCTCCCTCGATCCGAACCTGGCCAGCGCGCTGGCGATGCTGCTGGTGGCGATGATGGCGTTTATCACGGTGATCCACCAATGGATGCTGCGCAGGAGTTACCTCAATGCGCGCTCATAATCGGATGGAGAATGCTCATGTCGCGTGTTGAACGCCTGTACCACCGCACGGTGACCGGCCTGCTGCTGTTGATTCTGCTGCTGCCGCTGGCGGCGACGCTGGTTTACGCGCTGGCTACCCAGTGGGGCGCCACCATTTTGCCGGACGGTTTTACCCTGAAATGGCTGACGGCGCTGTGGAGCGATTCGCGCTTTTTGCTGGCGCTGTGGCACTCGCTGCTGATCTGCTTTGGCACGTTGCTGCTGTCGGTGGTGGTGATCCTGCCGGCGATGTTTGTGATCGCTTACTACTTCCCCAAGCTGGACGCGGTGATGAACGTGCTGATCCTGCTGCCGTTTGCCGTGCCGCCGGTGGTGTCGGCGGTGGGGCTGATGCAGCTGTTCGCCGCCGATCCGCTGCCGCTGCTCGGCACCCCCTGGATTTTGGTGGGCTGCTATTTCACCATCGCGCTGCCGTTTATCTACCGCGCCATCAGCAACAACATGCAGGCGATCAACCTGCGCGATCTGATGGACGCCGCGCACCTGCTCGGCGCCAGCACCTGGCAGGCGGCGCTGTGGGTGGTGCTGCCGAACCTGCGCAAGGGCGGAACGATCGCCGTGCTGCTGTCGTTTTCGTTCCTGATCGGCGAGTTCGTGTTCGCCAATCTGCTGGTAGGCAGCCAGTATGAAACGCTGCAGGTCTATCTGTTCAATATGCGCAACGGCAGCGGGCACTTCACCAGCGCGCTGGTCATCTCCTATTTCGCCGTGGTGCTGCTCGTCACCTGGCTGGCGAACCTGCTGAATAAAAACAAGGGCTAACCCGATGGCTTATCTCAACGTCACCCGCCTGAACAAACACTATGGCCAGACCCAGGTGTTTCAGGATATCGATTTCACCGCCGAAGAGGGGGAGTTCGTCACCCTGCTGGGGCCTAGCGGCTGCGGCAAATCGACGCTGCTGCGCTGTCTGGCCGGCCTGACCCCGGTCGACAGCGGGCAAATTTTGCTGCAGGGCCAGGATCTGGTGCCGCTGGCGCCGCAAAAGCGCGGCATCGGCATGGTGTTTCAAAGTTATGCGCTGTTTCCCAATATGACGGTGGAAGGCAACGTGGCCTTCGGCCTGAAAATGCAGAAGCTGGCGGCCGGGCAGATCGGCCTGCGGGTGCAGGAGGCGCTGGCGCTGGTGGAGCTGACCGATTTGGCGAAGCGCTATCCGCATCAGCTGTCGGGCGGCCAGTGTCAGCGCGTAGCGTTGGCGCGATCGCTGGTCACTCGCCCGCGTCTGCTGCTGCTCGACGAACCGCTGTCGGCGCTGGATGCGCGTATTCGCAAACACCTGCGCGAGCAGATCCGGCGCATTCAGCGCGAGCTGAACCTGACGGCGATCTTCGTCACCCACGATCAGGAAGAGGCGTTGACCCTGTCGGATCGCATCGTGCTGATGAACAAGGGGCAGATCGTGCAGAGCGGCGATGCGGAAACCCTGTATACCCAGCCGGCGGATGCCTTCGCCGCCGGGTTTATCGGCAACTACAACCTGCTGAGCGCCGAACAGGCCGGCCGCTTGACCGGGCGCAGCTATGTCGGCAAGGTGGCGATCCGCCCCGAGTCGATCGGCCTGTTGCCGGCCGGACAGGGGATCGGCGGGGTGATCCTGGGTCACAGTTTGCTCGGGAATGTGGTACGGTATCGGATTCAGGTTTGCGAGGTAGAATTGCTGGTTGACGTGCTCAACCGTTCGGTGGCCGACCTGCGGCCCGACGGCGCGGAAATTGGGCTACACTTGGAACCTGTTGTATTGCGGGAAGTTGCATGACTTCGCAGCGCGGCGCCGGGGCCTTCCCGCCGCCGCATTAACCCTTCTCTTCTGCGGTCTGCCGCCCGCCCGCTGTCCTGCCAGACCCACGCCCGGCAGGCGGGACCGCGCGCTGTATCCGTCATCCTTTGGCTCGCCTCTCTGCGTCGCGTGACAAGCATCGGGTATCAGCCTCCTTTGGCCGGGCGTTAATGGAGCGTATCTTCCGTGCTGACCCTTCTTCACCTGCTTTCGTCCGTGGCGCTGTTGGTGTGGGGCACCCACATCGTGCGCACCGGGATCATGCGGGTTTACGGCGCCAATCTGCGGCGCGTGTTGAGCGACAGCGTTGAGAAAAAACCGCTGGCGTTCGTTTCCGGCATCGGCGTGACCGCGCTGGTGCAAAGCAGCAACGCCACCGCGCTGCTGGTGACCTCTTTCGTCGCGCAGGGGCTGGTGGGGCTGGCGCCTGCGCTGGTGATCATGCTGGGCGCCGACGTCGGCACCGCGCTGATGGCGCGCGTGCTGACCTTCGATCTTTCCTGGCTGTCGCCGCTGCTGATCCTGGTCGGCGTCTTCCTGTTCCTCAGCCGCAAACAGATGCGGATCGGCCAGATCGGACGCGTCCTGATCGGCCTTGGGCTGATCGTGCTGGCGCTGGAGCTGATCGTCGCCGCCGCCACGCCGATCACCCAGGCGGCCGGGGTGAAAGTGCTGTTCTCGTCGCTGACCGGCGACGTGATGCTGGATGCCCTGACCGGCGCGCTGTTCGCTATCGTCAGCTATTCCAGCCTGGCGGCGGTACTGCTGACCGCCACTCTGACCGCATCCGGCGTGATTTCGCTGAAGGTGGCGCTCTGTCTGGTGATCGGCGCCAACCTCGGCAGCGGCCTGCTGGCGATGATCAACGCCAGCGGCCAGAACGCCGCGGGGCGGCGCGTGGCGCTCGGCAGCCTGCTGTTCAAGCTGGTGGGCTGCATACTGGTGCTGCCGTTCGTCTCCTATCTGGCGGATTTGATGGCCCAACTGCCGGGCGGCAGCGAAGAGCTGGTGATCTATTTCCACGTGTTCTACAACCTGATCCGCTGCCTGGTGATGATCCCGCTGGCCGGGCCGATGGCGACGCTGTGCGAACGGCTGATCGTCGACGAAGCGGCCGACGATCCGCGCATGCGGCCGCGCCATCTGGACGCCAGCGCGCTGGACACGCCGACGCTGGCGTTGGCCAACGCGGCGCGCGAAACGCTGCGCATGGGCGACGTGGTGGAACACATGATGATCCTGCAACGTGAGGTGCTGCACGGTAAGCAGGGGGGCGATAAAGAGGTGCGGCGCCTCGACGATGACGTCGACGTGCTGTACACCGCCATCAAGCTGTATCTGGCGCAGATCCAGAAGGAAGATCTGGGCGAGGAAGACTCGCGCCGCTGGGCGGAGATCATCGAAATGGCGCTCAACCTGGAACAGGCGGGCGACATCATCGAGCGCATGGCCGGCGACGTGGGCGCCAAGTCGCACGCCGCGCGCCGCGCCTTCTCGGCGGAAGGGTTGGCGGAGCTGGACGGGCTGCACGAACGGCTGATCGGCAATCTGCGCCTGGGGCTGTCGGTGTTCCTGTCCGGCGACGTCACCAGCGCCAAGCGCCTGCGCCGTTCCAAGCACCGTTTCCGCATTCTGGATCGCCGCTACGCGCACGCGCACGTCGATCGTTTGCACCAGCAAAACGTGCAGAGCATCGAGACCAGTTCGTTGCATTTGGGATTGTTGGGGGACATGAAGCGCCTGAACTCGCTGTTCTGCGCCGTGGCTTACAACGTGTTGGATCAGGATGCCAAGGACGACGATCGCGACTGGGAAGACACCCCGAGCACGCTGTAAAAAAAACGCCCCCGGTTTTAACCGGGGGCATTGCGTTGGGGGGCGTGTTATTTGCCGCTGAACACCCCGGCTTTGGCGTCCGCTTGCTGAGTTGAAGCATGGCCGCTGGCGAACGGTACGTTGCCGTCAACGCTTTGCTTCGCCGCGCCGCCTAGCAGCCCGCCGATCGTGGCGGCCGCATCGACGCGGCCGCCGCCCTGATAGCGCTGGCCGCTGACGTCCTGCTGGCTGACCTTGCCGCCGCCCAGTTCCACCTTGCCCTGCTGGCTGCGGATCTCGCCGCCGGTCAGTTGGGTTTGGCCGCCGACCTGCAGCGCCACGCCGTTCTTACCGGTAATCGCCGACTGCTCGCCAACCGCGTTGTTGTTCACCACGTCGGCATTGACCTTGAGGTGCCCCTGGCGACCGGCCGGACCGGTGATGCTGTCTTTCACCGCGCCGCCGACGGTGCGTGCGCCGCGATCCCACAGCGGGCCTTGCGGTTTTTCACCGGTCGGCGTTGCCGGCAGCGTGACTTTGCCGTCGGCCTTGCTGAAGCTGACCGTGCCGGTGGTGTCCTGCTGCGGATCGAGGCGACGTGCCACGCTGTTGTACTTGTCGGTGGTGGCGTCGGCCACTTTGTTTACCCCGGCCTCCAGTTTCTCTTTCACCTTACCGGCGTAGCGCGGCGTGCCCACCTTCGACAGCTTGGAGGTGACGCTGCTGCCCGGATCGTTGCTGTGGCTCAGGCCGGCATCCACATCCACCTTCACGCCTTTCTCAACGTCTTTGCGGCTTTCAATGCGCAGATCGCCGCCCACCTTGCCGTGGACGCTGTCGGCATCGACGCGCGCCCCGGCGAGACGGGTGTCCTTGCCGCTGTTGATCGCCACGTCGCCCGCGGTGATGCCGGCGTTGGCGTGGGTGGTTTTATCCTGCTGTTCCACGCCGACCTTCAGACCGGCCCCCAGCGTATGGGTGTCTTTGCCGGTGTTCGGATCGATCTTGCCGCCGGCGTCCTTGTTGAACGTTTGGCCGCCTCTGGCGTTGGCTTTGATGCCCAGATTCCAGTTGTCTTTATGCTGCTCGTTTTTGGCGGATTCCAGCAGGATGCCGCCGTTTTTCACCTCGAGCGCGGCGCTGCCGCCGCTGACTTTGGCGCCCTGCAGATGCAGCGCGTCATCGCCTTTGCCGTTGGCGGACAGGGTGACCTTGCCGTCTGAGGCGAGAGTGGCGCCCTGGCGTTCTGTCGCGGACTCATTCACCTTGGCGATGTCGAACGCGCCGCCGGCGGAGAGGCTGCCGCCGGTTTTTTCCTTGCTGTCGCTGCTGCCTGCGCCCAGATCGATATTGCCGGACAGCTTGCTCTCCTTACGCGTTTGGGTTGATTCCGCCGCCCGCAGCGCGACCTGGTTGCCCGCGCTCAGAGTGACGTCGCCCCGGCTCTTGACGTCGGTGCCCTGCAGCGTCAGATCGCGGCCCGCTTTCAGCTCCACACCCTGTTGGCCGCTGACGTTGCCGACCTGCGCGGTGCTGCTGCTGCTTTCGCTGTTGTGGGTGCCGCCGCCGAACCCGGCGCCGAAGTTTTTACTGTCAGCGGTGAAACCGCCCTTGGCGGAGGCTTTGACGTTAAAGCCGCTGTGGTTTTCGCTCTGTTTGTCGCTGGCCTGATCAAGACGGATATCGCCGCCGGCGTTGACGGCGGTTTTACCGCTGCCCCCGTTCAGCGCGGTGCCCTGATAGACCGCGTCTTTTTTCACGTTGACGTTGATGCCGTTGGCCGCGTCGATCGAGCCGGTCACCGCCTGGCTCGCGCTGCTGTTGCTGCGCTGAGTGCCGCCTTCGCCCTTGGCGTCCACGGTCAGATCGCTGCCGGTGGTGGTGTAGACGCGCACGCCGGCGCTGCCGCGGGTGTCGCGGCTCTGCTCGTCCTGACGGTTCGCCGCGGCTTCGCTGCGGTGGCTGTCCGCCGTCAGCGAGACCGCGCCTTTGTTGGCTTGATATTGCGTGCCCTGATCGCGCACTTCGCCTTTGGCGTTGATGTCGATGCTGCCGGCTTTCACCGAGCTGACCACCGCCTGCGAGCTGGTGCTGCGTTTTTCGCTGCTGCCGCCCTGTGCGCCGATATCCAGGCCGACGTTAGGCGCGCCGATGCCGCCGATGTCGTTGATGACGCCGGTGGCGTCCAGCTTGGCCGCCTTGCCGACTGCACGCTCGACCGGACGAGTGACGGCGCTGTAATCGACGTTGGCGCCGATGTTCACGCCGACGTCGGTTTTGGTGGTGGTGCTGCTGGTAGTGTCGGCGGCGGCCAGATGATCGACGCCCGCGGCGTTTTCTTGATAGGCGCCGCCGACGCTGTGTTGCGCGCCTTGCTGGGTCAATTTGTCACGGGCGTTGACAGTCAGGTTGCCTTTGACGTCGCTGCCGGAGGTGACGGCCTTGCTGCTCTGCGCCTGCGTTTTGCTGTTCTCGTAACCGGCCTCTACGCCGCTGCCGAGCTTGTCGATGCCGCCGGTGTAGTAGAAACCGCCACCGACCTTGGTCTGCTCGGTGTTCGAGGTGGTTTTGTCGTCGGCCGCCAGGAACGAAACCTTATTGCCGCTGACGCTGGCGTCGCCTTTGTCGGCGACCAATTTGGAGCCGCTGAAGGTCACGTCCTTATCCGCTTCGAGCTTCACGCTGCCGCCGCTGAGGGTGGCGCCGCGGTTCTCGGTGCGGGTAGTTTTCTCGCTGTCGCGGGTGTGTTCGATGCGTACACCGGCGCGGTATTGCTTGTCGCCGGCTTCTTTGGCGTAGCCGTTGACGGTAAGCGCGGTCTTCTGCTCGTCGATGTTCTGCTGCTGCTCGGCGGCCTTGACGTTGATGTTGCCGGTCTGTGAGGTGACGTTCAGTTCGCCGCCGCTGGCGACCTGGCTGCCGATCACGTCGGTATCCTTACGGCTGACCAGCTTCAGGTTGGTGTCGGACTTCAGTTCGCTGGCGGTACTGCTCTGGTAGCTGTTGTCGGCCTTGTGCGAGCTGCTGGTGATGTTGAACACGGTGCCGGTGCGCGCGTCGATTTTGTCCACGGTGGTGCTCAGCGCGTTGTCGATGCGCAGGCCGCCGTGGGTGGCGGTGACTTCGCCACCTTTCTGGCCGCGCGCCTTGCTGCCGGTGATGGTAACGCCCTGCTGGCCGTTCAGGCGCAGCGTGCCGCCGCTGGTCAGTTCGGAAGCGTGGCTGACTTCGCGGCGGTTGCTGTTGTTCTTGTTGTCGCCGCCGCCGATGCCGCCCCAGGAGGTTTTGTCATCGCGCACCGCTTTGGCGTTGGCGGTTTTCTGCACCCCGATCTGGATCTGGTTGTCTGCGTCGATCGTCAGATCGCGCTGGGCGTGGACCCTGGCACCCTGGGTTGCGACATTGCGGCCGGCTTTCAACGTCAGTTCGCCCTGGCTGCGCAGTTCGCTGGCCTTCAGGCTTTCGCTTTCGTCGCTGCTGCTCCAACTGCCGGTGCGCAGGCTGGAGGTGTGGTTGCGCTGGTAGCCGCGTTCGCTGGACTTATCCTTCTCCACCAGCCCGGCGAGGTGCACGTCGCGCGCCGCTTTGACGCTCAGCGCCCGATCGGCGCTGACGTTGGCGCCCAGCAGCGTCACGTCCTCCCGTGTGCTGACGAGTTTGGCGTTGCCGCTGGCGGCGACGGTGCTGCCCGCCTGCTGCTGCTGCTCGCGCTCGCGGGTGACGTCGTATTGCCAGGAGTAGAACCAGCGGTTGTCGGTGTGACCTTGGGTTTGCTTCAACTGTTGGCCGTCGAGCGTCAGCTTGCCGCCCTGCAGGGTAATGTCTTCGCCGCGAATATCGGTGGCGGTGAGGTGCGCGTGGTTATCCGCCACCAGGCTGATGTTCTTGCCTTTCAGCTCGGTGCGGATCAGCTTCTGGCTGCTGCTGCGATCGTTGACGTAGATGCCGCCGCGGTAGTTCTGGTAGTTGTCGCCGCCGTTGCGGTTGCTGCCGGCATCTTCAACGCGGCTTTCGCTGCGAATGTCGTAGGCCTTCACCTTGAGCTCGTCGCCGGCGGTCAGCTTGCCGGCCAGCTTCACGCCGCTGCCTTGCGCGGTGTTGATGATGTTGATGCGCCCGGCCTGCATGCTGCCGAGGTAGTAGCTGTCCAGCGCGGTCGTCGGTTGCTCACTGGCCAGCACCTTGCCGTCGCGCGCCACGCGGTTAAGGCCGCTGATGGCGTTGATCGCCGCCGGCGTCACTTTGCCGTTGCGGTGGGTAAAGTCTTGTACGATGACGTCGCCGCGGCTGTCTATCTTCGGCGCGATCAGATCCAGCACGCCGCCGGCGTTCAGGGTGCCGTTGAGGCTCAGGGTATTGCGGTTGCCCAGGGTGCTGTAGCCCTGCAGCAGGCCGTTTTCCACCAGCGGGTTGCCGACCACCAGCGAGGAGCGGCTGGTGTTGATGAACCCGCAGCCCTGGCAACTGATGCCGTTCGGGTTGGCCAGCACGTAGTCGGCCGCCATGCCGAAGATCTCTTGCTGGCCGTGCAACAGCGACGGATTGCGGCCGATCACTTCATTGAGGATCACGCTGGCTTCGCGCCCGCCCAGATTGGGGTTGGCGCCCAGTTGGCCGGCCAACTGCGACAGCCCCGCCTCGCGGGAGTTGTTCAGCACCGCGCCGGGCTGGTTGACGTTGAAGTCCTGATATTGGTTATGCGACAGCCCGTTGCCGTTCGGCGCGACGATGTCGACCACCTGGGCGCCGGTGGCGGCGGTGGAAACGCCGGGGCCGTTGGCGCCGTTGGCCGCGACGATCTCACCGGCGTAGGCGCCGGCGGAAGCGGCGAGAATTATCGCCAGCGCGGCGGCCAGTTTGCCTGCCGCCGAAAGTCTGAAGTTATTATTTTTCATCCATGTATCTCCGTATATTGCCGTGGGGTCCTGCAAAACTGCTGATTAAAAGGTGTAAGAAAAGCGCGCCAGCACCTGAACGGGATCTTCAGGCGTGGCGTGGTTCGACAAAATCCAGCCGCGGCTGACCTCCAGATCGACCAGCGCCTGCCGGTAGCGTAACGTGGCGCCGCTGCTCACCCCGGCGCTGCTGCGCCAGCCCGAGTTGTCCTGACGCGGCAGAATGCGGCCGACGTCGGCGCCAAGGCGCGGCGTCAGCGTGGCGGCGCCTAAATTGAAGCTGCGCGACAGCGTGTTCTGCAGATACCAGCCGTTGTCGCCGGACTGGGTGCTGCGGCTGAAGCCGCGCACGGCGCTGCGATCGGTAAGGCTAAGCCACTCCACGCCGGGCAGCGGGTCGCGGCTGTATTGGCCGTAGAACAGGTTGTTGAGCTGATAGGTGGCGTCACCCAGCTTGAGGCGCTGGCTCAGGTTGGCGAACAGCTTGCCCTTGGTGAATTGACTGTCGAGGTGCACCGAACTCGGGTGGCGATCGGCGCCCAGCCAGGGCAGGCCCTGCTCGACGCTGAGGTTGGCGCTGAATACCCCATGGGGCAGAATTTGCAGGTGGCTGGCGCTCAGCTCGGCCAGGGTCAGCGTTGGGCTGCTGACCTCAAGACGCACGCTTTCGAAGTAGTTGTCGATGCGTTTGTAGGTCAACTGGCCGCTCAGGCTGTCTATCTGATCGTGGTCGCGATAAAACACGTAGTCGCTGCGCAGCCCGTACTGTTGAGTCTGACCGTGCAGTTTGACCACGTTGTGCGGCAGCTGCTGGTGGTTCTCATAGGACGAGAAGCTGGCGAACCCACTGAAGGTGAACGCGCCGTACGGCAGCGAATAGAGTAGGGTGTAGGCGCGATTGTAGCGGTGAGCCGGGTTTTCCAACGTGCTGTTGGCGTTCAGGCTGACGAAGTCCGACAGGCCGAACGGGCTGTCCAGCGTGGCGGTGGCGCGCGCCAGCCACTGGCCGGTGCTTTTCTGGCCGTAATTATCCGTGCCGGCGGTAATCAGCCAGGGCTTGGCGTGCTGATTGCGCAAACGAATGACCGAACCGCCAACCTGGCGGCCGGGTAATATATCCAGCTTGGTGGTATTCGATTGCAAACGATTGGCCTGATCCAATCCTTGATCGAGTTCGGTTAATTTCAGCGGCTTGCCTTCCAGCCCAGGAAATAATAATCGGCTGTTGACCCAGCGATCGCCGCCTTCTATTTTCTCGATAAATCCTTCGGTCACGCTCAGCCCCAATTCCCCCTGCGAATTAGGGCGAACAATTTGCACGCGCGCGGTGATATAGCCTTTTTGCACATAAAGGCGCGTTAATTCGCGGGTCAGGCGATTGATATCGTTGCTGCTGATGCAGTTTTCCGGCAGCGCGCTCAGGGCCGACAAATCGGCCGGCGAGAGCAGGGTAATGCCTTGCAGGTAAACGCCGGCGATCGGCAGGCACTGCGCGGATTGCGGCAGGGCGGGCGCGGCCGGTTCCGGTTCCGCCAGCAGGCGCTGTTGCTTCAGTTGCTGATAGCGGCGCTGTTCAATCAGCTGGTTGACTTCACGCGTGCTGTCTTGCAGCGCGCGGCGTGATTCCCCCATCGACATATCCCGCATCATGTGGGAATCCGGCAGGGTTTCAGCGGAAAGGGCCGTGCTGACCAGCAGCATCAAGGCGGTGATTTTTTTTATCATTGTAATCCATTATGAGAGGCTGCCGGGGCAGCCAGCCCAATCCATGAGGTTAACCACGGGCGACCGACGGCCGGCCCGAAATAATGAGCGACATGCACATTGCGAGGTATCTCGATTTGCCGCAGCAAATAAGACGGTGGGTATAGATCTAAATAATAATTAGGCTGCTTCTTTTTTGGCGGGCAACCCTGGTGACTTAATTAATTAAAAAAAGTGGAGCGTCTCTCCCCCTTGCCAACATTATCGGCATGGATAGGAAGAATCTGAATTTTTATTTTTCACGGATGATAGAGGATGGGGGGAATTATGACAATCCGACCAGTGGGAAATACGAAATTTCGCAGAGAAGAACGGGGACGCAAATGTTTGCGTCCCCGCAGGCGGTTTATTTTTTCTTGATGGGGCGTCCGGACCAATAACCCGCCAGCAGCGAGCCGGAGAGATTGTGCCAGACCGAGAACAGCGCGCCCGGCAGCGCGGCCAGCGGCGAGAAGTAGATTTTGCCCAGCGTGGCCGCCAGCCCGGAGTTCTGCATGCCGACTTCAATCGCCAGCGTGCGGCAGGTGGATTCGTCGAAGCCGAACAGCTTGCCGCCCCAGTAGCCGCTCAACAGACCGATGCCGTTGTGCAGGATCACCGCGACGATCACCACCAGGCCGACCGAGGCGATGTGGCTTTGGCTGCCCGCCACTACCGCGCTGATGATCGCCAGGATGCACACCATCGACAGCGCCGGCAGCAGCGGCTCAATGCGCTTCACCGTTTTGGTCAAGGTATGGTGGACGATCAGGCCCAGGCCGATCGGGATCACCACGATCTGCAGGATGCTGAGCAGCATGCCCATGATATCGACGCTGATTTCGGCATCGACGTACAGGCGGGTCAACAGCGGCGTGGCGAACACCCCCACCAGCGTCGAGACCGCCGAGATGGTCACCGACAGCGCCACGTCCCCCTTGGCCAGGTAGATCATCACGTTGGACGCGGTACCGCTGGCCACGCTGCCCACCAGCACCATGCCGGCGGACAGATCCGGCGGCATGCGGAACAGCATCGCCAGGATCCAGGCCGCCAGCGGCATGATCAGATAATGCAGGAAGATGCCTGCCGCCACCGGGCCGGGGCGCGCCAGCACGCGTTTGAAGTCGTCGAGCCGCAGCGTAACGCCCATGGCGAACATGATCAGCATCAGCAGCGGGCTGACGTAGGGGCCGATGCCGGTAAAGGTGCTCGGCGTGTAATAGGCGGCGACGGACAGCAGTATCGCCCAGAGGGGGAATAAGCGCGTGAGTATTGCCAGCATGCAGGTTTTCCTTAGCCAGATTGAGAACGGTGGGGGTGGTTGTGTTTTTTGCGGGTTCAACAAGCTGAACCCCTGCCGGTTTTGAACGGATTTTTTAGACGCAGGGGCGCAGCATGCTGCGCCCGCAATCAGGGATAATGACTTATTCGAACAGGTTGTGGTGCAGGGTGCGCACCACCTGCTCGGCTTCTTCGCCCGGCACCAGGAAGCACAGGTTATAGCTGCTGGCGCCGTAGCAGATCAGGCGGATGTTGAACGGATCGAGCACGCCGAACACCTCTTTGCCCACGCCGCAGGCCCGTGACAGCTGGTTGCCGATGATCGCCACCAGCGCCAGGTTTTCTTCCACTTCCACCCGGCACAGCGACGACAGCTCGGTCAACAGCGAGGTGGTCAGCAGGCTGCCGCCGACGGAGGTGGCGCCGGTGGTGTCCATGGTCAGCGCGATGCTGACTTCCGAGGTGGTGATCAGATCGACGGAGATATTGTGGCGCGCCAGAATGTTGAACACCTCGGCCAGGAAGCCGCGCGCGTGCAGCATGTTCAGGCTGTGCAGCGTCAGCAGCGTTTGCTTGCGGCGCAGCGCCAGCGCGCGGAACAGCGGCGGGTTTTCGGTGGTGTTGCACACCAGCGTGCCGCCGGCCGCCGGATCCTTGCTGGAGCCGACGAACACCGGAATATCGCTGCGCACTGCCGGCAGCAGGGTGGCCGGATGCAGCACTTTGGCGCCGAAGGTGGCCATTTCCGCCGCCTCTTCGAAACCGATTTTATCGATGCGCTTGGCTGCCGGCACCACGCGCGGATCGGTGGTGTAGATGCCCGGCACGTCGGTCCAGATATCCACCCGGCCGACGCCGAGCGCCTCGCCGAGCAGCGCGGCGGTATAGTCGCTGCCGCCGCGGCCGAGCGTGGTGGTGCGGCCTTTCGGTTCGCTGCCGATAAAGCCCTGGGTGACCACCAGCGCCTCCTGCAGACGCGGCCGCAACTGCGCCTGCGCCAGTTCGCTGAGCGCGGCGCTGTCCGGCACGGCGCGGCCGAAGTGATCGTCGGTGCGCATCACTTTACGCACGTCGAACCATTCGGCCTGCACGTTGCGGGCGCGCAGGATTTCAACGAACAGCAGGGTGGACATCAGCTCCCCATGGCTGACCAGCTCGTCGGTCAACGCCGTCGAGGTGGCCAGCGACGCGGCCTCCGACAGCATGGCGATGTTTTCCAGCAGGCGGTCTATCTCGTCGCGGATCACCGCAGGTGCCGCGAGGCGATCGAGGATGGCGTACTGGATGCGACGAATTTCATCAAGCTGGTAGTTGCGCTTCTCGGCCTCGCAACCCTCGGCCAGGGCGACCAGCAGGTTGGTGACGCCCGCCGAGGCGGACAACACCACCAGGCGGACCTGCGGGTTGGCCAGCACGACGTCGGCGCTGCGGTTCATGGCTTCAAAGTCGGCGACGCTGGTGCCGCCGAACTTGGCTACCACGGTGGAATTCTGGGGTACTGCTTGGTTCATGTAGAAACCTCGTGTCAGGGATGCCCGTTTGGGGGCACTGTAATTCCATAGCCTTGGCACAAGGGGAGAGCGGTAAACAGGGGGCAGGCGTAGAGGTCAGGCTACGATACACCCAGAAGCGCCCCACCTTGTCGATCGCCCTGCGGGCGATCCCCTGGTGACAACCCAGGGGATTCAGCCCCTGTAGTCGATACGATAATGGCCGGCCATTACCCTACCTCGGCGTCGCTCCCCCTCGGGTGCCGTCAACGGAGAAACGGCTCCTCTGACACTCTACCTGGGCGACGCGCCTCTTCTGGCTTGCGCACCGGGTGCGCAAGTAGGCTGTTAGGAATAGCCGGTTATCGTCATTCTGTCAACGTACAGACGGTGAGGGATTTTCATCTTGCACCAGCGCGATAAGCGTACAGGGCATCGCAGGCGTGGAACCGGCGCCAATCGGTTGCAGAGAACCGTCTTCCTTTTGGCTGAATAACGGGATAACGCCCTGATGTTTTTCCAAATACTCCAACCAACCGAAATTTTCGTTCAATTTGGTCGCTTTGATGGTGGCCCCCCTGGCGAGCAGGCTGCTCAGACGGCCGTAGGTGGCTTCCTGATTAAATAAAATTTCGTGCCGGCGGAAACGCGAACTTTCCGCGCTGGCGCCGCGCCCTTTCAACGGTGCCCCCGAACGAATGGCGAACACGTGATCCTCGCCGAAGAGATGGCCGAAGTGATAGACGGCCAGCGCGTTTTGGTGACGATTGGGCGACAGCGCCAGCACCTGGGCGATATTGCTCAGATCGAGATAGTTCTCGGCGTGTTCGGAGTAGGCGTGGCCATAGTAGGCCGGAATGCCGTCCATGCGCGCCTGACGGTAGTATTCCCAGCTGCTGTCGGTGACGATCACCGGCACGTTCAGCTTGATCAGCGCCTGCGCCAGCATGCGCGCCACGCTGTTGGCGCCGACGATCAGCACGCCGCGCGGTTTCTGCTGCTGCACCCGCAGCCAGCGCGCCATCATGCCGCTGGTCAGGCTTTGCAACACCACGGTGCCGATGATGATGGCGAACACCACGGTCACCAGCCGGTCGGCGCCCTGATAGCCGCTGCGCTGCAGCGTCAGCGCGAACAGCGAGCTGACCGCCGCGGCGACGATGCCGCGCGGGGCGATCCAGCACAGCAGCAGCCGATCGCGCCAGTGCAGGGAAGAGCGCCAGGTCGACACCGCGATGCACAGCGGCCGGGCGATGAACTGCACCGCCAGCAGCAGCAGCAGCAGCGGCCAGCCCATGTTCCACAGCGCCTGTATGTCGAGCCGCGCCGCCAGAATGATGAACAGCGCCGAGATCAGGATCGCCGACAGCTCCTCTTTGAACGCCAGAATATCGCTGGTATCCACGTCGCGCATGTTGGCCAGCCAGATGCCCATGACCGTGACGGTCAGCAAACCGGATTCGTCGGCGATGGCGTTGGAAACGCCGAAGGCGGTCAGCATGATCGCCAGCACCGCCAGGTTCTGCAGGTAGCGCGGCAGCCAGACGCGGCGCAGCGCCAGGCCGAGCAGGTAGCCGAACAGCGCGCCGGCGATCAGGCCGACGGCGGCGGTCACGCCCAGCGTCCAAAACAGGTGGGTATAGGATTCCGCATTCTGCTTCAGCACGATGAACTCGAACACCAGCAGGGTGAAGATGGCGCCGACCGGATCGATGACGATCCCTTCCCAGCGCAGCACCTGGTTGATATTGGCGTTCGGCCGCACGACGCGCATCAGCGGGGCGATCACCGTCGGCCCGGTTACCACCGTCACCGCGCCGATCAACGCCGCCAGCTCCGGCGGGAAATCCAGCAGCCACCAGCTGGCGAGGCTGATGACCAGAAAGGTGACCAGCATGCCGACGGTGACCAGATTGCGCACCACGCCGCCAAGGCCGCGAATTTCCTCGAAACGCAGCGTCAGCGCCCCTTCGAACAGGATGATCGCCACCGACAGCGACACCAGCGGAAACAGCAGATCGCCAAACAGCAGATCCGGCTGCACCAGATGCACCGTCGGGCCGAGCACGATGCCGAACAGCAGCAGCGGCAAGATGGCCGGCAGGCGCAGCAGCCAGGCCAGCCACTGCGCCAGCAGCGACGCTAGGCCGATAAGCACCAACATGAGTGGGGCGGATAATTCCATAAGCGAGATCCCTTTCAAATGACGAAATAAGCGACGATGACACAGCCTGATGACAATTCGGCAACCCCGATAACAGGCCGTTAGCCAAAAGTATAGAGTGAAAGCTGAAACGAGGCGGCAATGCGTTGACAGTTAGCGCCTATCGCAAGAAAAGCGATCATAATCACAGTCGAACAGGCTACAATCGGACAAACGCGTCATTTTTATTCTCAAGCCTAAGAGTGTTGCTATGAAAAATATCAATCCTAGTCAAACCGCTGCTTGGCAAGCCCTGCAGCAACATTATGCACAGATGAAAGACGTACGGATCGCCGACCTGTTCGCCGAGGACAGCGATCGTTTCTCCAGGTTCTCCGCGACCTTCAACGATCAAATGTTGGTGGACTATTCCAAGAACCGCATCACGCAGGAAACCCTGGAGAAGCTGCAGGCGTTGGCGAAAGAAACCGATCTGCAAGGCGCCATCAAATCGATGTTCGCCGGTGAGAAGATCAACCGCACCGAAGATCGCGCGGTGCTGCACATTGCCCTGCGCAACCGCAGCAACAGCCCGATCCTGGTCGACGGCAAAGACGTGATGCCGGAAGTGAACGCGGTGCTGGCCAAGATCAAACAGTTCTGCGCGCGCGTCATCGGCGGCGAGTGGAAAGGCTACACCGGCAAGCCGATCACCGACGTGGTGAACATCGGCATCGGCGGTTCGGATCTCGGCCCTTACATGGTGACCGAAGCGCTGCGCCCTTATAAAAACCACCTGAACATGCACTTCGTCTCCAACGTTGACGGCACCCACATCGCCGAAACGCTGCAGCCGCTGAACCCGGAAACCACGCTGTTCCTGGTGGCGTCCAAAACCTTCACCACTCAGGAAACCATGACCAACGCCCACAGCGCGCGCGACTGGTTCCTGAGCAGCGCCGTCGATCAACAACACGTGGCCAAGCACTTCGCTGCGTTGTCCACCAACGGCAAAGCGGTGGCCGAGTTCGGCATCGATACCGACAACATGTTCGAATTCTGGGACTGGGTCGGCGGCCGTTACTCGCTGTGGTCGGCGATCGGTCTGTCGATCGCGTTGTCCATCGGTTACGACAACTTCGAGCAGCTGCTGAGCGGCGCGCACGCCATGGATAAGCACTTCGCCGAAACGCCGGCGGAGAAAAACCTGCCGGTGCTGCTGGCGCTGATCGGTATTTGGTACAACAACTTCTTCGGCGCCGAAACCGAAGCCATTCTGCCGTACGATCAGTACATGCACCGTTTTGCCGCTTACTTCCAGCAGGGCAACATGGAATCCAACGGCAAGTACGTCGATCGCAACGGCAATCCGGTGGATTACCAGACCGGCCCGATCATCTGGGGCGAGCCGGGCACTAACGGTCAGCACGCGTTCTACCAACTGATCCACCAGGGCACCAAGCTGGTGCCGTGCGATTTCATCGCGCCGGCCATCAGCCATAACCCGCTGGGCGATCACCACGCCAAACTGCTGTCCAACTTCTTTGCCCAGACCGAAGCGTTGGCGTTCGGCAAGTCGCTGGAAGTGGTGGAAGCCGAGTTCGCGGCGCAGGGTAAAACCCCTGAGCAGGTCAAACACGTGGCGCCGTTCAAAGTGTTTGAAGGCAACCGTCCGACCAACTCGATCCTGCTGCGTGAAATCACCCCGTTCAGCCTGGGCAGCCTGATTGCGTTGTACGAGCACAAGATCTTCACCCAGGGCGCAATCCTGAACATCTTCACCTTCGATCAGTGGGGCGTGGAGTTGGGCAAACAGCTGGCCAACCGCATCCTGCCGGAACTGGCGGGCAGCGAGAAAATCAGCAGCCACGACAGCTCGACCAATGCGCTGATCAACCGCTTCAAGGAATGGCGCTAATCGCCTGATCTGAGCCAATAAAAAAACCCGCCGCGGCGGGTTTTTTACGTCTGCGAAAAGTTACAGGTTGATCGGCACTTCGAAGCTGACGCCGGCGCCCACGTCATCGGCGGTGCTGTGATCGCTGTCGGTGTACCACAGGCTGGTGTCGAACTTAACCTGTGACGGGAAGGTGTAACCCCAGCCGAGCTGAATGCCTTTCAGCGTATCGGAACGCGGGAATGCCCGGTTGATGGTTTGGTTGTTCGGATTCACCTTGGCGTATACCAAGCGGGTGCTCCAACGCTGGCTGTCGTCCAGCACCAGCTCGACGCGACCGGACAGCATCTGGCCGTCGCCGCCCATCGCATGGCCCAGCGGGTAACCTTGCTGGTAGTAACCGCCCCGATAGATGTAGTGGTTGTACATCACGTTGTTGGCGTTGCCGTTAGAACGGGTATCAGAACCTTCGATATGCCAGTTGATGGTGGTCGGACCCCATTCCGGATGGCCTTCAAGCCCCAACATATAGGCATTATGCGAAGGCAACATGCCGGCTTCATCTTCGCCGGTGATTTGGCCATAAAGGCTGACCGGCATGCCGACTAGCGGCTGCAGTTTGAGTTTGAAGTCAAAACCGCCCAACTGGTTGCCCGGATCGTTTTTCGGATCGCCGGTATTGTCGTTGCCGGTTACGCCATCCCAGAAGGAACGCCAGGAGTGCGGACGGCCATCACCGCCCCACATCATGACGCGCGAAGCGCCCAGCTCCAGGAAATCGGTCGGCATCATGGTCAGGCGACCGCCGATCAGTTTGGTATCCGGCACGGCAGCGTACTGCGACAGCTGACCGGCGGACAACTGGTATTGCCAGCGGCCGATCCACGACAGCCACGGCGTTTCAAACGGCGATTGGTCGGCGCGCTGCAGCATAAAGCCGGCGACCGGGCGCGCGGCGTCGGAGCGGATCAGGCTGCCGTCGTAACCCGGGCCCCACCACTGGGAGACCTCGCCGAAGGAGAGCCATTGGTTCCAGATTTTCACCGCGCCGTAGGAGCCGTTCATATTGAATTTGGAGCCGTCGCTGACGCGCTGGTCGCCTTCCACCGAGCCCTGCAGACGCACGTCCCAGAACTCGCCGTTGGCACCGGCGCCGATGGTCAGGCGATCGTCGGCGTACTCGTTTTGGCCGAAGCCCTGCGGGGTGCCGGGTTTATCGGTCGAGGCGTAACCGCTGACGCGGATGTTGGCTTTGAGGGCGTCAACGCGGCGTTGCACGCGGTCGATGACGTTTTTCTCGGTATTGGTGACCGGTTTGGCCTGCGCGATAACGGAACTGATCTCTTCCTGACTCAGCGGCCAGGTGGACAGGCTGACGTTGATGACGCCGCGGTCAGACAACCAGGCGAGATCGTTACGCAGATCGTTGTCAGGGGCTACCAGGCCGGCGGCGTGGCCGGACAATGCACAGGTAAACAGGCCCGCAGCGACCAGTCCGTTAAGTTTAGCGCGCATAAAGAATTCCCTTGTTAATTCGAGGTTATTGGTTTTATGTAAAGATCTCTGTGACCCATGATAGTTGACATTTCGATTTGCTACAAATCTATAAGCCAGAAACATCTTATTATAACTTTATGAATTAAATGGGGTTTAAAGTGCTTTCGCGAAGGGCGTAATTTTTAGGACAATGCCTATATTGGCAAGGTTGAATCATATAAGCGGTATTCAGAGAGAGGTTTTATGGCAAAAACGTCGCGTTCGATAATGATAGCGAAAGGGCTGCAGCGAGTGCTGAACGTGGGCCTGTTGCTGCTGGCGGCAATTCTGGTGGTGTTTCTGGTTAAGGAAACCATCCATCTGGCGAAGGTGTTATTTATCAACAGTGAAGAGTCGTCCTCTTACCTGTTGATTGAAGGCATCGTGATTTATTTTCTGTACTTTGAATTTATCGCCTTGATCGTCAAGTATTTTGAGTCGGGTTATCATTTCCCGCTGCGCTATTTTATTTATATCGGCATTACCGCGATTATTCGTTTGATTATCGTGGATCACAAAAATCCCATCGACACCCTGATCTACGCGGCGGCGATATTGGTGCTGGTGGTGACGCTCTATCTGGCCAACACCGATCGGCTGAAACGGGAGTAGCGATAAAAATGGCGGCCAAAGGCCGCCAAAGACACAGGATATCATTACCCGTCGTCTTTCAAGCGACAGCGTTGTTGACTGCACTCGCTAACCCCAGTTACTTACTGAAGTAAGCGCCTGGGCTTAGCGAGCTGGTCGCCTGGCTGTAACTTGAAATCCATAGGGTAAAAGATAAGGAAAAACATCAAACGCACTGCAGTGGCACAAATTACCCCTTCACGCCGCCGGCCGTCAGGCCGCCCACCAACCAGCGCTGCGCCAGCAGGAACACGGCGGTAATCGGTATCGCCGACAGCACCGCGGCGGCGGCGAAATCGCCCCACAGGTAGTTCTGCGGGTTGAGATATTGCTGCATGCCCACCGCCAGCGTGTAACTGTTCACATCGCGCAGCAGAAGCGACGCCACCGGCACCTCGGTGATGGCGGCGATAAACGACAGAATGAACACCACCGCCAGAATCGGCACCGACAGCGGCAGGAGCACCAGCCGGAACGCCTGCCACGGCGTGGCGCCGTCCAGCGCCGCCGCCTCTTCCAGCGAATTGTCGATGGTTTCGAAATAGCCCTTGATGGTCCAGACATGCAGCGCGATGCCGCCCATATAGGCGAAGATTACGCCGCCGTGGGTGTTGAGGCCGATAAACGGAATGTACTGGCCCAGGCGATCGAACAAGGCGTACAGCGCCACCAGCGACAGCACCGCTGGAAACATCTGGAAGATCAGCATGCTTTTCAGCAGCGTGCTCTTGCCGCGAAAACGCATGCGGGCGAAGGCGTAGGCGCAGGTGGTGGACAGCGTCACGATGCCGATGGCGGTGATCGCCGCGATCTTGACTGAGTTCCACAGCCACAGCAGCACCGGGAACGGCGGCGGCGTCACGCTGCCGTCGGCGTGGGTGACGCTGAAGCCGAGCGCCAGCCGCCAGTGATCCCAGGAGAGGGTTTCCGGTATCAGGCTGCCGGTGGCGAAGTTGCCGGCGCGCAGCGAGATGGCCACCACCATCAGCAGCGGGAACATGATCAGGGCGATAAAGCACAGCATCAAAATGTGGGTCATCCACAGGCGCAGGCGCTGGGATTTGGGTTGAACCATGGCCATCGTTATTCTCCCTAATCGAAGTTCATCTTGCTGGCTTTCAAATTCAGGATCGCCAGCGCGCCCACCAACAGGAAGATCAGCGTGGCGATGGCGGCCGCCAGCCCGAAGTCTTGCCCGCCGCCGCCTTCGAAGGCGATGCGGTAGGTGTAGCTGACCAGCAGATCGGTATAGCCGGCCGGCGTGGTGGTGCCGATCATGTCCGGGCCGCCGTTGGTCAGCAGCTGGATCAGCACGAAGTTGTTAAAGTTGAAGGCGAAGCTGGCGATCATCAGCGGCGTCAGCGGCTTGATCAGCAGCGGGAAGGTGATGCGGAAGAAGTTTTGCCACGGGTTGGCGCCGTCCATCGCCGAGGCCTCATACAGGTCGTCCGGGATTGCCTTCAGCAGCCCCATGCACAGGATCATCATGTACGGGTAGCCGAGCCAGGTGTTGACGATCAGGATCATGCTCTTGGCGGTGAGCGGATCGCTGAACCAGGCCGGTTTGATGCCGAACAGGTGGCTGAGCATCATGTTGATCTCGCCGAAGCTCTGGTTGAACAAGCCTTTGAAGATCAGGATCGAGATGAACGACGGTACCGCATAGGGCAGGATCAGCAGCACGCGGTAGATAGCCTTGCCTTTCAGCGCCTCCCACTGCACCACGCAGGCAAGCACCATGCCGACCGCCACGGTAAGGATCACCGTCATCACCGAGAACACGAGGGTCCAGATGAAGATCGACACGAACGGTTTTTTGATGCCCTCGTCCTGCAGCACCCGCAGGAAGTTTTTCCAGCCGGTGGTGACGGTATAGCCTGGGCTCAGGGTTTCCTGCGCCCAGCCGCCGTCGGCGTTGATCGCCTGATAGAAGCCGATGTCGCCGTTCGGCCGGTAGCGCACCTGAGTCTGGTTATTGGTCAGCGTGCTGCCGTCTTGGTCCAGCGCATACAGCGGACGGGTGCCGGAGAACTGGCGCAGGGAGCTCATGCGCAATTCATCGCCGTCCGGCAGCTGCGCCACCAGTTGGCTCAGCGCCTGCCGGTTCTGGGTGATCACCCGCAGCGTGGCGGGTTCGCCCTGCGGCGCGGCGCTCTGGGCCGTCAATTTCAGGGGGAGCGGCGGCGTCGCGTCGAGGCGGAAAGGCTCGGAAATCAGCGGCTGTTCACTGTCCGGCGAGGTCAGCTGCAGGCGCCACTGCTGGTTTTCCGCCGGGTAGAGGCCGAAGGTGAACGTTTTGCCGCTTTGGAACTGACGCTGCATCAATACCGATTGCGCGCGCTCAAACGTCAGCTGGTTGGTGCTGCTGTAGTTGGTAAAGGCGATGGCGATGGTGCAGATGAGCGGGAACAGGACGAACAATCCCATGCCGGCGACGCCGGGATACACATAGCGCCAGGCGTAGGCGCGGCGGTTGGCGAAGACGTAAAGCCCGGCGCTGACCAGGATCAGCGTCAGGATGGCGAACAGGTATTCACCCTGTGCATACATCAACACAATCAGGTAGCAGGTCACCAGGCTGAACAGGCCGACCACCAGCCATTTCAGCGCGTCGCTTTGCCACCACTTCGATTTTTTACGCGCAGGCGTCCCGGCGTGAGCGAATTGCATAGGGCGTTCCTTTCTGTGAAGCAACGGCGGGGCGCCACGGCGCCCCGCACGACGACATTACTTGGTGATACGGGTCTGCACATCGTCCAACGCGGCTTTCACCGTTTGGCGGCCGCTGACGGCGTTGAGCACCGCGCTGCGTTCGGCGTACCAGAAAGCGCTCATCTGCGGAATGTTCGGCATGATCTCCCCGTTTTGCGAGTTCTGCATGGTGGCGGCGATCTTCGGATCTTTGGCGAGCGTTTCCTGGTAGGACTTCAGCGCCACCGCGCCCAGCGGTTTGTCTTTGTTGACGTCCGCCAGCCCTTCGTTGGTCAGCAGATAGTTCTCGAGGAACTCGGTCGCCAGTTCTTTATTCGGGCTGGCGGCGTTGATACCGGCGGTCAGCACGCCGACGAACGGTTTGGACGGTTTGCCTTTGAAGGTCGGCAGCAGCGTCACGCCGTAGTTGATTTTGCTCTGCTCGATGTTGTTCCAGGCCCACGGACCGTTGATGGTCATCGCGGTCTGGCCTTTGTTGAACGCGGCTTCGGCGATCGAGTAATCGGTATCGGCGTTGATGTGTTTGTTTTTCACCAGATCGACGATGAACTGCAGGCCGGCCTGCGAACCGGCGTTGGCGACGCCGACATCCTTGATGTTGTATTTGCCGTTCTCATACTTGAAGGCATAACCGCCGTCGGCGGCGATGATAGGCCAGGTGAAGTAGGGTTCCTGCAGGTTCCACATGATGGCGCTTTTGCCGCTGGCGCGCAGCTGTTTGTCCAGCGCCGGGATCTCTTCCCAGGTCTTCGGCGGCTGTTTGACCAGGTCTTTATTGTAAATCAGCGACAGCGCTTCGACGGCGATCGGGTAGCCGATCAGCTTGCCGTCATAGCGCACGGCGTCCCAGGTGAACGGGAACAGCTTGTCCTGGAAGGCTTTGGACGGGTGGACTTCGGCCAGCAGGCCGGACTGCGCATAGCCGCCGAAGCGATCGTGGGCCCAGAGGATGATGTCCGGGCCGTCGCCGGTGGCGGCCACCTGCGGGTATTTCTCTTCCAGCTTGTCGGGATGCTCGACGGTGACTTTGATGCCGGTGTCTTTTTCGAATTTCTTGCCGACTTCGGTCAGGCCGTTATAGCCCTTGTCGCCGTTGATCCAGATAACCAGTTTGCCTTCCTCTATCTTGGCGAAGGCGGAAGAAGAGAGCACCAGAGTAGCCAGTGCCGAGAGCGCCAGCGTACGGGCGAGGGTAATGCTGCGAGTCATAATCCAGTCCTTCTTTTTGTGGGCACATAAATCAAGGAGAGACGTTTCGCGATCATAGTGGGTCACAACGCGACATATTCTCATCCTCCCCCCCTCTACGCCCCTGAGATGAGGAGTGTGATCCAGTTAACGTTGCGCTCTATTCTGTGGCGTCAGGCACAAAATAGGGGGGCGATTTTTGCCGGCTTGATCACAGATTTGCCTTAAGCGCGGAACTTCTCATCGCCGCGGTCGTTCTCTCATCCTCCCGTCTCCTCCCCCATGAAAAATCCTGTTACGGATGATTACCCTTTCCGGCGACTCCCGCACTATCGGCCCATTGATTTTCAACGCCACGCGCAGCAGGGATACCGGATTTATGTCGTCAATGCCTATCGCCACTCAGCCCACCCTGTACCGGATCCATCCGGCCAGTTTCCGTGACGGAAACGGGGACGGCGTGGGCGACGCGCACGGCATGCTGGCGGCGCTGCCGTACCTGAAAGCGCTGTCGATCGACGGTCTGTTGCTGCCGCAGACGCTGGCGCCGGAGGCCGAAACGGCGGTGACGGGCGAAGGGCTGACGCTGTGGTACGCCGACGAAGCCCATCGCGTTCGTCATGCCGCCGCCGCGCAGCGGTTCGCCCACGGCGCGCTGGCGCTCGACGTGATGCCGTTCAGCGCGGAAAAGCTGGTGGCGGTGCTGCATGCCCGCCGCGCCACGTTGGCGGACAGCCTGTGGAGCACCGGCGACGCCGATCAGCCTCGGGTGGTCAGCCGCTGGGGGCAGGGCGACCTGCGTTCCGCCGCCGCCTTTTTGACGCTGCTGGCGATGTTGCCGGCGCCGATCTGCCTGTACCAGGGCGAGGAGCTGGGGCTGCCGCACGCCGCCGGCCTGCAGGATCCGCGCGGCGCGCAAACGCCGATGCCGTGGCATGAAGCGCCTGAACAGGTCACCGCCGGCGAAGTCAGCTGGTATCAGCAGGTGGCGATCGAACACCGCGCGTTGGCCATCAGTCGCCAACAGCACGACAGCCACTCCACCTTGCGTTACTGCCAGACGCTGCTGGCCTTGCGCCGTTCGCCGCTTTTCCAGCGCGGCGAGCTGAGCGCGGTCAGCCAGCGCGATGGCGTGGTGCGCTTACTTATTACCCATCAGGATCAATGCCTTGAAGCGCTGATAAACCTGCAGCCTTATACTCAGGCGGCCGCGCCGTCTGAGGCGACCTTGCCGTTGGCATGGCAGCACGGCGCGCAGCAAGAGGGTCATCAATGGGTTTTGGCGGGCTTTGCCTCCGCCATTTTCACACGACATGTTAACTGCGAAAGCAGGGGAGTAACGCATGGCTAGCGTGACACTGCGCAGCGTTTATAAGGCCTTCGGTGAGGCCGTGATTTCCAAAGACGTCAATCTGACCATCGAAGACGGCGAGTTTGTGGTGTTTGTCGGGCCGTCGGGCTGCGGCAAATCGACGCTGCTGCGCATGATCGCCGGGCTGGAGGACATCACCTCCGGCGACCTGCTGATCGGCGAGAAACGCATGAATGAAGTGCCGCCTTCCGAGCGCGGCATCGGCATGGTGTTCCAGTCTTACGCGCTGTATCCGCACCTGTCGGTGGCGGACAACATGTCGTTCGGCCTGAAGCTGGCCGGCGCCAAGAAAGCGGAAATCAATCAACGGGTGAACCAGGTCTCCGAGGTGCTGCAGTTGGCGCACCTGCTCGATCGGCGGCCGAAGGCGCTGTCCGGCGGGCAGCGTCAGCGCGTGGCGATCGGTCGCACGCTGGTGGCCGAGCCGGACGTGTTCCTGCTCGACGAGCCGCTGTCCAACCTCGACGCCGCGCTGCGGGTGCAGATGCGCATCGAGATCTCCCGTCTGCACAAGCGCCTGCAGCGCACCATGATTTACGTCACCCACGATCAGGTCGAAGCGATGACGCTGGCCGACAAGATCGTGGTGCTCGACGCCGGTCGCGTGGCGCAGGTCGGCAAGCCGCTGGAGCTGTATCACTACCCGGCCAACCGCTTCGTCGCCGGGTTTATCGGCTCACCGAAGATGAACTTCCTGCCGGTCAAGGTCACCGCGGCGGAGCCGCGACAGGTGCAGGTCGAACTGCCCAACCGTCAGCTGGTCTGGCTGCCGGTGGAAGGCGCGGGTGTCCAACCCGGCGCCAACCTGTCACTGGGCATTCGCCCTGAACATCTGCTGCCCGGCGAAGCCTCTGAAGTGCGGCTTACCGGCGACGTGCAGGTGGTGGAGCAGCTCGGCAACGAGACGCAAATCCATATCCAAATCCCGGCCATCCGTCAAAACCTGGTGTACCGCCAGAATGACGTGGTGCTGGTAGAAGAAGGTGCCACATTCGCCATCGGCCTGCCGCCTCACCGCTGCCACCTGTTCCGTGAAGACGGTACGGCATGTAAACGGCTGCACCAGGAGCCGGGCGTTTAAAGCATCAAAGTCGGTATAACAGGAGAATAATGATGACTACTCTGCGCAAACTTCCTCTGGCACTGGCTGTCGCCGCCGGTGTTCTCTCTACTCAGGCGCTGGCCGTGGATTTCCACGGTTACGCCCGTTCCGGCATCGGTTGGACCGGCAGCGGCGGTGAGCAACAGTGCTTCAAGGCCACCGGCGCCGCGAGCAAATACCGTCTCGGCAACGAGTGCGAAACCTACGCCGAGCTGAAACTCGGGCAGGAAGTGTGGAAAGAAGGCGACAAGAGCTTCTATTTCGACACTAACCTGGCCTATTCGGTTTCGCAGCGTTCTGACTGGGAAGACGTGACCCCGGGCTTCCGCGAAGTGAACGTGCAGGGTAAAAACCTGATCGAGTGGCTGCCGGGCTCCACGCTGTGGGCCGGTAAGCGTTTCTATCAGCGTCATGACGTTCATATGATCGACTTCTACTACTGGGATATCTCCGGCCCGGGCGCCGGTCTGGAAAACATCGATCTGGGCTTCGGCAAGCTGTCCGCCGCCGTGACCCGCAACTCGGAATCCGGCGGCTCTTACGGCTACCTGGATAACGAATGGAAACAGCGTCCGACCGTCAACGATACCTTCGACGTGCGCTTGGCCGGGCTGGAGCTGAACCCGGGCGGCACCCTGGAGCTGGGCGTGGACTACGGCCGAGCCAATGCGCAGGATAACTACCGCCTGGCCGACGGCGCCAGCAAAGACGGCTGGATGTTCACCGCCGAACACACGCAAAGCATCCTGAACGGTTACAACAAATTCGTGCTGCAGTACGCCACCGACTCGATGACCTCGCAGAACAACGGCCGCAACGAAGGCGCCACCATCGATAACAACGGCAAGATGATCCGCGTGTTGGATCACGGCGCCATCGACTTCAACGATCAGTGGGCGCTGATGTACGTCGCCATGTTCCAGGACATCGACCGCGACAACAACAACGGCACCACCTGGTACACCGTGGGCGTGCGCCCGATGTACAAATGGACGCCGATCATGAGCACCCTGCTGGAAGCCGGCTACGACAACGTCAAATCTCAGCGCACCGGCGATCGCAACGGCCAGTATAAAGTGACCCTGGCGCAGCAATGGCAGGCGGGCAACAGCATTTGGTCGCGTCCGGCCATCCGCCTGTTCGCCACCTACGCCAAGTGGGACGAGAAGTGGGGCTACGCCACCGGCGATGACACCGGGTATAACGCCGGCACCGCTTACAACGACACCAGCATGCATACCTTCAGCCGCGGCAAGGATGACGAAGTCACCTTCGGCGCCCAGATGGAAATTTGGTGGTAACGACAGGACGGGGAGGGCCGCCGGCTCTCCCCCAACCGCATTCGCCGCGACCCGATCTCTTGCCTGATCCGCCGCGGTGCTGAAAGAGGATATAACGATGAAAAAGAATCTGCTGTCACTCTGCCTGTCGCTGGCGCTGACCGTCGGCGCGCCTTTGGCGGCCAACGCCGATACGCCGGCCAACGTTTCCGTCGCCCCGGCCATCAGCGCCGCCACGCTGCAAAGCTTGACGTGGCAGCCGCTGCAACCGCCAGTGTCGCAAGAAGTGAAGCTCGACGCCGTTAGCCCGCAGCTCAATCAGGGCGACATTCAGGGGGCGATCGCCGCCTATACGCTGCCGGCCGATCGCGGTTCGCTGGAAGTGACGCTGAGCAGCCTCGCCAAGAACAATTCGCTGTACGTGCCGAGCGTGCTGGTGCTGGACGAGCATCTGCGCCCGGCGGCGTATTACCCGAGCAGCTATTTCCCGTATCAGCCGCCGGGAGCAATGTCCTCCGATCGCCTCGAAGGCACGTTGAAACTGACGCCGGCGCTCGGTCAAAAACAGATTTACCTGCTGGTGTACACCACCCGTCAGGATTTGGCGAAAACCACGCAGCTGACTAACCCGGCCAAGGCCTACGCACAGGGCGTGGGCAACGCAGTGCCGGATATCCCGGATCCGATCGCCGGCCACGCGACGACCGGCACGCTGAAGCTCAAGGTGACCGCGGAACAGGGCACCGGCAACGTGATGATCGGCATGCTGCAGCCTGCGCCGACCGTGGCGCCGGTGGTGGTGGGATCAACCGCACCGGCCACCGTGGCGGCGCCTGCACCGACGCCGGAGAAACCGGCGGAGCCGATGCTCAACGATACCGAAAGCTACTTCAATAACGGCATCAAGCAGGCGGTGAAGGCGGGCGATATCGACAAGGCGCTGAAACTGATGAATGAGGCCGAGAAACTGGGCTCGACCACTGCGCGTAAAACGTTTATCAGCAGCGTAAAAGGCAAGGGGTAACACCCGACGCTGCCGATGCTGGCTCGATGATTGGTGCGCCTTGGCGCACCTTTTTTCATCCGCGGGCCAGCGTTGCGCCGATCAATGCCAGCAGACGGGCGTTATCGACCTGCTGCATGATGCGCACCGGCTTGCCCTGCGGCGGCGGCATGCCGACCGTCAGGCGCAGGCTGTCCGGCCGCCAACGGCGTGAGCTGCCGCGCGTCAGCGCCCCTTCCAGCGCCACATCCACATGGAACATTTCGGTCGTGACCAGCTGCGGTGCCAGCAGCCAGGCGATCACCAGCGCATCATGGATCCAGCAGCCCGGCAGGCGCCGCGTATGGCGCGAATAGTCGATCCACGGCTGCGTGGTGGCGCGCAAATAGCGGCACAGCGGCGTATCCGGCTGCGTCAGTGCGGCCAGATCCGCCTGGGTCAGCATGGTCTGGGTGGTGACGTCCAGCGGCGCCAGCGTGATAGCGGCGCCGCTGTTCAGCACCAGCCGCGCGGCTTCCGGATCCAGGCCGAAATTGGTGTCCTTGATGTATCCCTCGACGTTGAACACGCCGCCCATGATCACGATCTCTTTCACCGCCTGCGCCATCTGCGGGTACAGCTGCATGGCGTGCGCAACGTTGGTCAGCGGGCCGATCGCCGCCAGCGTTATCTCGCCGGGATGGCGGCAGATCAGCTCGCCGATGGCGATGGCGGCGTCCGGTGTGGGCGCATGGGCGAGTGAGGGCGCGGGCAAGTCGCGCCACAGCGCCGCCAGCTTGGGATCGGCGATCGGCCTGTCCAGATGCGCGCGCCATGGCTCCGGCGGCTCGCTCAGGGCTCGCGCCGCGCCGAGGGCGACCGGCACCTGGTAGCCGCTTTGCGCCAGCAGCTCGCTGGCGACGGCGAAGCCCACTTCGCGCGGGGTGTTGCCGGCCACGATGCTGATCAGTTCCAGCTGCAGCTGCGGTTTGGCCGCCAGCGCCAGGGCCAGCGCCAGGCCGTCGTCGACGTTGGCGCCGGGAACGCCGTTGCCGGGATCGCAATCAATGATCAAACGCATAGAAGGTGTCCTGAAAAACCGCTAACAGCCGCACGAGCGGCGGATGCGCAGTTGAAAAGCGAATTCATGCAGCTCGGCGGGCGCGGCGCCGGCGGCCAGCATGGCGATGGCCCGCTTGGCCATGGCGTCGATAGGCTGCTCGACCGCGCTGAGCGGCGGCACGCTGAATTCGGATTGCTGCGTGCCGTTAAAACAGATCAGCGCCAGATCGTCCGGCGCGCGCAACCCATGCTCCGCCAGCGCCGACAGGCAGCCGAGCGCCTGCTGCTCGTTGGAGGTGAAAACGGCGCGCGGGAGCGGGCCTTGCACCATGCGCTGGGTGGCCTGGTAGCCGCCCTGGCGGGTGTAAGGCGCCTCGAAAATCCACTCGTCGCGCGGCGCAATGCCCGCCTCCAGCAGCGCATCGCGCCAACCGTTCAGGCGATCCTGCGCGTTGAGCATGGTTAGCGGACCGATGAAAATGCCGATGTCGCGATAGCCGTGCTGCAGTAGATGGCGGGTCGCCTGGCAGGCGGCGTCGCGCTCGTCGACGCGGATGGCGCAGACGCCGGCCTGGCTGTCGATAGTGTCTATCATCACGCAGGGCGTGCCGGAGGCGCGGATCAGCTCGAACCACGGATGGCGATCGACGCTGGTGTACAGCAGGCCGTCGACCTGGCGACGCAGCAGGTTATTGATCAGCTCATACTCGCGCTGCCGGTCATCGCCGGCGTCGCCCAGCAGCAGCACGCGGCCGCGGCTGAAGGCCTCCTGCTGCAGCGCCCGCGCCAGCGTGGCGAAGAACGGGTTGGAAATATCCGGCACCACCAGCCCGTAGGTTTGCGTGCTGCCGGAGGCCAATGCCCGCGCGATGTCGTTCGGCCGGTAGCCGGTCTGCTCGATCGCCGCCAGCACGCGCAGCCGGGTGGCTTCCGCCACCGGGCGCGGGCCGTTGTTGATCACATAGCTGACCACGGCGACGGAGGTGCCCGCTACGCGGGCCACGTCGGCGCGGGTAACGCGTCGCGCGGAGTGATTATCCAAATTGGGATCCTGTTCGCCTTCTCGCTACGCGGCATCCTGCGGCAGGTTGAGATCGCGGCCGCGGGTTTCGGGAGCAAAGAAGGTGGTGATTAAGCCGATGGCCGCCATTACAACAAAATAGCAGGCGACAGGCCACCAGTGACCGAAACCGGACAGCAGCGCGGTGGCGATCAGCGGCGCGGTGCCGCCCGAGAGGATCGAACCGAGCTCTTTGGCGAACGCCATCTTGGAGTAGCGATTCTTCACGCCGAACAGTTCGACGCCGTAGGCCGCCTGAACGCCGAAGATCCCCAGCGACGCGATGCACATGCCGACCACGATCACCGAGATGACGATAGCCGGTTCACGGCTGTCGAGCAGCCAGAACGCCGGGAAGGCATACAGCACCAGCAGCAGGCAGAACCAGCGGTAGGTAATGCGGCGGCCGAAACGATCGGACAGCCAGCCGGCCAGCGGGATCACCAGAAAACCGCACAGCGAGGCGATCAACACCGCCAGCGCCGGCACCGATTTATCGACCATCAGCACCTTGGCGACATAGCCGACGATAAAGCCCTGGCACAGGTAGGAAGGGCCGTTTTCGCCGATGCGCAGGCCGAGCATCACCCAGAACGCTTTGGTACGTTGCAGGTAGCTGCGCGTATCCGGCGCGGCCTGGGCGGCGTCCAGCATGCGCTGGTGGTTTTGCTGCAGCTCGCGTTCGAACACCGGCGTTTCCCGCACGTGACGGCGCAGGTACAGCGCCACCCCGGCGATCAGAATGCTGGCGAGGAACGGAATGCGCCAGCCCCAGCTCATCAGATCTTCCTTGTCCAGCTGCAGCACCAGCAGCCATACCAGCGACGCCAGCAGGGTGCCGCTGTTGGAGCCGATGGCGATGATCGACGCCACCAGCCCGCGCCGCTTGGCCGGCGCGTATTCCGCCAGCATCACCGCGCCGCCGGACAGCTCCGCACCGGCGCCGAACCCCTGCGCGAAGCGCAGGATCACCAGGCAGGCGGGCGCCCAGACGCCGATTTGCGCATAGGACGGGATCAGGCCGATCAGCGTGGTGGAGAGGCCCATCAGCGCCACGGTGGTGATCAGCACCACGCGGCGGCCTTTGCGGTCGCCGATCCAGCCGAACACCAGCGCGCCGATCGGCCGCGCGACGAAGCCGACGGAGTAGGTGGCGAAACTGGCCAGCAGCGCCACCAGCGGCGTGGCTTCCGGGAAGAACACGTCGCCGAACACCATGCCGGCCGCCAGGCCGTACAGCGCGAAGTCGACGTATTCCATGGCGGTGCCGAGCCAGCAGGAGAAGGTGGCGCGCCAAAATTGGCTGCGCCCCTCTTTGGTTGCCAGGCGTTCATCGGCCGCCAGCGCGGCGTCGGCGGTCTGTGAAGGGGCAAGCGTTGTTTCGCTCATGGCAGTGCTATCCTCTTTTGTTCTGCGCCTGGAGGAGCGCGGTTAAAGATGGTTTCCCTGGTGCCGGCAACAAAGGTGTGCCGACAAATCATGTCGGACGCATGGCGATTCAACGCTGCTGTATCAGGGTATCTACGCGCGTAGATAACACAACGCGAGGAAGCTGAAACTTTGCGGGCGATCACAGAATCGTCAGCGCGCCGGGAAATGAAGATAGAGAATGCGGATGGCAAAAAGATGACAGAACCCCGGTTTTTCCGGCCGATAGGCCTGCCGTTTTCGCCACGAATCAGCCTGCCGCTTTCGCATTTCTGCGCTACAATGGGGGCCTGTTAACAGTTTGTATCGTCTGGCGCGCCGTACCGGCTGCGGTTCAGGCGAGGAGTAAAGCAATGTCTGGCATCAGGGATTCCATCCTGCCGCCGCTGGAGTGGTTATCCGAACAGGATCCTCCGGCGCCCGCCGCCGTCAGCGACTGGCTGATGGAGTTAGGCTCCATGACCCGCCGATTTGAACGCCATTGCGCCCAGGTGCGCGTTGAACCGCAGCGCGAATGCTTCGTCACGCGCGAGGCGCTGGGCGACGAGGCGAACCACCTGCCCGACAGCCCGCGCTACTGGTTGCGCGAAGTGGTGCTGCTGGGCGACGACCAGCCCTGGCTGCTGGGGCGCACGGTGATCCCGGAACATACGCTGACCGGCCCCGATCAGGCGTTGGTGGATCTGGGGACGCTGCCGCTCGGGCGCTATCTGTTCAGCAGCGGCGATCTGACCCGCGACTATATCCATATCGGCCGGCAGGACGCGCTGTGGGCGCGTCGTTCACGGCTGCGGCTGGCGGGCAAGCCGCTGCTGCTGACCGAACTGTTTTTACCGGCTTCGCCGCTGTATTCAGCGGTTCCCGCATAAGAGAGGAGAGCAAGACGTTGGAGGGAAGCGTGACTCAAAGTAAATGGCGGGCTTACAGCCATTTGATGCGCATTGATAAACCGATCGGCACGCTGTTGCTGTTGTGGCCGACGCTGTGGGCGCTGTGGCTGGCCGGGAAAGGCGTGCCGCCGCTGTCGATTCTGGTGGTGTTCGTGCTCGGCGTGTTCCTGATGCGCGCCGCCGGCTGCGTGGTGAATGATTACGCCGATCGCGCGGTGGACGGCTACGTAAAGCGCACCGCCGGGCGGCCGATGCCGAGCGGCCGGGTGAGCGCGAAAGAGGCCAAGGTGCTGTTCGTGGTGCTGGTGCTGATCTCGTTCTGCCTGGTGTTGACGCTGAATGCGATGACCATCTGGCTGTCGCTGGCGGCGCTGGCGCTGGCCTGGGTGTATCCTTTTATGAAGCGGGTGACCAACCTGCCGCAGTTCGTGCTGGGCGCCGCGTTCGGCTGGGGCATTCCGATGGGCTATGCGGCGGTCAGCGAATCGCTGCCGCTCAGCTGCTGGCTGCTGCTGCTGGCGAACATCTGCTGGACGGTGGCCTATGACACGCTGTATGCGATGGTCGATCGCGACGATGATCTGAAAATAGGCATCAAGTCCACCGCCATCCTGTTCGGGCGTTATGACAAGCTGATCGTCGGGCTGTTGCAGTTCGCAACGCTGTTGTTGCTGGTGTGGGTCGGTTATCTGGCGCAGCTCGGCGGCGCGTTTTACTGGTCGCTGTTGCTGGCGGGCGCGCTGTTCATTCACCAGCAGAAGCAGATCGCCGGGCGCGAGCGCGAGGCCTGTTTCAAGGCCTTCCTGCAGAACAATTATGTTGGGCTGGTGGTGTTTATCGGCATCGCGCTCAGCTATCTGCCGGCGTAACGGTTTCCTGCAGCAAGAAAAAAGGCACCCCAAGGGGTGCCTTTTGTGTTTCCGCGCCGGGTGAAATCACTCGTCTTTCTCTTCTTGCGCATCGGTTTGCGGCAGAGCGTTGGTCTCTTCCGGCATGTTGACGCTTTCGATGGTCAGCTTGATTTCCGGCGTGATCAGATCGCTCAGCATGTTGTACACCTCGAGGGTGTGCTCGCGGATCGCATCGCCGCTGTCGTTGATGTAGCCTTCTTCGCGCAGCGTCGCCACCAGGGTGGAGAATACCGCCTTGTCGAAGAACTCCGGCGCGTTGATGCCGTGCAGCACCGACAGACGCTGCGCCATGATGCGGCTCTCTTTCTCCAGCGCGCCGCGGTTGATGCTCGGGTTGGCGCTGAGGATCGACATAGTGATGGCGTAGCGTTGCAGGGTTTCGCGCACCCCGGCGGCCAGCAGCTGCAGCGGGCGAATGCGCGCCGGGTTCAGCACCAGCTCGTCGCCTTTGTCGCAGATCAGCTGTTGGCGGATCAGCTCGTCGATCATCGGCCGCAGTACGTCCGGCAGCTGCTCCTTGTCGTTATGCAGGAACAGCTCGGCTTTCAGCATCGGGTAAATCATGCCAATCTGGCGCAGCAGTTCGGCGCGCGATACCCGGCGATGATGCATGACGATGCTGGCGATCAGCGACGGCAACACCAGCAGGTGGTGGATGTTGTTGCGGTAATAGGTCATCAGCACCGCCTGCTCGCGCGGCAGAATGATGATGTCGCCGATGTTGTCCTTTTCCACCTCGAACTTGTTCATGTTCAGCGCGTGATCCAGCAGCTCGTCCGGCGTCTGCGTCGGTACGGTGACGTCATGCGCGTAAGGCGCGTTGCGCATCAGCTGCAGGTAGCACTCGAGCTGCTCGAGCAATTGTTCGCGGGTCAGCGAACGCTGGCGGGAGGCCAGCAGCGCGGTGGAACACAGGTTCATGGCGTTGGCCGCGGCGGCATTGTTGATGCGCACCATGATCTGGCCGGCGAGATCGTTGACCGTCGGCGTCAACCAGCTTGGGCGCTGAGCCTCGATCGGATCGATCGACTCGCGCCACTGCGGCACGTGCTGGTTGAGGTAAGCGGTCAACGGCAGCGGTTCGCCGAAGTTGACGTAACCCTGGCCCAGATTGCGCAGTTTGCGCAGGCCGCGCAGCATCTGCAGCAGGCTCTCTTTTTCCTTGGTGGCGCCGCGCAGCTCTTTGGCGTAGGTGCCCACTTCCATCACATGCTCGTAGCCGATGTAGATAGGCACCAGCGTGATCGGACGGGCGCCGCCGCGCAGCATCGCCTGGATGGTCATCGACAGGGTGCCGGTTTTCGGTTCCAGCAGACGCCCGGTGCGGGAACGGCCGCCTTCCACGAAGTATTCCACCGAGTAACCGCGGGTGAACAGCTCGCCGAGGTATTCGCGGAACACCGTCGAGTAAAGCTTGTTGCCCTTGAAGGTGCGGCGGATGAAGAACGCGCCCAGACGACGGAAGATCGGGCCGGCGGCCAGAAGTTGAGGTTGATGCCCGCAGCGATGTGCGGCGGCACCAGGCCCTGGTGATACAGCACGTAGGACAGCAGCAGATAGTCCATGTGGCTGCGGTGGCAGGGCACGTAGACGATCTCGTGGCCGTCCTGCGCCAGCTGGCGCACGCGCTCGGCGTTGGTGACGTTGATGCCCTGATACAGCCGGTTCCAGGTCCAGCTCAGCACGCGATCGGACAGACGCACGGTTTCGTAGGAGAAGTCGGCGGCGATCTCTTCCATCAATGCGATGGCGTTCTGCTGGGCTTTCTCGTGCGAGATCTTCTTGCTGCGCGCTTCGTCCTCGACCGCTTTTTCGATCGCTTTGGACGCCAACAGCTTATTGAACAGATCCTGACGGGCCGGCAGGCTTGGGCCTACTGCGGCCAGGCGCTGACGCGAGAAGTGCATGCGCGCCACGCGCGCCAGTTTCTGCGCGATGGTTTTATCCGTGCCGTGTTCGGTAGCCATGCGGCGCAGCGAAACGGTGTTGGAGAAGCGCACGAAGCTGTCGCGGCCGAGCCACAGCACGGCGAAGAATTTTTGCACGCCGTTCAACAGACGCAGGTGCGGCGTGCCGTGGCCTTCGCGGCCCGGCGAGCGGCCGAACATGACCGAAACCGGCAGCATCTGAATGTCGAGATCCGGATTGCTGCGATGCAGATCCAGGTAGTCGTGGAACAGCTTTACCGACTCTTCTTTCGGGGTGTAGTAGCGGAACACGCGCGGGCCGTCGTGAATGAACACGTAGCTCGGCAGCACGGTGCCGTCGATCTCCAGCGCGTTGAGCGGATCGGGCAGATCCTGCGCCAGGCACTGGGTGCGCAGCGTCAGCAAATCCGCCTTGGAATTGTAAGGTAAAACATACAAAATCGGCCGTGAGGGATCCAACCCTAGCTCGGTAACCGGATCTGAAGGGATGACCTTACTTCTTACCAACAATTTAAGTGGTAAATTCAATATTTTATAATAAATTTTACGCCAACCTGACATAACAACGTGAAGCCTCTTGTTAGCAATGCGCCGCAAGCATACCAGAAACCGGGTAGCAGATCTGTGGTGTTCGAAAACCGAGAGCCGTCAGCGCGGACTGTTCTAGACTCTTTTTATTATGACCGACCTCTGAGAAAGGCACGAAAACATGGCAAACCAAGCAACCGGATTGACCCGCATCATCAAGGCCGCCGGCTATTCTTATAAAGGGCTTTCCGCCGCCTGGCAACACGAGGCGGCGTTCCGCCAGGAACTGGTGGTGACCCTCCTGGCTATCATACTGGCTGTCTGGCTGGACGTGGGTGCGATAGCGCGCATTTTATTGATCGGATCGGTGGCGCTGGTGATGATCGTCGAGATCCTGAACAGCGCGATCGAGGCGGTGGTGGATCGCATCGGCAGCGAACACCATGAGCTGTCCGGGCGGGCCAAGGACATGGGATCGGCGGCGGTGTCGCTGGCGATCGTACTCGCGCTGTTCGTTTGGGGCACGGTCTTGTGGCAGCATTTTGGCTGACGCAAAGCGCCTACTGACTGATTTTTATTTATTCTTCGGTTCCCAATCCGCGCTTACCTGTATATACTCACAGCAAGACTGTATAAACAAACAGGGGGCGGAATGAAAGCACTAACTACCAGACAGCAAGAGGTCTACGATCTGATTCGCGATCATATTTCGCAAACGGGCATGCCGCCGACGCGTGCCGAGATCGCGATGCGTCTGGGGTTCCGTTCGCCTAACGCCGCCGAAGAGCACCTGAAGGCGCTGGCACGCAAAGGCGTGATCGAAATCGTCTCCGGCGCGTCGCGCGGTATCCGCCTGCTGATGGAAGAAGAAGAAGGGCTGCCGCTGATCGGCCGCGTCGCCGCCGGCGAGCCGCTGCTGGCGCAGCAGCACATCGAAGGGCACTACCAGGTGGATCCATCCCTGTTCAAACCGAGCGCCGATTTCCTGTTGCGGGTGAATGGCATGTCGATGCGCGACATCGGCATTCTGGACGGCGATCTGCTGGCGGTGCACAAAACGCAAGACGTGCGCAACGGCCAGGTCGTGGTCGCGCGCATCGAAGACGAAGTGACGGTCAAACGCTTGAAAAAGCACGGCAACGTGGTTGAACTGCTGCCGGAAAACAACGAATTCCAACCGATCGTGGTCGATCTGCGCCAGCAGAATTTCACGATCGAAGGGCTGGCGGTCGGCGTGATCCGCAACGGCGACTGGATTTAATCGCCGCGCCATCACCGCCGCTCCCTGAATCAATCGCCCCTGTTTTGGGGCGTTTTTGTTTCTGACTTCGCCCTTCGTCACTCTGTCACAGGAACATCCCATCATGCGCCTGATTTCCGCCTTCACCAGCGACACCGATAAAGCCCTGTGGCGCCTCGCCCTGCCGATGATTTTCTCCAATATCACCGTGCCGCTGCTCGGGCTGGTAGACACCGCGGTGATCGGCCACCTCGACAGCCCGATCTATTTGGGAGGCGTGGCGATCGGCGCGGTGGCGACCAGCTTCCTGTTCATGCTGCTGCTGTTCCTGCGCATGAGCACCACCGGCCTCGCGGCGCAGGCGCTGGGAGCGAAGAACCCGCAGGCGCTGGCGCGCGCCTTTATGCAACCGCTGCTGCTGGCGTTGTTGGCCGGGGGGGCGATCGTCCTGTTGCGCTACCCGCTTATTGAACTGGCGCTGCGGATCGTCGGCGGCGATGGCGAGGTGCTGGGGCAGGCGCGGCGTTTTCTTGAGATCCGCTGGTTGAGCGCGCCAGCGGCGCTGGCCAACCTGGTGCTGCTGGGCTGGCTGCTCGGCGTGCAGTACGTGCGTGCGCCGGTGATCCTGCTGATCGTCGGCAACCTGCTGAACATCGTGCTGGATATTTGGCTGGTGATGGGCCTGGGTTGGAACGTGCGAGGGGCGGCGGCGGCCACCGCCATCGCCGAATATGCCACGCTATTGCTCGGCCTGTGGCTGGCGTGGCGGGTGATGCGTCTGCGCGATATTACCCTGGCGATGCTGCGTCAGGCCTGGCGTGGCGATCTGCGTCGCCTGCTGGCGCTCAATCGCGACATCATGTTGCGTTCATTGCTGCTGCAGCTGTGCTTTGCGTCGCTGACCATTTTCGGCGCTCGCCTGGGGAGCGATGTGGTGGCGGTTAACGCGGTGTTGATGAACCTGCTGACGTTTACCGCCTATGCGCTCGACGGCTTCGCTTATGCGGTGGAGGCCCATTCCGGCCACGCCTACGGCGCCCGGGACGGCAGCCAACTGCGTAAGGTGTGGCACGCGGCCTGCAGGCAGGCGGGGCTGGTCGCGTTGGCCTTCGGCCTGGCGTATGCCGTTACCGGCCAGCAGATCGTGGCGGCGTTGACCTCCCTACCGGAGCTGCGCGCGTTGGCCGCCCACTATTTACCGTGGCAGGTCATTTTGCCGCTGGTCGGGGTGTGGTGCTATTTGCTGGATGGCATGTTTATCGGCGCCACGCGCGGCGCTGAGATGCGTAACAGCATGGCGGTGGCCGCGGCAGGGTACGGTCTGACGCTGTTCAGCGTGCCGCTGCTTGGCAATCACGGGCTCTGGCTGGCGCTGGCGGTGTTTCTGACGTTGCGTGGCGTGGCATTGGGCTGGATTTGGCACCGTCACCAGGTGCGCGGCAGCTGGTTTACTGCACATTAAACCGGACGTTTTGTTGGGTTAATGGTTAGTTTTTCTTATGATTTTGGTCATGTTTGCTTACATGTTTTCAGCCTTGATCTGTTCGCGTTAGTTCGTTGTTTGTTAGCGTTTTTTGTTTTTATTTTGTTTGTTAATGGTTTTTTATTCTGTGTTTTGGCTTTTTTATTTCCATGTTTAACTAGAATGAATCATGTGGCTGGTAAATGAAGGGGAGCGGTGCTTCTTAAGGTGAAGGAAGCATCGGCCAGAAAAATTTCTGGTTAACCCCGACCGGCAACAGGGATCACTGATTCACCACAGGTTAACGGAGAGACTATGAATAAAGATCAAGCCGACGGTAACTGGAAGCAGCTGAAAGGCAAAGTGAAAGAGAAATGGGGCAAGCTGACCGATGACGATCTGACGGTCATCGAAGGGAAACGCGAACAGCTGGTCGGCAAAATTCAGGAGCGCTACGGTTACCAGAAAGAGGCGGCCGAAAAAGAGGTGAAGGCCTGGGAAGATCACACCAAACACCGCTGGTAACACGCAGGGCCGCCACTGACGGCGGCCGCAACAGCGCAGGCCGGCGTCGCTCCATCCTCTGGCGCCCCGGCCGCAGGTACAGGGAAGTACCTGACTTCGTCTTACTTCTTCTTGATGGCGATGCTGTGATCGTGTTCGGCGCAGTCATGCTTGCTGTCACAAGCTTCAACTTCAACGCAACCGGCGCACAGACCGTGCGCTTCCACCACGCTGTGCCGCAGTGCAAATCCGGCTTCCTGCGCCAGCTTCTGCAGCGTTTCCTCCACGCCTTCGGTGGTGCGTTCGGTCACCTGGCCGCAGCGGTCGCAGATAAACAGCGCGGACGTATGCATCGGCTGTTCGAAATGGTGGCACAGCACGTAGCTGTTGGCCGATTCCACTCTATGGATAAACCCTTGCTCCAGCAGAAAATCCAGCGCGCGGTATACCGTCGGCGGCTTGGCCTGCGGTTCGGCGACGCGCAGCAGATCGAGCAGGTCATATGCGCTGATTGCACCGGGTTGCTGAGTCATCAGACGCAGCACTTCCAGCCGTTGCGGCGTCAATCGCACATTGCGTTGCTGGCAGAGGCGTTCAGCCTGCGCCAGCAGCTTTTCCTGGGTGGTTGAGTTCATCGCAAATATCCCGGTACGTAAAAAAGCCGATTTTACCATGATTACGGCGAATCGCCGAGGGTTGCCCCCTTTTCCCCTGATGATAGCGCAGGGAAAGGCGCGTCGATCGCGCTAAAAGAGAGATGCGTCACAACTTTTCCCCGCCGTCGGGCGGCAAATCAACGTTGCCGGTTTTAGCGCTGGAGAGCGGGGGACGAGAGCGGTATAACGCCTTTCACCCGCGTGATGAGCAGGAGCCCTGTGTGATGACGGAAAGAGAGAAGCTGTTAAGCGGCCTGGAGTACAACAGCCGCGATGAAGAACTGATCGGGATGTACCATCGGGCGAGGGCGTTGATCAAAAGCTTGGGGGCGCTGGACTCGCATCAGGCGGACGAGAAAAACCGCCTGCTCGGTGAGCTGTTCGGCGCCTGGGGGGAAGCGAGCTGGATTGAAACGCCATTCTGGTGCGACTACGGGCAGCATGTCCGCATCGGTAAAAACTGTTTTATCAACGTCAACGCGGTGTTCCTCGACTGCAATACCATCACCATCGGCGACAACACGCTGATCGGCCCCAACGTGCAAATCTATACGCCGAGCCACCCGCTGAAGGCCGCAGAGCGCTTCACCGGCGATCCGGATTTCCCTTTCCGCACCTCGGCGCAGCCGGTGTCCATCGGCAACAACGTCTGGATCGGCGGCAACGTAGTGATCCTGCCGGGAGTGACTATCGGCGACGGCACCACCATCGGCGCAGGCAGCATCGTTACCGGCGACATCCCGGCCAACGTGCTGGCGCTGGGGCAGCCATGCCGGGTTATCCGCTCGTTGGAATAGGGCGTTATCGACGAGCAGGAGGCAAGGGGGCGGGATGGCGCTCTTTGCGGTGCGGGCCGTCGTTTGCCAACGGGCGGTCATCGGCCAATGCCAGACGTGCGGCCGCCAAACGGCTCATGACGGTGCCGATCGGCACCGCCAGCACTTTTGCGGCCTCCCGGTAAGACAGCCCTTCGACATACACCAGAAACAGCGCGTTGCGCTGGGCCGTCGGCAGCCGGCTGACGCGCCGCATCACTTCATGGAGCCAGACCGGCTGTTCGCCGTTGTCCGCATCGCCCAGCTCTTCCGCCGCCATGCAGCCTTGCCCCTGGCGAAGATGTTGGGCGCGAACTTCATTGAGCCAAATGGAGTGCAAGATGGAAAACAGCCAGCGATCCAGGTGTGAACCGGGGGTGAATTGCGCGGCGCGCTCCAGCGCACGCAGGCAGGTGGCCTGCACCAGATCGTCGGCGACATCCCGCCGGTGCGAGAGCACCAGCGCATAGCGCCACAGGCGGGAGAGATAGTGGCCGAGTTCATCGCGTATCGCATCGCCGCTGATAGTCACCTCCGCAGGCGCGTCGGATCACGATTCCGGGTGGCGGTCGATGGCCGCCGCCAAATCGCGGTACTCCTCGCACCCGGTGCCGCACAGCGACTGGATCACCTGCAGCTGTTGGCGAGCCAGATCGGGTCGGCCTTTCAGCATATAGGCTTCCCCCAGGTACTCGCGCACTTTGGGGTATTTCGGATCGAGGGCTACTGATTTTAAATAATAGCCGATCCCTTCATCGGTGCGGCCAAGTTTGCGCGTGGCGTAGCCACGATAGTTCAGCGCAACGGCGGTGTTGGGATTTTTCAACGTATTGAGCATATCGAGCGCTTCCTGATAACGGCCGCTTTTCGCCAGTGCATAGGCGTAGTTAGTGCGGTCGGCGTCGTCGACCTTGCCGCTTTTATCTACCATGCAAGTCTGAGTTTTGCTGTCGTAGACCTGGCCTTTCGGACAGGTTGGCGGGGTTTGGCCGCTGCCATCGCCGCCCATCGCCAGCGCCGCGCCGGACAACAGCAGGCAGCCGGCAATGGCCGATGCCAGCAGGCGTTTAATGAAGCTGTTCATGGTTATGTCCTCAAGGCAGAGGCGCCGTGCGCGCCCGTAATGAGATAACACCTGAACGAGCGGGTTTATTCGCCTTGTCTCCGCTTATTTTTGCCGGCGGCAAGCGGGTTTTCCCAACGGCGCCGATTGTCGTTATAATAGCCGTTTGCGGCCGCGCGCCGTTCGTTGAACCCAGACAGACTCAGGTAGCCAGTAACTCAGCATGACGAAAGACAACCACGCCCCAACCTACGCCGCCAATCGTTTCTCCATCGCGCCGATGCTCGACTGGACCGATCGTCATTGCCGTTACTTCCACCGCCTGCTGACCAAGGAAACGCTGCTGTACACCGAGATGGTGACCACCGGCGCGATCATCCACGGCAAGGGCGACTATCTGGCCTACAGCGAAGAAGAGCATCCGGTGGCGCTGCAGCTGGGCGGCAGCGATCCGGCCGCGCTGGCGCATTGCGCCAAGCTGGCGGAGCAGCGCGGTTACGATGAGATTAACCTCAACGTCGGCTGCCCATCCGATCGGGTGCAAAACGGCATGTTCGGCGCCTGTCTGATGGGCCAGGCGGCGCTGGTCGCCGATTGCATCAAGGCGATGCGCGACGTGGTGTCGATCCCGGTGACGGTGAAGACCCGCATCGGCATCGACGATCAGGACAGCTACGCCTTCCTGTGTGACTTTATCGAGACCGTCGCCGGGCGCGGCGAGTGCGACATGTTCACCATCCACGCGCGCAAGGCCTGGCTCTCCGGCCTCAGCCCGAAAGAAAACCGCGAAGTGCCGCCGCTGGACTATCCGCGCGTCTATCAGTTGAAGCGGGATTTCCCGGCGTTGACCATCGCCATTAACGGCGGGGTGAAAACGCTGGAAGAGGCGCGGCAGCACCTGCAGCACTTGGACGGCGTGATGATGGGGCGCGAGGCGTATCAGAATCCGGGTATCCTGGCGCGGGTCGACAGCGAACTGTTCGGCGCGCAGACCGCGGTGCCGGACAGCGTGGCGATCGTCGAAGCGCTGTATCCGTATATCGAGCGCGAGCTGTCTAACGGCACCTATCTTGGCCACATTACTCGCCATATTCTCGGTCTGTTCCAGGGCGTGCCGGGCGCGCGCCAGTGGCGTCGCCATCTGAGCGAGAACGCCCACAAGCCGGGCGCCGATGCGCGGGTGGTCGAGCAGGCGCTGGCGCTGGTGCGTCAGCCGCGCGTCGAAATGGCGTAATCCACAAAAAATTTGACCAACAGTTAGTCTTTTTCGCCAGGCGTTCGGTGCGTTACCGGATGCCTGTCCTCTGTTTTCAATGGGTTAGCCCATCCGCCGTTCTGGCACGCTTCTTGTAATCCACTCTGCAGATACGTTGTATTGCAAAGGAGCAATCATGTTGGAAATCTTCTTTCTCATTGGTTTTGTGGTGATGCTGATGGTGACCGGCATCTCGCTGCTGGGGATCTTCGCTGCGCTGTTGGTGGCGGCGGCATTCATGCTGTTGGGCGGGCTGTTCGCGGTGGTCATTAAGCTGCTGCCGTGGCTGATTTTGGCGGTGGTTGGGGTATGGATTTACCGTTCAATGCAGAAACCCCAGATCCGGCGTTACTGATTTTTTGCTGAATAATCAGACAGTCACACTGAAACTTGCACAATTTCCCGCACCGCGAATGCGGCAGCGATCACAGCTTGGCAGTTTTCCCCGGCGATGTGGCACATAAAGCGTGTTTTTTGCCGGACGGGGCTGTTAGGATGTGGGTCGATGCAGTGATGCGACCGATTTCATCACCGTGAGAGACACCTAAAATTCGTGTTGCTAAAGCAACCCCTGTCTCTGGCGGACTCTGCTCTACCCCTACAAAACGCAGTAACAGAAAGGGCTCCGCAAGGAGCCCTTTTCTTTGGCCGCGATCAGGGGATCAGCAGGCTGGAACCGCTGGTGCTGCGGCTTTCCAGCACCTGGTGCGCACGCTGGGCGTCGGCCAGCGCGAATTTCTGCTCGTCTCTCACCTCCACCCGAATGGCGCCGCTGCCGATCAGCGAGAACAGCTCGTTGCTGGCGTACTGCAGCTCGGCGCGGTTGGTGATGTAGCCGTTGAGGGAAGGGCGGGTGACGTACAGCGAGCCCTTCTGATTCAGCAGCGCCAGATCGACGCCGGTCACCGGGCCGGACGCGTTGCCGAAGCTGACCATCAGGCCGCGCCGCTTCAGGCTGTTGAGCGAGGCCTGCCAGGTGCTTTGCCCCACCGAATCGTACACCACGCCGACCTTCTCGCCGTGCGTCAGCTCGGCCACCCGCTGGGCGATATCCTCTTTATGGTAGTTGATGGTGGCCCAGGCGCCGGCCTGCTTCGCCAGCGCCGCCTTCTCGTCGGAGCCGACGCTGCCGATCAGGCGCGCGCCCAGCGCTTTGGCCCACTGACAGGCGATCAGCCCGACGCCGCCGGCGGCGGCATGGAACAAAAATACTTCACCCGGCTGCACTTCGTGGGTCTGGCGCAGCAGATAGTGCACCGTCAGCCCTTTCAGGAAAGAAGCGGCGCCTTGCTCAAAGCTCAGGTTGTGCGGCAGCAGCGCCACTTTCTCTTCCGGCACGTTGTGGATCTCGCTGTAGGCGCCGAGCGACGACTGCGCATACACCACCCGGTCGCCCGGTTTGATCGCGCTGACCCCGGCGCCGACCTTGACCACCACGCCGGCCGCTTCGGTGCCGAGGCCGCTCGGCAGGCTGGCCGGCGCGTACAGCCCGCTGCGCACATAGGTGTCGATGTAGTTGATGCCGATCGCCTTGTTCTCGATCTGCACTTCACCGGCAGCCGGATCGAGCGGTGTAAAATCAACGTATTGCAAGACTTCCGGTCCGCCGACGGCGGAGAATTGAATGCGCTTGGCCATTGGGTTACCTCGTTGGAGTGTCTGATTTCACCCTATTCTTTTTAGTATCGGAGATCCAGTTCGCCCGTGCGGGGTTCAATACCTTTTTTGCATCGGTTATGACGCAAAAATCACGTATACTCTCGCGTCAGGATCCTTCATTCGCAACCGGATAAAGACTACGTTTCATGGCAGGAAAAAACCAACCAACAAAACAAACGCGGACGAAACCAGAGAGCGTTCCAGAGATCGTCAGATGGAAGGGCTGAAGATGCCGCCGCACTCGCTGGAGGCCGAGCAGTCGGTGTTGGGCGGTTTGATGCTGGATAACGAGCGTTGGGACAACGTGGCGGAACGCGTGGTCGCCAACGACTTCTTCAGCCGCCCGCATCGCCTGATCTTTACCGAGATGCAGCGTCTGCTGGAGATGAGCAAGCCTATCGACCTCATCACCCTGTCCGAATCGCTTGAACAGAAGGGCGAACTGGACTCGGTGGGGGGCTTCGCCTACCTGGCCGAGCTGTCGAAAAACACCCCGAGCGCCGCCAACATCGGCGCCTACGCCGACATCGTGCGCGAGCGCGCGGTGGTGCGCGAAATGATCTCGGTGGCTAACGAAATCGCCGACGCCGGCTACGATCCGCAGGGCCGCAGCAGCGAAGACCTGCTCGATCTGGCGGAATCCCGCGTATTCCAAATCGCCGAGAACCGCGCCAGCAAAGACGAGGGCCCGAAGGGCATCGAACGCATCCTGGAAGACACCGTCTCGCGTATCGAACAGCTGTATCAGCAGCCGCATGACGGCGTGACCGGGGTAGATACCGGCTATCAGGACCTCAACAAGAAAACTGCGGGCATGCAAAAGTCCGATCTGATCATCGTCGCCGCCCGTCCATCGATGGGGAAAACCACCTTCGCCATGAACCTGTGCGAAAACGCCGCGATGACCCAGGAGAAACCGGTGCTGATCTTCAGCCTGGAGATGCCCGGCGAGCAGATCATGATGCGTATGCTGGCGTCGCTGTCGCGCGTGGATCAGACGCGCATCCGTACCGGCCAGCTCGACGACGAGGACTGGGCGCGCATTTCCAGCACCATGGGCATCCTGCTGGAGAAGCGTAACATGTACATCGACGACTCCTCCGGCCTGACGCCGACCGAAGTGCGCTCGCGCGCGCGGCGCATTTTCCGTGAGCACGACGGGCTTAGCCTGATCATGATCGACTACCTGCAGCTGATGCGCGTGCCGGCCTTGTCCGACAACCGTACGCTGGAGATCGCCGAGATTTCGCGCTCGCTGAAGGCGCTGGCGAAAGAGCTGCAGGTGCCGGTGGTGGCGCTGTCGCAGCTGAACCGAAGCCTGGAGCAGCGCGCCGACAAACGCCCGGTCAACTCCGACCTGCGTGAATCCGGCTCCATCGAGCAGGACGCCGACCTGATTATGTTCATCTATCGTGATGAGGTGTATCACGAGAACAGCGATCTGAAAGGGATCGCGGAAATTATTATCGGTAAGCAGCGTAACGGCCCCATCGGCACCGTGCGCCTTACCTTTAACGGCCAGTGGTCGCGTTTCGATAACTACGCGGGGCCACAATACGATGACGAATAATCAGCTAAGGAACTGAAATGAAAGCGGCAACCGCTGTAATCGACCGCCGCGCTCTGCGACATAATCTGCAACAGGTGCGCCGCCAGGCGCCGCAAAGCCGCCTGATTGCCGTTGTGAAAGCAAACGCTTATGGACATGGCCTGCTGGAAACAGCACACACCCTGCAAGACGCCGACTGCTACGGCGTAGCGCGCATCGGCGAGGCGCTGATGCTGCGCTCCGGCGGCATCGTCAAGCCGATCCTGCTGCTGGAAGGCTTCTTCAGCGCCGAAGACCTGCCGGTGCTGGTGGCGAACAACATCGAAACCGCGGTGCACAGCATCGAACAGCTCGAGGCGCTGGAACAGGCCGAGCTGGCGCGCCCGGTGCCGGTGTGGATGAAGCTCGATACCGGCATGCATCGGCTGGGGGTGCGTCCCGAACAGGCGGAGGCGTTTTATCAGCGTCTGTGCGCTTGCCGCAACGTGGCGCAGCCGGTCAATATCATGAGCCACTTCAGCCGCGCCGACGAGCCGGAGTCCGACGCCACCCTGAAACAGATCGCCTGCTTCGAGCAGTTCGCGCGCGGCAAACCGGGCCATCGCTCGGTCGCCGCCTCCGGCGGCACGCTGCTGTGGCCGGACGCCCACAACGAGTGGGTGCGTCCCGGCATCATTCTGTACGGCGTGTCGCCGCTGGATAACGGCAGCGGCGCCGAGCATGGTCTGCAGCCGGCGATGACGCTGAAATCCAGCCTGATCGCGGTGCGCGAGCACAAGGCTGGTGAAGCGGTGGGCTATGGCGGCACCTGGATAAGCCCGCGCGATACTCGCCTTGGCGTGGTGGCGATGGGGTACGGCGACGGCTACCCGCGCAGCGCGCCGACCGGCACGCCGATCCTGATCAACGGCCGCGAAGTGCCGATCGTCGGCCGGGTGTCGATGGACATGATTTCGGTCGATCTCGGGCCGGACGCCGCCGATAAGGTGGGGGATGAAGCGGTGCTGTGGGGGCCGGCGTTGCCGGTCGAGCGCATCGCCGCCTGTACCGGCATCAGCGCTTATGAACTGATCACCAAGCTCACGCAGCGCGTGGCGATGGAATACATCGGCGACTGATACGCCGCAGGGGCCGACGCGCGTCGGCCCCGTTTCTCAGCGGGTTACTTCTTTACCGCCAACCACTTGTCGATAACCTTCTGATACTCGCCGGTCGCCTTGGCCAGGTGCAGCCACTGATCCACATACAGTTTCCAGCTCAGATCGTCGCGCGGCAGCATGTAGGCCTTTTCGCCGTACTGCATCGGTTTGGTCGGATTCACCGCGCACAGCTTCGGATAGCGCTTCTGCTGGTACAGCGCCTCGGAGGCGTCGGTGATCATCACGTCCGCCTTGCGATCCACCAGCTGCTGGAAAATGCTCATGTTGTCGTGCGTCAGCGTCAGCTTGGCTTTTGGCAGATAGGCGTGCACGAAGGCTTCGTTGGTGCCGCCCGCCGGTTCCAGCAGACGCACCGATGGTTTGTTGATCTGTTCTATCGTGCGGTATTTCTTCACGTCGGTGCAGCGCACCAGCGGAATTTTGCCGTCGGTATCCAGCTTGTCGGCGAAGAACACCTGTTTTTGGCGCTCCAGCGTGACGGAGATGCCGCCCATGGCGATGTCGCACTTGCCGGAGGCGAAGTCCGGTGTCAGGGTTTTCCAGCTGGTTTTCACCCACTTCACCTTGGCGCCGAGGCTCTTCGCCAGCGATTCCGCCATGTCGATATCGATGCCTTCATAGCTGCCATCTTCCTTGAGGAAGGTGTAGGGCTTGTAGTCGCCGGTGGTGCAGACCTCCAGGGTCTTTTGCTGCAGCACTTTGTCCAGGTGGGATTGCGCGCCGGCGCTGCCGGCGGCGAGCAGCAGCGCGAGAGGGAGTAACTTTTTCATCTGGCGTCCTTTTTATACATTCGTGGTTTTATGCGTTACTTCGCCGTTAATTGTCGTTTGCCTGCATGAGTTAGCCGTTTTTTATGCCGCTTACCGGCGAAAACGCCGGGCGTTGCTGCTGTACGCGATTTAAGCGCCAGGGTGTGACGTCGGCAACGGTAAAAAAACTGGTAGGCTGTAACGTCAACATTTATTAACACAGTTTACAGGTGGCTATGTACAACATTGACGATTTTGATATGAAAATCCTGACGCTGTTACAGGCCAACGGCCGTTTGACCAATCAGGAGCTGAGCGAACTGGTGGGGCTTTCCGCTTCCCAGTGTTCACGGCGGCGCATCAGCCTGGAGCAGGCGCAGCTGATCCGCGGCTACCACGCGCGGCTGGCGCCGGAGGCGGTCGGCCTGGGGCTGGTGGGGCTGATTGAAGTCAGCCTGATCACGCACGCTCAGGAGCAGATCGACAGCTTTCATCAGATGCTGGAGGACGTGGACGCGATCCTGGACGCTTACAAGACCACCGGCGACGCCGATTACCTGCTGAAAGTGGCGGTGGCGGACCTGCCGGCGCTGAGCGAGTTCATCAGCCAGACGCTGTCGCCGCACAAAAGCGTGGCGCATATCAAAACGGCGGTGGTGCTCAATCGCATCAAGGAAAACGGTTTGTTGCCGGTGACGCGAGAAAGCTGAAACCGAATGCGCTTTTCCGTCTATATTAGGAACGTAACGCTGTGCCCAAACCACAATAAATAAACCAGGAGAAAAAAACGTGTTCCAGAACGTTGACGCCTATGCCGGCGATCCCATTCTGTCGCTGATGGAAAAATTCAAACAAGACCCGCGCGCGCACAAGGTGAACCTGAGCATTGGCCTGTACTACGATGCGCAGGGCGTTATTCCGCAGATGCGTGCGGTCGCCGCGGCGCAAGCGCAGTTGAACAGCGTCGAGCACGGCGCCTCGGTATACCTGCCGATGGAAGGGCTGCAATCCTACCGCACCGCCATCCAGCATTTGCTGTTCGGCGAGCAGCACCCGATGCTGCAGCAGGGGCGCATCGCCACCATTCAGACCGTCGGCGGTTCCGGCGCGCTGAAAGTGGGCGCCGACTTCCTGAAAAGCTACTTCCCGAATTCGCAGGTGTGGGTCAGCGATCCCACCTGGGAAAACCACGTCGCCATCTTCAGCGGCGCCGGTTTCAAGGTGAATACCTATCCGTATTTTGACGGCGAAAGCCTGGGCGTGAAGTTCGACGCCATGCTGGCTGCGCTGAAACAGCTGCCGAAGCACAGCATCGCGCTGCTGCATCCGTGCTGTCACAACCCGACCGGCTCAGATCTGACCCCCGCCCAGTGGGACGAAGTGATCAAGGTGATCGCCGATCGTGAGATCATTCCGTTCCTCGACATCGCCTATCAGGGCTTCGGCGGCGGTATGGAGCAGGACGTCTACGCCATTCGCGCCATTGCGGCGGCCGGCTTGCCGTGCCTGGTGAGCAACTCGTTCTCGAAGATCTTCTCGCTGTACGGCGAGCGCGTCGGCGGCCTGTCGGTGGTGTGCGAAAGCGAAGAAGCGGCCGGGCGCGTGCTGGGCCAGCTGAAGGCGACCGTGCGCCGCAACTACTCGAGCCCGCCGAACTTCGGCGCGCAGCTGGTGGCTAAAGTGCTGAACGACGCTGAGCTGAAAACCCAGTGGCTCAATGAAGTGGAAAGCATGCGCACCCGCATTCTCGAAATGCGCCACGCGTTGGTGGACACCCTGAAGAGCGCGCTGCCGCAGCGCAACTTCGATTACCTGCTGGCGCAGCGCGGCATGTTCAGCTACACCGGCTTCAGTGCGGCGCAGGTCGATCGCCTGCGCGAAGAGTTCGGCGTCTACCTGATCCACAGCGGCCGCATGTGCGTGGCCGGCCTGAACCACGACAACGTGCGTCAGGTAGCCGAGGCGTTTGCTGCGGTGCAGTAACGCCTGTTAGTCTGAACGGACGTTCATCGGGAGCGATAGCGATATCGCTCCTTTTTTATTGCCGGCGCGCCGCCGAAGTTGCCGCAAACCGGAGAGAGAATATACTGATTGAGGGGCGCTCACTCATGTGGCATCAGCAAACGCTAATCCTCAGCGCAAAAGCGCGTGGCTTTCATCTGGTTACCGACGAGATCACCAACCAGTTAACCCACTTACACCGCCTGCAAACCGGCCTGCTGCATCTGTTGCTGCAGCATACCTCGGCCTCGCTGACGCTCAACGAGAACTGCGATCCCACGGTGCGGGCCGATATGGAGCAGCATTTCCTGCGTCAGGTGCCGGAAAATGCCCCCTATCAACATGACTACGAAGGGCCGGACGACATGCCGGCGCACATCAAATCCTCGCTGCTGGGCGCTTCCTTGACGCTGCCCGTCAGGCACGGGCGGCTGATGTTGGGCACATGGCAGGGCATCTGGCTGGGGGAGCACCGCATCCACGGCGGAGCACGCCGTATTGCGGCCACATTACAGGGGGAATAACCCAATGAATAACAGCGCATTGCTGGAGTACTGCATGGCGAAGCCGGGCGCGGAGCAAAGCGACCAGAACCAGTGGCAGGCCAGCCAGATAAAGGTGGGCGAGGTGATGTTCGCCATGGTGTGCCAAGTGGAAGGGCGGCCGGCGCTGGCGGTCAAGTCCAGCCCGGAGCTGGCGGAAAGCCTGCGCGAACACCACCCTGAGATCGTCGCCTGCGACGGCCTGAACAAGGCGCACTGGAATACGGTATTTCTCGACGGCAACCTGCCGAACTCGCAGTTTTATGCGTTGATCGACAGCTCCTATCAGCTGGTGGTGGAAGGCCTGCCCGAACACGTGCGCCAGGAACTGCGCGCCTGATTGCCGGGCGGCGGCGCCGCCCGTTTTCTCCTGCTTTCTCGCGTTAAACCGTGATCAGGGCTTTAAATTGGGAACGTTCCCTTTTTATTGCCGGGCTAAAGCGGCTACGCTTGGGCATTCAAGAAACGCGGATGAAGGAGGCCGACATGGCCATGAGCGAAGAAAAGCGCAAGATGATCGCCGGAGAACTGTACGACGCCGGCGATGAATTGCTGCGCAGCGAGCGTCGGCGCGCGCGCCAGATAACGCATCGCTACAACCACTCATCGCCGGAAGAGGGCGAGCTGCGCAAACAATGGTTGGACGAGCTGCTGGGCGGCTATCAAGGCGGCGCCATCGAGCCGACGTTCCGCTGCGACTACGGCTATAACATCTATCTCGGCAAGAACTTCTACGCCAATTTCGACTGCGTGATCCTCGACGTGTGCGAGGTGCATATCGGCGACAACTGCCTGCTGGCGCCGGGCGTGCATATCTACACCGCCACTCATCCGCTGGACGCCGAGACCCGCGCCGGCGGCGCGGAGTTCGGCAAGCCGGTCAAGATTGGCAACAACGTGTGGATCGGCGGGCGCGCGGTGATCAATCCGGGCGTGACCATCGGCGATAATGCGGTTGTGGCCTCCGGCGCGGTGGTGACCAAAGACGTGCCGGCCAACTGCGTGGTGGGCGGCAACCCGGCGCGCGTGCTGAAAACGCTGTAAGCCCTCGGGCGGATTAAAACATGCTGCCATGGCGCTCGAAGCCGTGCATCTCGATGTCTTTGAGCGCCTTGAAGCGTTTGACCATCACCGCATGGTCTGACAGCAGATTGCTGATGCGAACAAACAACTCCTTGTTCTCTTCTTCGCACTGCTCCAGCCAGGCCTGCGGATTCACGCCGTGCTGCATCCAGGGGCCGACGGCCAGCAGCCGCACCGTGTTGGCGTAGTTCGGGCACACCGCGAGCGCCACGCGATCGGTGGAATACTCCTGCGCGCGAGTGGTCGCCAGGCCGGGCAGCACCAGCGACTGCGGCACAACGCCGATCGCCAGACGCCACAGCGACACGTGCCGCAGCTTGTGATGGGCCAATTCATGGGCCAGCACGAACTCCACGATCTCCGGCGCGGTGGGCATCAGCATGGCGATTTCAGCATGGATCACCACGTAGCGCTGGCGGCGGTTGCATTCCAGCGCGAAGGCGTTGACCACGCCGTTGCCGTTGGTCAGATAAAGCTTGGGCAGCGTCTTGAGTTCCAGCCGACGGCCGATATCCTGATACAGCGCGAACAGTTCCGGAAATTGCGCCGGCCCGATGCGCAAGGCGTTGGATTTCGCCTGTGCGGCGAGATAGAAACGGTAAATATAGAAAGCGATCGGGATCAGCGGTAATAACGCGAGCAGGCTGAGGGTATCCAATGTTTCCTTGGCGTCGTCTCCCAACCCAAGTGCAGTTCCATCCGTATTTACCACGACGGCGGCGATGCCAAATAAAAAACCGAACAAGGTAATTATCGCCGATAGCCAGATCATGGGCATTTCCCAGCGGTGGCGAAATGCGGTGAAATTACGACATTCCGTCGCATGATGTTGACACATAAAATATCCTTAATAAGGGAAAGCCACGCCTGACATTGTCAGGTAAATAATGAATGTTTAATTATCCATCCGTTTACCTGACACTCAGCTAAACTGTAGTTCGTTTTTTAATCATGGCGTTTATCCCTTCCTGCACAGACTTAGGCAAAAACGTCAAAAACTGTAGCTGGCGCTGGTGAAGGCCATGCCCGAGGTGGTTTTCTCAACGATGGGGCTGTCGGCCGCGTCGCCCAGCAGGCGCGTTACGCCGACGCCGGCCTGGAAGGCCACGTTCGGTCGCCATTGGTAGTTGAGCGCGGCGGTGAGCGTCGCGTCCTTGAAGCCGCTGCCCGGCCGATACGCGCTGAAGGCGCTGTGCTGCGCCTGCTGCGACGTCACGCCGAAATAGCCGCGCTGATAGCCGCTGTTGGCCCAGGTGGTGGAGAGATTGCCGATAAGCGTCAGCTGTTCGCTGAGCGGATATTGCCCGGTCAGTCCGCTTTCCACATAGGCGGTGTGGCCCAGTTCTTCCCCGCCGTAGCTGCGTTTGCGCGTCGCCTGCATCCCTTTGACATAGGCGCGGAAGGGGTCGAGTTGGTAGCTCAGCTCAGCGCCGGCTTCCAGCGCGCCGCCCAGTTTGCCCATGCCTTTGAGCCGGGTGTTACGCCCGCGCAAGGTTTTGATTTCCTCGTCACGGCCGGCGTCATAGTTGAGCAATAACGCGATGCCGACGGGCCCGGCGATGGGGAATTGCCAGCGCGCCCCTTCGCTGCCCGCGCTGAATTCTCCCCAACTGGCGTTTTGATAGCCGGCATTCACCTGATACAGCGGTTCAATGCTGTAAAAAGACGAGCCTTCATAGGCGGGAGCGACGGCGAGGCCGCCGGCGAGCGTTAAAGACGCTTCGCCGTCCTGCGCCTGACCGGCGAGGGGAAAAAGAAAGAGCAGGGCGGCGGCAGAGGTACCCAGTTTATTATCCACGTTAAACACCTTTATATCATCCCATTGAATAAACGGCCCGCAGGCCCGCGTTTAAATGACGGCTTATTGATAAACGCCATGTTTATATTGATTAATCGACAGGCGACGGCGCGCCATTGGCGTTATTTCACCGCAATAGTGAAACGCATGGGGAATAAACAAAAGCCAAACAAATGGCATGATGGGGCGAGTTTATTATTGGCTGGGTTCAAAGCGCCTGTTTTTAAAGGAATGATGCAGAGAAGGGTATTTAATGTTTCTCGCAGAGGGATAGGTTGATTGCTCAACGAGGCGGAATAGGGCGCCTCGTTGAGCGTATCATCCGCCGTTATTTTTCCAACAGCGGTTTCAGGAAGCGCGCGGTGTGCGATTTTTCACACTCGGCGACCGTTTCCGGCGTGCCGGCGACCAGGATCTCGCCGCCGCCGCTGCCGCCTTCCGGCCCCAGATCGACGATCCAGTCGGCGGTTTTGATCACGTCCAGGTTATGCTCGATGACCACGATGGTATTGCCCTGATCGCGCAGCTGATGCAGCACCGCCAACAGCTGTTGGATATCGGCGAAGTGCAGACCGGTGGTCGGCTCGTCGAGAATATACAGCGTCTGGCCGGTGCCGCGTTTCGACAGCTCGCGCGCCAGCTTGACGCGCTGCGCCTCACCGCCGGAGAGCGTGGTGGCTGACTGGCCGAGGCGGATGTAGGACAGGCCGACATCCATCAGGGTTTGCAGCTTGCGCGCCAGCGCCGGCACCGCGTCGAAGAAATCGCGCGCTTCTTCGATGGTCATCTCCAGCACTTCGTGGATGCTCTTGCCTTTGTACTTCACTTCCAGCGTTTCGCGGTTATAGCGTTTGCCTTTGCACTGGTCGCACGGGACGTAGATGTCCGGCAGGAAGTGCATCTCGACCTTGATCACCCCGTCGCCCTGGCAGGCTTCACAGCGCCCGCCCTTGACGTTGAAGCTGAAGCGGCCCGGCGTATAGCCGCGGCTGCGCGACTCCGGCACGCCCGCGAACAGCTCGCGCACCGGGGTGAAGATGCCGGTGTAAGTGGCCGGGTTGGAGCGCGGCGTGCGGCCGATCGGGCTCTGATCGATATCGATCACCTTGTCGAAATGTTCCAGGCCGGTCACTTCGCGGAACGGCGCAGGCTCGGCGATGGTAGCGCCGTTAAGCTGGCGCTGGGCGATCGGGAACAGCGTATCGTTGATCAGCGTCGACTTACCGGAGCCGGACACGCCGGTGATGCAGGTAAACAGACCGACCGGCAGCGTTAGCGTCACGTCCTTCAGGTTGTTGCCGCGCGCGCCGCTCAGCTTCAGCACCTTGGTCGGATCGGCCTGCACGCGCTGCGCCGGGATGGCGATCTCGCGTTTGCCGCTGAGGAACTGGCCGGTCAGCGATTCCGGCTGCGCCATGATGTCATCGACGGTGCCTTCCGCCACCACCTGGCCGCCGTGCACGCCGGCGCCGGGGCCGATGTCGATCACGTGGTCGGCGGCGCGGATGGCGTCTTCGTCATGCTCCACCACGATCACCGTGTTGCCGAGGTTGCGCAGGTGGATCAGCGTTTCCAGCAGGCGCTCGTTGTCGCGCTGGTGCAGGCCGATCGACGGCTCATCCAGCACGTACATCACGCCCACCAAACCGGCGCCGATCTGGCTGGCCAAGCGGATACGCTGCGCTTCGCCGCCGGAGAGCGTTTCCGCCGAACGGGACAGCGACAGATAGTTCAGGCCGACGTTCACCAGGAACTTCAGGCGATCGCCGATCTCTTTCAGCACTTTCTCGGCGATCTTGGCGCGCTGGCCGCTGAGCTTCATGTTCTGGAAGAACGTCATCGCATGGCCGATGCTCAGATCGGAGATCTCCGGCAGCGTGGTGTCTTCGACGAACACGTTGCGCGCTTCTTCACGCAGGCGGGTGCCGTGGCACGAGGCGCAAGGGCGGTTGCTGATGAACTTCGCCAGCTCTTCGCGCACCGCGCTGGATTCGGTCTCTTTATAGCGGCGCTCCATGTTGTGCAGCACGCCTTCGAACGGGTGGCGGCGCACGGTGGTGTCACCGCGATCGTTGATGTATTTGAATTCGATCGACTCTTTGCCGGAGCCGCTCAGCACCGCCTTCTGCACGTTGGCGCTCAGGGTGTTGAACGGGGCTTCGACGTCGAACTCATAGTGCTCCGCCAGCGAGCGCAGCATCTGGAAGTAATAGAAGTTGCGGCGATCCCAGCCGCGGATTGCGCCGCCGGCCAGCGACAGCTCGGGGTTTTGCACCACGCGATCCGGATCGAAGAACTGTTGCACGCCCAGGCCGTCGCAGGTCGGGCAGGCGCCGGCCGGGTTGTTGAAGGAAAACAGGCGCGGTTCCAGTTCGCGCATGCTGTAGCCGCAGATCGGGCAGGCGAAGTTGGCGGAGAACAGCAGCTCGTCCGCTTTTTCGTCGTCCATGTCCGCCACCACCGCGGTGCCGCCCGAGAGCTCCAGCGCGGTTTCGAACGATTCGGCCAGGCGCTGCGCCATGTCGTCGCGCACCTTGAAACGGTCGACCACCACTTCGATGGTGTGTTTTTTCTGCAGCTCCAGCTTCGGCGGATCGGACAGATCGCACACTTCACCGTCGATGCGCGCGCGGATATAGCCCTGAGCGGCCAGGTTTTCCAGCGTTTTGGTGTGTTCGCCCTTGCGATCTTTCACCACTGGCGCCAGCAGCATCAGGCGCTTGCCTTCCGGCTGGCTCAGCACGTTGTCGACCATCTGGCTGACGGTTTGCGCCGCCAGCGGCACATGGTGATCCGGGCAGCGCGGCTCGCCGACGCGGGCGAACAGCAGGCGCAGGTAGTCGTGGATCTCGGTGATGGTGCCGACCGTGGATCGCGGGTTGTGCGAGGTGGATTTTTGCTCGATGGAGATCGCCGGCGACAGACCTTCAATATGGTCGACGTCCGGTTTTTCCATCAGCGACAGGAACTGGCGCGCATAGGCGGAGAGTGATTCGACATAGCGCCGCTGCCCTTCGGCATACAGCGTATCGAAAGCCAGCGAAGACTTGCCGGAACCGGACAGGCCGGTGACGACGATCAGTTTGTCACGCGGGATGATCAGGTTGATGTTTTTCAGATTATGGGTTCGAGCACCACGAACTTCGATATTGTCCATTTACACTTCCCGTCTTGATGATACACCGCGCCTGTCGCGATTTTTGCGGGGGATTTTGTGATGGATCTCGCAAAAAACCGGCACAGCCAGGTCGAAACGCATAATTATGACACAAAAAAACCTGAATGGATATCCAGTATGCGAATGCAATAAGGTCGATCGGAAAGACAATTCTGGAATGCAATTCGCACTTATCAACACGGGTGTGGTTTCGTACTCAGCGTGGTAAACTGACGCGTTTATACTGTGTAGAAATCAATCATCGGGAGAAGTGCTCATGGCCAGCAGAGGCGTAAACAAAGTAATTCTGGTCGGGAATCTGGGTCAGGATCCAGAAGTCCGTTACATGCCGAACGGCGGCGCAGTGGCCAACATTACCCTGGCGACCTCCGAAAGCTGGCGTGACAAAGCGACCGGCGAACAGAAAGAGAAGACCGAGTGGCACCGCGTCGTGCTGTTCGGCAAACTGGCTGAAGTGGCGGGCGAATACCTGCGCAAAGGCTCTCAGGTCTATATCGAAGGCTCCCTGCAGACCCGTAAATGGCAGGATCAGAGCGGCCAGGATCGCTACACCACCGAGATCGTGGTTAACGTCGGCGGCACCATGCAGATGCTGGGCGGCCGTCAGGGCGGCGGCGCACCGGCCGGTCAATCTGCCGGCGGCCAGGGCGGTTGGGGCCAGCCTCAACAGCCACAGGGCGGCAACCAGTTCAGCGGCGGCCAGCAGCAGTCTCGTCCGGCGCAGAACAGCGCTCCGGCGACCAGCAACGAACCGCCAATGGATTTCGACGACGATATTCCGTTCTAAGCCTGGCAACAGCGCTAAAAAAACCCCGCTCAGGCGGGGTTTTTTGTGGGCGCTCACTGCCGATTTTCTACGGCGGTGTCGCCAATCAGTAAATTGCTACCGGGTTGATGTTGACCTGGGTTGAGCCGACATACAGCGGTTGCCCCAGTACGAACAGGAATTCCCAGGTTTTCGTGCGCACCAGTGGGCGGCTGTCGATCAGTTCCAGGTTATAGACGCCGCGTTTGGCCAGCAGGTATTGGTTGACCGGGAACTCTTCGTCATTTTTCGGGTTAGGGTATACTTCGGAAGCCCAGGTATCACCGCCAAAGGCCACGATGCCTTGGTCAGCCAACCACTTCGCCGCTTCCATGCCAATACCCGGCTCGACCTCCAGGAATTTTTTATTGTCCTTACCAATCAGCTCCAGCCAACCGGTATTAAATAAAACAACGTCGCCTTTCTTTAAGCTAATGCCCTGCTTCTTAAGCACCGCTTGAATATCCGCAACGGAAAATTCGGTGCCGCCCGGAACGATGTCTTTATGATAATAAGCCGTCATATCGAGTACGACGCCGCGTGTGACCATGGGCGGCACTTTTTCCACGCCCAATTTTTTCACGCCATCTACGGTGACGAAATCCGCCGCCTTATTGCCGTTATAATAAACATTGTCGATGCCGATATGGCCAATGCCATTCAACTGAGTGCCGACGCCGGTCCAGGCATTCACCAATTCATCATTAAAGGTGAATTTATTTGGGCCAAGCGTTTTACCGTCCTGCTGACCAGGCTGAATATTATATAAGCGGAAGCTGCGGTGGCGGAACGCCGGGAAATCTTTATCGACGGGCACCGCCAATGACAATGTCTTGCCTTGTTTTACCAACTGCACAGACTGTAATACCCCTTCTGGCGTGAGCAGGTTGGCCGCGCCGATTTCGTCTTTTGCACCGTAAACGGAAGGATACCAGTCTGACGGCTGAGCGGCGGACTCTGCGGCGTGTGCAGGCACTGTGGCAAGCAAAGGCAGCAAGAGGGAGAGGCGATACAATGATTTCATCAGTGACTCATCCTTATAACAACGTATTGCAGGGTGAATGAAAATGAGCCGTCCGGACATGGCGACATCAGGCCGCCGAATAATAACCGGTGGAGAAAGAAGCTCATTTTTGGGTGCGCGGGGTGTATTAGCGTAATGCCTTATAACAAGGCGTGGTGAATAACCACCCGACGATGACTTCCTTATGCGGAAATAAATAACGCCGGGCAAGCGGCGTTATTGATATTATTTTTTTAGCTCAGCACTCATGGTGACGAAATTACCCATATAGGCGCTGGTGATTTTGTAGCCGCTTGCGCCGGCCTCTTGCGCTTTTTTAGCGATGAGGGCTTCGGTGGAATCCAGCGTGCTGCCGGTTGCGGTAACGCTCTCTGCTGCAGCGTTAAACGACAGCGTGGAAAACAGAGCGAGTGAAATAACGGTGGTCATGGTTTTCATATCTTTATCCTGTGTTCGACAATTCGAAAAATAAGGGTGTCCGGTACGACACGATGGAGCGAAGGATAAAGGGGGCAGTGAGGTGAATAAATAACAGAATCGTCAATAAACTATTCCGTTTTTGTACATAAACTGATTCGATTGTTGTCTTTCACGCGGGATTGGCGGCGTAAAGCGTGGGCAGGGGAAACAAGCGTGCATCGACGTCGTCAGGCTTGCATACTGCGGCAAGCCAATAAAAAGCCCCTCGCGGGGCTTGGATGTTACGCCGAGAAGCCGCCGTCGATGCTCAGGCTGGCGCCGGTGATATAACCCGCCTGCGGGCCGGCCAGGTAAGCGACAAAACCGGCGATCTCTTCATCTTTGCCGTAGCGGCCGATCGCCATCAGCTGCTTGAGCTGATCGGCGAACTCGCCGGCGTCCGGGTTCATTTCGGTGTCCACCGGGCCGGGCTGCACGTTATTGACGGTGATGCCGCGTGGGCCGAGATCGCGCGCCATGCCCTTGGTCAACCCGACCAGCGCCGATTTGCTCATCGCATACACCGCCGCGCCGCCGAACGGCACGCGTTCGGCGTTGGTGCTGCCGATGTGGATGATACGGCCGCCGTCATTCATGTGGCGCGCCGCCTCTTGGCTGGCGACGAATACGCTGCGCACGTTGACCGCCAGCATGCGATCCAGGTCGTCCAGCGCCAGTTCCTCGGTGCCGCCCAGCGTAAATACCCCGGCGTTGTTCACCAGAATATCCAGGTTGCCGAAGTGGCTCACCGCCTGGCGAACCGCCTGCTGCAGCGCCGCTGCATCGGCGCTGTCGGCCTTGATGGCGAGGGCTTTGCCGCCGGCGGCGGTCACGGCGCTCGCCACCGCTTCGGCGCGATCGGCCGAGGCGGCGTAGGTAAAGGCGACGGCGGCGCCTTCGTTCGCCAACCGTTTCACGATGGCGGCGCCGATGCCGCGGGAGCCGCCCTGAACGAATGCGACTTTGCCTTGCAGAGGTTGTGCTGTCGTCATGCTATTTCTCCAAAGTGGGTGAGGGGATTGCGCTGTCATTCAGTATGGGTGAAATGAATGGCGATCACTGTCCACAAAGAGCTCTGGCCGCCTGAAACGAGAAAAGCCCCTTGCGGGGCTTCTTTCTTCCGTCGATTGGCTGTCCGACGATCAGTTGAAGATTTCTGCGGTGCCGTACAGTTTGTTTTGGCCGCCGGCGGCGACGATGCGGTAGGAACTGGCGCCCGACGCGGCGGCTTTGCTGGCCAGTTCGCTTTCTAGCGCGCTCAGGTTGGCGGCGCCGCTCACGGTGACTACGCCGATTTTCTGCGCGTCTGCGGCTGGCTGGCTGGTTGGCAGCTCAGCGGCGAAGGTAGCGAAAGAAGCGGTAGCCAGCAGTGCAGCGGTAGCAAAAATTTTGACGTTTTTCATGATGTGTTCCTCAGAGTATTTATTAGGTGAGAGCGCGTTGTCTCTCGATGTGTTAAATACTAGTGCACCGGGTGTGAATAAAAAATCGGAGAGTTTTGAGTATCTCTGTCAAATAAATTGACGGTTTTTCAGCCGTTGGCGTGCGGTAAAAATTGCCACTACCCTTTACAGACGATCCTTAACCGGAGAAGCGTCATGACGGTAAACGCGTTTATCGGCAGCTGGGCGTTGGTGTCGTCGGCGTTCAAAAACCAGAACGGCGAGCTGAATTACCCGCTGGGCGAGCAGGTGTTGGGGCGCATCCACTATGAGGCCAACGGCACGATGGCGGCGCAGCTATACAGCGCCGTGCGGCCGCGTTTCGTCGCCGACGATTTGGCGCAGGGATCCGAGCGGGAGATCCATGCCGCCTTCATCAATATGATTTGCTATTTCGGCCGTTATCAGGTGGAAGAAAGCGAGCAACGGGTGGTGCATCAGGTTGAAGGCTGCTCGTTCCCCAATTGGATAGGCAGCCGTCAGGTGCGCTTTTACGCCTTTAACGCCGATCGGCTGACGTTGCGCACGGTGCCGCTGCAGCTCGGCAACGGCGTGCAGATCGGCGAACTGGTGTGGCAGCGGACAGGAGCGTCATCATGATCATTGTTCATCATCTCAATCACTCGCGGTCGCAGCGCATTCTGTGGTTTTTGGAAGAGCTGGGCGTGCCCTATCAGGTGCAACGCTACGAGCGCGATCCGCACACTCTGCTGGCGCCGCCGGCGCTGAAAAAGATCCACCCGCTGGGCAAATCGCCGGTGATCGTCGATGGCGATCTGACGCTGGCGGAATCCGGCGCCATTATCGAATACTTGCAGGAAGCCTACGACGCACAGGGCATGTTTATGCCGACGGACTTCCACGCGCGCCAGCAATACCGCTACTGGTTGCACTACGCTGAGGGATCGCTGATGCCGCTGTTGGTGATGAAGCTGGTGTTCAGCCGTCTCGGCCAGCCGCCGATCCCCTGGCTGCTGCGGCCGGTGGCGGGCGCGATCGGCAAGGGCGTACAGCGCGAATACCTCGACAAACAGATCGCGCCGCACTGCGAGTATCTCGAACAGCACCTGAACAAGGGCAGCTGGTTCGTCGGCAACGATTTCAGCGCGGCGGACATACAGATGAGCTTCCCGCTCGAGGCGATGGCGGCGCGCGGCGCGTTGGACAATTGCCCGAAACTGCGCGGCTTCCTGCAGCGCATCCACGCCCGGCCCGCTTACCAGCGGGCGCTGGAACAGGGCGGCCCTTACGACCTGCTGAGTTAAGCGGATGGGCTATACTCGATGGGGTCATTCTTCATCGGAGGTAGCCCATGGCTACGCAAATCTTCGTAAATCTGCCCGTACGCGATCTGCCCGCCTCAATGGCGTTTTTCACCCAGCTCGGCTTCAGCTTCAACCCGCAATTTACCGACGATACCGCCGCCTGCATGGTGGTCAGCGACACGATTTACGTGATGCTGCTGACCCACGACAAATTCAGGATGTTTACCCCGAACCCGATCGGCGACGCCAAACAGGCCACCGAAGTGTTGGTGTGCCTGTCGCAACCCAGCCGGGCGGCGGTGGACGAACTGGTGCGCAAGGCGATCGCCGGCGGCGGCAATACCTATCATCCGCCGCGGGACTATGGCGTGATGTACGGCCACGGATTTCAGGACCTGGACGGCCATATCTGGGAATTGATGTATATGGATCCCGCAGCGGTGCAGGCGCAATAAGATCGCCGTGAAACAGGCTGGCAGGGGCGCCGGATCGCCCCGTCTTTTCGCGCAGAAGCCCTTCCCGCCGCTTTCTGCATAAATTGCCGCGATCTTTAGTTGATTAGACGCTAGGGAAGGCAGGATAATCGTTTGCCTTGAATAAACCACCATAAATCACCCGTACCGCGCGCTGCGAGTTAAACGTTTGCCTTGGTGCGCATCGCCGTTGGCGGTGCGACGGAAGGGCAAGGAAGCGGAACGTGACGTAAACGATTACGTGGCGATCAGGCGCGGGCGAGATTACAGGCCTGCTGCGACGGGCCGATTCATGAAACACAGGGGAAGTAACCTATGTCGAACTCTCAAGCGAACCACGCCGCAAAACCAACCGGCGGGCTTGATGGCTATTTTAAAATTTCCGCGCGCGGCAGCAGCGTGCGTCAGGAGGTGGTGGCGGGGCTGACCACCTTCCTGGCGATGGTGTACTCGGTGATCGTGGTGCCGAGCATGCTGGGCAAAGCGGGCTTCCCGCCGGCGGCGGTGTTCGTTTCCACCTGTCTGGTGGCCGGTCTGGGCTCGCTGCTGATGGGGCTGTGGGCTAACCTGCCGATGGCCATCGGCTGTGCGATCTCGTTGACCGCCTTTACCGCTTTCAGCCTGGTGCTCGGCCAACATATCAGCATTCCGGTGGCGCTGGGCGCGGTGTTCCTGATGGGCGTGCTGTTTACCGTCATCTCGGTCACCGGCATCCGCGCCTGGATCCTGCGCAACCTGCCGATGGGCGTGGCGCACGGCACCGGCATCGGCATCGGGCTGTTCCTGCTGCTGATCGCCGCCAACGGCGTCGGCCTGGTGGTGAAGAACCCGCTGGATGGCTTGCCGGTGGCGCTCGGCGCGTTCACCTCTTTCCCGGTCGTCATGACGCTGGTCGGCCTGGCGGTGATCTTCGGCCTGGAGAAACTGCGCGTGCCCGGCGGCATTCTGCTGGTGATCATCGTCATTTCCATCATCGGCCTGATCTTCGACCCGGCGGTGAAATATCAGGGGCTGTTCGCCATGCCGAGCCTGGCGGACGCTGACGGCAAATCGTTGATCTTCAGCCTGGATATCATGGGCGCATTGCAGCCGGTGGTGTTGCCGAGCGTGCTGGCGCTGGTGATGACCGCGGTGTTCGACGCCACCGGCACCATCCGCGCGGTAGCCGGGCAGGCCAACCTGCTGGACAAAGACGGCCAGATCATCAACGGCGGCAAGGCGCTGACCTCGGATTCCCTGAGCAGCATCTTCTCCGGGCTGGTGGGCGCCGCGCCCGCCGCGGTCTACATCGAGTCCGCCGCCGGCACCGCCGCGGGCGGCAAGACCGGCCTGACCGCCACCGTGGTCGGCGTTCTGTTCCTGCTGATCCTGTTCCTGTCGCCGCTGGCCTATCTGGTGCCGGTCTACGCCACCGCGCCGGCGCTGATGTACGTCGGCCTGTTGATGCTGAGCAACGTCACCAAGCTGGACTTCAACGACTTCGTCGACGCGATGGCCGGCCTGCTGTGCGCCGTGTTCATCGTGCTGACCTGCAACATCGTCACCGGCATCATGCTGGGCTTCAGCTCGCTGGTCATCGGCCGCATCTTCTCCGGCGAATGGCGCAAGCTGAACATCGGCACCGTGCTGATCGCCGTGGCGCTGGTGGCGTTCTACGCCGGCGGCTGGGCGATTTAAGCCTCTTGGGTTTCCCTCGCCCATCGGGCGGGGGAGCCTGTGACGGCAATTCCCTTCTTAAGATAAGTCTTCTTCTGCTCTGCACCGCGTTTTGAAAGGCACAACAAGCTTTAACGGCTGTAAAAAAAGTGATCTACTATCGGGACCAACGCAGGCCCTGAGCCGATGTCGTCTGAATCGTAGAGTCTAAGGAAAGCATGGAAATCTTTTTTACAATCCTCATTTTGATCCTGGTGGTCTCCCTGTCCGGGGTGGTGACGCGCATGTTGCCGTTCCAGGTGCCGCTGCCGCTGATGCAAATCGCCATAGGGGCCCTGTTGGCCTGGCCGCATTTCGGGCTGCACGTCGATTTTGATCCCGAACTGTTCCTGGTGCTGTTCATCCCGCCGTTGCTGTTCGCCGACGGCTGGAAAACGCCGACGCGCGAGTTCCTGCATCACGGGCGTGAAATTCTCGGCCTGGCGCTGGTGCTGGTGCTGATCACCGTGGTCGGCGTCGGTTATCTGATCTACGCCATGGTGCCGGGCATTCCGCTGGTGGCGGCCTTCGCGCTGGCGGCGGTGCTGTCGCCGACCGATGCCGTGGCGCTGTCCGGCATCGTCGGCAAAGGGCGGATTCCCAAGCCGATCATGGGCGTGCTCGAGGGCGAGGCGCTGATGAATGACGCGTCCGGCCTGGTGTCGCTCAAGTTCGCCATCGCGGTGGCGATGGGCACGATGGTGTTCACCGTGGGCGGCGCGACCCTTGAATTCCTCAAAGTGGCGATCGGCGGCCTGTTGGCCGGCGTGGCGGTCACCTGGACTTACAGTAAATCGCTGCGGGTGATGAGCCGCTGGAGCGGCGACGATCCGGCGACCCAGATCGTGTTCCTGCTGCTGCTGCCGTTCGCGTCCTACCTGATCGCCGAACATATCGGCGTTTCCGGCATCCTGGCGGCGGTGGCGGCGGGGATGACCATCAGCCAATCCGGCGTGATCCGCAACGCGCCGCTGGCGATGCGCCTGCGCGCCAACAGCGTGTGGGCGATGCTGGAATTCGTGTTCAACGGCATGGTGTTCATCATGCTGGGCCTGCAGCTGCCGGGCATTCTTGAAACCTCCATCCTGCAGGCGGAGCTGGATCCGACCATCCAGACCTGGTATCTGTTCGCCGACGTGGCCACCATCTACGCCGCGCTGCTGGTGCTGCGTTTCACCTGGCTGTGGGTGATGAAGAAGGCCAGCAACCGCTTTATGAAAAAGCGTCCGCTGCAGTTCGGCGATTACAGCACGCGTGAGCTGTGGGTGGCGTCGTTCGCCGGGGTGCGCGGGGCGATTACCCTGGCCGGCGTGCTGTCGATACCGCTGTTGTTGAGCGACGGCACCGCCTTCCCGGCGCGTTATCAGCTGGTGTTTATCGCCGCCGGGGTGATCCTGCTGTCGTTGATTGTCGGCGTGCTGGCGTTGCCGCTGCTGTTGCGCGGCGTGCAGGTGACCGACAAGAGCGCCAGCAAGCAGGAAGAGCGCATGGCGATCGCCATGGCGGCCGAGGTGGCGATCGAGAGCGTGAATAAAATGGAAGAGCGCCTGGTCGCCGATACCGAAGAGAACCTTGATCCGCAGGTGTTGAAAGAGGTCAGCTCGCGGGTGACGGGCATGCTGCGGCGGCGTATCGCGTCGAAAGACGATATCGAGAATGCGCTGGCGATGGAAAACCTCGAGCGGCGTTTCCGCCTGACGGCGCTGCGCGCCGAGCGCGGCGAGCTGTACCACCTGCGCGCCACGCAGAAAATCAGCAACGAGACGCTGCAAAAACTGCTGCACGATCTCGATTTGCTCGAAGCGCTGTTGATCGAGCGCGAGGGATAAACGCAGAGGGAGGAATAAACGTTTTTCCTCGTTATCCCCATCCTGAAGGGCCGCCTGTGCGGCCCTTGTTTTTTGGCTACTTGACCGGCGGCCAGTAGTCGCGGCAGCAGGCGATCCAGGCCTGCGCGCTGTGCGACAAATAGCTGCCCTGGCGCCAGATCAGGCCGATTTTCCATTCCATGCGCGGTTCCAGCGGCAGCCAGACCAGGTTTTCCTTATCCAGCCAGCGGCAAACCGGCTCCGGCAGCATGGCGATGCCCACGCCGGCCTGCACCATCGAGGCGAGGAAGTCCCATTGGCCGCTGCGCACCGCTATTTGCGGTTCAAAACCGGCCAGGCGAAACGCCTTCATCAGCATCTTGTACAGCGCAAAGTCTTCGTTATAAATCAGGATCGGGCTGTCGGCCAATTCGGCGATATTGATGCTGGTGCGGTTGAGCCACTGCGGCGTGCGCGGCGCCACCACGCACATCGGGTGGCCCAGCAGCGGCAGAAAGGTCAGCGGCTGCTCCGAGTCGAAGGGCAACACCGTCATCGCCAGATCCAGTTCGCCGGACATCACCGCCTGTTCGACCGACAGCCCGCCCAGCTCGGAAATCTTCAATTCGATGCCGGGGTAGGTCTGACGAAAGCGGCGGATCAGATCGGCGATCTGCCTGCCGACCATCGGCGGAATGCCCAGCCGCAACACGCCCTTTTTCACCGAGCTGATGTCTTCCAGCTCCGCCTCCAACTGGCGGAATTCGTCGAGGATCGTCAGGCCGCGCTGATACACCGCCTGGCCGCTGTCGGTCAGGCGCAGCTTGCGGCCTTCGCGGATCAGCAGCGTGCATTCCAGCTCCTCCTCCAGATGCCGCAGCATTTTGCTGATGGTGGGCTGGGTGACGAACAGTTTTTCCGCCGCGCGGGTGAAGCTTTGCTGGCGCACCACTTCAACGAAGTAGCGCAGGGTGCGGACATCCACGTTAGGGTTCTCCTTGGGGACGCTACCGGCGGGAAACTATTCCCGGACGGCATGATGTCGATAATTTTAATTCATTTCAGGCGTGGTTTCCCGGCTGCGTATACTGTAGGCCGTCAATTATTGTTTGAGGTCATCTTTCATGTCTCTGGCGTTACGCCGCGTTGCCCCCTCCCTGCTGACCCGTTTGCAGGTGCCGATTCAGGTGGCGTTGTATGCGGCGCTGTTCCTGATCGCCGATCGCCTGGTGCAACAATTCCACCTGCCGCTCCCCGCCAATATCGTCGGCATGCTGATGCTGCTGGCGCTGATCCTGCTGCGCATTCTGCCGCTCAGCTGGGTCAAGGCCGGCTCCCGCTGGCTGCTGGCGGAAATGCTGCTGTTTTTCGTGCCGGCGGTGGTGGCGGTGGTCAACTATGCCCAGCTGCTGATGGTCGAGGGCTGGAAGATCTTTCTGGTGATCGCAGTCAGCACCGTGCTGACGCTGGGCGCCACCGGGCTGGTGGTGGACAGGGTGTATCGGCTGGAGATTTGGCTGCAGCGGCGGAAGCTGCGCCATGAATGATTTTATCCTTAGCCTGGCCTGTTTTCTGGCGACGCTGGCGCTGTATTTCGCCAACAAGAAACTCTATCGCCGCCGCCGCACGTTGCTGCTGATGCCGCTGGTGCTGACGCCGATGATTCTGGTGTTGCTGCTGGTGGTCACCCATATCTCCTATCAGGACTACATCGGTGAAACCCACTGGCTGCTGTGGCTGCTGGGGCCGGCGACCATCGCCTTCGCGGTGCCGGTGTACGAGAACCTGCATATCATCCGTCGCCACTGGCTGTCGCTGACCGCCGGGGTAACGACCGCGGTGCTGGTGGCGGTGTACAGCTCGGTGTGGCTGGCGCGCCTGTTGACGCTGCCGGAAGAGGTGCAGCGCAGCCTGGCGGTGCGGTCGATCACCACGCCGTTCGCGCTGGAGGCCGCCAAACAGATGGGCGGGCAGCCGGATCTGGTGGCGCTGTTCGTGGTGATCACCGGGGTGTTCGGCATGGCGGTGGGGGATATTTTGTTTTTGCGGCTGGCGGTGCGCAGCCGTCTGGCGAAGGGCGCCGGATTTGGCGCCTCGTCGCACGGCGCCGGCACTGCCCGCGCCTATGAGCTGGGGCCGCAGGAGGGCGTGGTGTCGAGTTTGGTGATGATGCTGGCCGGCATCATCACGGTCGTGGCCGCGCCATTGATCGGCCGGCTGATGTGGTAAGACCTCTTGGGGCGGGCTCTGCCGCCCCATTGACATTGTCTGCGGTTGGGAACGGTGCCGTTGATTTGCGCACGAAAAAACGCAAAATTTTTTCAGCATAATTTTTCCCATTGTTATAACAAAAAGCGATAGAGCCGCTGCCGATAAAACCGGGCATAAATTTCGTTGACAATGAATTAATTAAATTATTAATTATTGCTTTTCAAACAATAAAGTATAACTTATTGATACGGAGAGGCTCTTATCGTAAGAATTGCTGCATATTAACATCGATGAATAATACAAAAAAATATTAATTATTCTCTAATCATCTCAGGTTAATACAAGTTCAATACCCTCGTCATCCCTGAGTAATATCGGGGAAATAAAATGGTCATTTATTCCCTTTCGCACGTTTCGCCAAAAAAAATATCCTCTCCTATACTTCACAGCTCAGCAAATTGAGGCACAGGGGGGACCTCTGGATTAGCCATTTTATCCTTTCTTAGTTGGGGGAGACCCAGCTTTTCTACGGTTTTTTTATTCTGACTTGAACTGTCGGGCGGCCAGGTTTTGCCTAAATCCGGACGGTCCCTTTCATTAACGTAATGAAAACGTGCTAGAGAATATTATGAACAAACAAACTGATGTGAAGAGTGGGGAATTCCGTGCAGGGTCTCAGGCCGCAACGGAGAAAGTTGAGCTGCATGAAATTACCACCGCTCAGCGCGAGCTTTGGCTGAGCGCCAGCATGTCTGAAGGCTTGCCGTTCAATATGTGGGGATACGGCACAATACAAGGGCCGTTGCAGATAGCCCTGCTGCGCCAGGCGATAGACGCGATCATTGAAGAAACGCCGGCGATGCAGGCCCATTTCACCGAACAAGACGGCGAGCTTTATCAATACCGTGCGGTGCGCAGTCATGATCCGCTTTCCGTGCATGACTTCAGCAGCCAGGAATACCCTGAGCTGGCGGCGCAGCGCTGGATGCGGCAAGATGCCGATCGTGTGATCTCCGCGCTGGATCAGGACCTGTTCGGTTTTGCCTTACTGACGTTGGCACCGGGCAACTATATCCTCTACCGACGTTTTCACCATATGTTGGTGGATGGCCGCAGCGCCGAAGAGTTCATGCGTCGTATCGCGCTGTATTACAACGCATTAGCTGAGAAAAAAAACATTCCTGAATTCAGCAATTGCAGTTTTACCCGGCTTTATGAACACGACTTGCAGTACCGCGATTCTTCCCGCTTCACTACCGATAAACAGTTCTGGCAGGGTTATACGCTCGCCGCGCCTCATAGCCTGACGCGTCAGGAGAAACTCGTCCCTTATTCGTCCATGCAAATCAGCAGTCACACATTAAAAATAAATGAGATAGCGGCGATTGATCGGGGGGCGGAAAAAGCCGGCGTGCATCGCGCTCATATATTGGCGACGGCCGTCGCGTTATGTTTCCACAGTATTACTGGTCAGACCTTGTTGAATTTCAGCCTGCCGGTGACCGGTACGCGAGAGCGAAACAGTATTGGCATGACCGCGAATGTGGTGCCACTGATTTTAACCATTAACCCTGAAAGTCATCTGGCTGATTTCGCACAACAGGTCGCGGCGGAAATAGCCAAAGTGGTTCGCCGGCAATTATATCGCGGTGAAGACATTCGTCGCGATCGCAGCACCATGAGCTCATCCTGGTTTGGCCCCGCCATTAATATCGTTTCCTTTGATCATGGCGATCCGTTTTGGGGATGTAAGACACGCTGGTATTACGGCGGCAACATCGCCGTCAGCGATATGCAAATTCTGTTTTACGAAGATCAGCAGGCGCAGGAGTTGGACGTCATGTTTGCCGATGCGCCGCATGCCCATTCATTAAGCCAGCTTGAGAGTTTACAGCGGCGTTTCCAGTTTATTCTGCGGAGCCTATGTGAGCAGCCTGAGGGCAGCATCGCTCAGGTGATGCAACAGCTTCATGCGCAGCCTGAAACGGACGTCAGCGGCAGTTTCTACGATCTTCGCCGACTGCCGCCGGCAGCCGGCTTCATCCGCTGGGATCGTCCTGCCGCTGAACTGGTGCGCCTCGCGACGTCACTCGACCATCCGTCGGGCGATTGCGCGTTGAAAATCCTGCTGGCCGACCGGGCGCTGGGCGTTGGACGCCTGGAAATGCTGCATGACGCCGGCGATGCGGCGCCCGGTACGCTGCTCAGCGTCGACGATGCGGGCTGGAATATCGCCACGGCGGAAGGGACGGTGCGGATCGGGAGCTGGTTCACCGCCGAGGGCGAGCTGGCGCCGGGGGAAGCGCTGGCGCAGCTGCGCGGCCTGGCGGTGGGCGAGCGGTTGCCATTGCTTGGCCCTTCGCAGGCGAAACGGCTGGAGGAGATGCAGGCGGCCGGCGGGCTCCATGCGGCCTTCTGGCAACCGCGATTGGCGCAGTTTGCCCCGGCGGCGTTCCCGGTAGCCTGGCAGCGCGAAGCCCAGCCGGTATGGCAGGCTACGGCCTGGCAACACGCGGGCAAGATCGAGGTTGACGCGGTGTTGACCGGGCTGGCGTTGTATCTGGGATTGATGGGCGGCGAAAGTGATTTCCAACTTGGCTGGCTGAACGCGACGGACGACGTCATCGGCGAACTGGGCCAGGTCTGGACACTGCCGCTGCAGATCTCGCTGAATCCGATGCAGGGCTTCGCCGAGGCGCAGGCGCAGATGCGACGCGAATGGCAGCAGGCGCGCGCGCGCCGGGCCTACCATCCGGCATTGCTCGGCCTGGACACGCGTTCGCGCGCCTGGTCAACCGTTGTGGCGCTATTGGGTCGCGACACCGCGCCGGGGTTCGACGAAACCCAGGAGGGCGCAGCGGCGGTTAAACGCTCCGGTGCCCGGGCGGTGCTGCAAATCAATGAAAGCAACGGCGCTTTCCGTTGGGTGTACGACAGCGCCGTGGTGGGGGACGAGCAAATGCTGCGTGCCGCGCAGCATCTGCTGTTGCTGCTCCGGCAGGCCGCCGCGGCGCCGAATGCGCCGGTGCGCGGCGAACGTTTACTGAGCCAGGCGGAGCGAGAGCTATTGCTCAACCAGCTCAACCGCACCCGCCGGGCTTTCCCGCCGGCGTCGAGCGTGTCGGCCCTGTTTGAAGCGCAGGTGCGGCGTACACCAACGGCGCCGGCGCTGTCTCAGGGGGAGATGTCGCTGAGCTATGCGGAATTGAACGCGCGCGCCAACCGGCTGGCGCATTACCTGACGGCACACGGCGTAGGGCCGGAAAGCCGCGTAGCGGTCTGCGCCGTGCGCAGCCCGGAGATGATCGTCGCACTGCTGGCGATCCTGAAAGCCGGCGGAGCCTATGTGCCGCTGGATCCGGCTTATCCCGCTGAGCGTCTGCACTATATCGTGCAGGACTGCGCGCCGGCGCTGCTGTTGGCGGATAGTATCGGCCGCGCCGCGCTGGGGGCGGTGGCAGCACCGTTGTTGGCGCTGGAAGACGCACTGCCAGAGCAGGATCACGACCTGCCGCCGCGCGCGCAGCCAGGCAGCCTGGCGTATGTGGTTTACACCTCAGGCTCGACCGGCAAACCGAAAGGGGTAATGGTGGAGCAGGCGCACCTGATCAACCTGATCATGTGGCACTGCGAAGCGACCGGTTTGCAGGCTGGCGAGCGAACGACCAGCATGGCGGGGTTGGGTTTTGACGCCAGCGTTTGGGAAATCTGGCCGACGTTGACGCAGGGGGCGACGCTGCTGCTGCCGCCGGCAGAGGCGGCGGGCAATGGCGAAGCGCTGCTGCAATGGTGGCGCGGCAGCGGTGTGCAGGTCGGGTTTATGGTGACGCCGCTGGCCGAGATTGCACTGATGGGCGAAATGCCAGCCGATCTGCGGATGCTGCTGATCGGCGGCGACAGCATTCGCCGCTGGCCGCTGCAGGCGCCGCCTGGCGTAACCATTGTGAATAACTATGGGCCGACGGAGACGACCGTGGTAGCGACGTCGGGCGAGCCGGCGGTCGGTGCGGCGATGCCGTCAATCGGCCGGCCTATCGCCAACGGCCGGGTGTACTTGCTGGATGAATATGGCCAGCCGGTGCCGCTGGGCGCCGTGGGTGAGCTGTATATCGGCGGCGCGCAGGTGGCGCGCGGCTACCTGAACCTGCCGGCGCTGACGGCGGAGCGTTTCCTGGCCGATCCTTTCACGCCGGGTGGCCGCATGTACCGCACCGGCGATCTGGCGCGCTATATGCCGGACGGCAGCCTGGAGTATCTGGGCCGCAACGATCTGCAGGTAAAAATTCGCGGCTTCCGCATTGAATGCGGTGAAATCGAATCGCAGCTGGCTATGCATGCCGCCGTGCGCGACGCGGTGGTGGATGCGCTCACTGATGGCGAAGGCGACAAACGTCTGGTGGCCTGGGTCGTGCCGCAGCCGGAAGCGGAACGCGAGGCGCTGGCGCAGACGCTGCGCCGGGCGCTCGCTGCAGCGCTGCCGGATTATATGGTGCCGACGGCCTTTGTGTGGCTGGAGGCGTTGCCACTGTCGCCGAACGGCAAACTGGATCGGCGCGCGCTGCCGGCACCGGATGCCGCCATGCGTGAAAACTATGTCGAGCCGCAGGGGGAAACCGAAACGCTGCTGGCTCAGATCTGGCAGGGGTTGCTGAGCGTTGAACGCGTGGGGCGTCATGACAACTTCTTCGAGTTGGGCGGTCATTCGCTGCTGGCGGTGAAGCTGATGGCGCAGCTGCGCCAGGTCGGGCTGTCGGCGAGCGTTCAGGCGCTGTTCTCCACGCCAACGCTGTCGGCTCTGGCGCAAACGCTGGTGTCGCAGCAGCGGATTAAGGTGCCGGAAAATCGGATTGCGCCGGGTTGCCGCGCAATCACGCCGCAGATGTTGCCGCTGGCCGATCTGACTCAGGCGGAGATCGATCAGATCGTCGACGGCGTGGAGGGCGGCATCGACAACGTACAGGATATCTACGCCCTCTCCCCGTTGCAGGAAGGCATCTTGTTCCACCATATGCTGGCGGAAGAGGGCGATCCCTACCTGTTATCGGCATTGCTGCGTTTCGACAGCCGGGCGCGTTTCGATCGCTGGCTGGCGGCGATGCAGCAGGTGGTGGATCGTCATGACATTTTGCGCACGGCTTTTGTCGGCGCGGGGTTGTCCGAGCCGGTACAGGTTGTCTGGCGTCGGGCGCGTTTAGCGGTGATCGAGCTGGCGCTGGATCCGGCCGAGGGGCCGATCGGCCGTCAGCTGGAAGCGCGTTTCGATCCCCGGCGGATCCGGCAGGATCTGACGCGTGCGCCGCTGCTGTATTACGTTATCGCCGAAGAGAGCGACGGCAGCTGGTACGTCTTGCAGCAGTGGCACCACCTGATTGGCGACCACTCGACGCTGGCGATGATGGGAGAAGAAGTTAACGCCATTCTGGCCGGACGCGGCGATACGCTGGCCTGCGCGCAGCCGTTCCGCAATGCGGTGGCGCAAGCGCGTTTGGGGCTCAGCGAACAGGAACATGAGCGTTTCTTCTGCGGCATGCTGGCGGATATCGACGAACCGGTGCTGCCGTTCGGGCTCGGCAACGTACACGGCGACGGACAGTGCGCCAATACCGGCCGTCTGGCGTTGGCGCCTGCGCTGAATGCTGGCCTGCGTCGACAGGCGAAGCGATTGGGCGTCAGCCTGGCCAGCCTGTGCCATCTGGCCTGGGCGCAGGTGCTGGCGCGCACCAGTGGGCGTGATGCCGTGGTGTTCGGCACGGTGCTGCTGGGCCGCATGGAATCGGGCGAAGGCGCCGACCGGGCTCTGGGGCTATTCATCAATACGCTGCCGCTGCGGCTGGATATGGACGGGCGCAGCGTTGAGGCGTCGGTGCGGCAGGCGCATGCGCGCCTGAGCGGCTTGCTGGCGCATGAGCACGCCTCGCTGGCGTTGGCGCAGCGCTGCAGCGGCGTGAAAAGCGGCGCACCGCTGTTCAGTGCGCTGCTGAACTACCGTCACAACGACGGGGAAGAATTGGCGCTGCCGGAAGGGGTCAGTCTGATCGGCGCGGACGAACGCACCAACTATCCGTTCGTGCTGTCGGTGGACGACGGCATGGACTCGCTGGCGTTGACGGCGCAGGTCATCGAGCCTATCGAAGCCGCGCGGGTGTGCCGCTATATGCAACAGGCATTGACCGCTCTGGTGAATGCGCTGGAACACACGCCAGAAATGCCGGTGCGTGAACTGTCGATTTTGCCGGACGACGAGTACGCTTTGCTGATCAACGGCTGGAACGCAACGGCGCAGCCTTACCCGCAGGATGTCTGCCTGCATGCGTTGTTTGAAGCGCAGGTGCGCCGCACGCCGGACGCCGTGGCGCTGGTCTGCGGCGACGCCGAACTGAGCTACGCCCAACTGAATGCGCAGGCCAATCGCCTGGCGCACGCGCTGATACAGCGCGGCGTCGGGCCGGATTGCCGCGTGGCGGTATGCGCCGAGCGCAGTCTGGCGATGGTGGCGGCATTGTTCGGCATCCTCAAGGCCGGCGGCGCCTATGTACCGCTGGATCCGGCTTATCCGGGCGAACGTCTGCAATATATCCTGCAGGACGCCGATCCGGTGCTGCTGCTGGCGGACGCCGCCGGCCGCGCGGCGCTGGGCGAACACGCGGTGCCGCTACTGGCGCTGGAAGAACCGTTGCCGGACGATCTGAAAGCCGATAACCCGGCGCCGCGCGCGCAGCCCAATCATTTGGCCTACGTGATTTATACCTCCGGCTCGACCGGAAAACCGAAAGGCGCGATGAATGAGCATCGCGGCATCGTTAACCGCCTGATCTGGATGCAGGAGGCTTATGGATTGACGCCGGCGGATACGGTGCTGCAGAAAACGCCGTTCGGCTTCGACGTCTCGGTGTGGGAATTCTTCTGGCCGTTGATGTATGGCGCACGTCTGGCGATGGCGCGCCCGGAAGGCCACAAGGATCCGGAGTACCTGAGCCGCGCCATTGAACAGTATGGCGTGACAACGCTGCACTTTGTGCCGTCGATGCTGCAAAGCTTTCTGCTGTATGGAGGCGCGAGCCGCCGCTGTGGGCAGGTGGCGCGCGTCATGTGCAGCGGCGAGGCGCTGCCCGCCTCGCTGGTGGCGGAGTTCTACCGTCAGATGCCGCATGTCGAGTTGCATAACCTCTATGGTCCGACCGAAGCGGCGGTGGACGTGACCGCATGGCACTGCACCCGCCAACCCGGGCTGGTGTCGGTGCCCATTGGGCGGCCGGTGGCCAATACGCGGATCTATCTGCTTGATGAACAAGGGCAGCCGGTGCCGCTGGGGGCGGTTGGCGAGCTGTATATCGGCGGCATCCAGGTAGCGCGCGGCTATTTCAACCGGCCTGAACTGACGGCGGAGCGCTTCCTGGCCGATCCGTTCGATGCCGGTCACGGCGGCCGCATGTACCGCACCGGCGACGTGGCTCGCTACCTGCCGGACGGCAATATCGAGTATCTGGGCCGCAACGATCAGCAGGTGAAGATCCGCGGTTTCCGTATCGAATGCGGCGAGATAGAGGCGGCGCTGGCCGCGCATCCTCAGGTGCGCGAAGCCGTGGTGGATGCGCGCGGCGGCGACGGCGGTGAAAAACGCCTGATCGCCTGGGTGGTGCCGCAGCAGGGCGCCGAGGAGGCGTCGCTGGCGGAGACGCTGCGTCGGCATCTGGCCGACAAACTGCCGGATTACATGGTACCGGCCGCCTGCGTGCTGCTGGAGAGGCTGCCCCTGTCGCCAAACGGCAAGCTCGATCGCCGCGCATTGCCCGACCCGTCGGGCGAGGCCTATCGTCGTGAAGCTTACGAGGCGCCGCAGGGGGACGTTGAGCAGCGTCTGGCGGTGCTGTGGGAAGAACTGCTGGGCGTGGTTCAGGTTGGCCGCAACGACAGCTTCTTCGCCCTGGGTGGCCATTCGTTGTTGGCGGTGCGTTTGGCCAACCGCCTGCAGCAAAGCGGGTTGCCGCTGTCGCTGCAGGCGCTGTTCGCCAACCCGGTTCTGCAGGCGCTGGCGCGCCAGATCACGCAGGCGGAAAGCCTGCCGCCGATTCTGCCTGCGCCGCGCGATGCGGCCTTACCGCTGTCGTTCGCTCAGCAGCGCCTGTGGTTCCTGACCCAGCTGGACGGCATGAGCGAAATTTACCACATGCCGCTGGCGCTGCGGTTGCGTGGACCGCTGAATCTGGCCGCCTGGCAGAGCAGCCTCGACGCGCTTTATGCGCGCCACGACGCGTTGCGCACTGTTTTCATCAGCCGCGACGGCCAGCCGCAGGCGCTCATTTTGCCGGTCGCCGGTTTGCCGCTGACGATCCACGATCTGCGCGGCGTCGCGGATGCGCAGGCGCGCGCCGCCGCGTTGATGCGGGAAGAGGTCGCGGCGCCCTTCGATCTGGCCGGCGGCCCGCTGCTGCGCACCTGCCTCATCCGGCTGAGCGACGATGAACAGCTGTTCGCGCTGACCTGTCACCACATCATTTCTGATGGCTGGTCGAACGGCATCCTGCTGCGGGAGCTGGGCGCGCTGTACGGCGCGTTGTGTCGCGACGAACCGTCGCCGCTGCCGCCGCTGGCGTTGCAGTACGCGGATTACGCCCACTGGCAGCGGCAATGGCTGCAGCCGGCGCGGTTGTCGAAGCAGGCCGATTATTGGCGCCAGACGCTGGGCGATGCGCCGGCGCTGTTGACGCTGCCGACCGACCGCCCTCGCCCGGCGGTGCAGTCATTCGCCGGGGATCGGGTGGCGATCTCGCTCGATGCCGAGCTGACCGCGGCGCTGAGGCAATTCAGCCTGCGTCAGGGGTGCACGCTGTTCATCACGCTGCTGACGGCGTGGAGCGTCGTGCTGTCCCGCTTGTCGGGGCAGCGCGATCTGGTGATCGGCACGCCGGAGGCCAACCGCCGCCGGCTGGAAACGGAACCGATGATCGGCTTCTTCGTCAGCACCCTGGCGCTGCGCATCGATCTGTCCGACGATCCGGATTTGCCGACGTTGGCGCTGCGCGTGCGCGATACACTGCTGGCGGCGCGCGATCATGGCGATCTGCCTTTCGAGCAGGTGGTTGAACAGGTGAACCCGCCGCGTCATCGCGGCCATACTCCGCTGTTCCAGGTGATGCTGAGCTGGCAGGACGGTTCGGTGCACGACATCGGCCTGCCGGGGCTGCAGGCGGAAGCGATCGATGCCGGCTATGCCGCGGCGAAATATGACATGACGCTGGATCTGACCGAGATCGGCGAAGAGATCGCCGGTTCGCTGTATTACGCCACGGCGCTGTTCGATCGTGAAACCGCCGAGCGCTACGGGATCTATCTGCGTCAGGTGTTGCAAAGCATCGCGTTGGCGGCGCCGCAGCCGGTTTCGCAGCTTGCGCTGTTGCCGCAGAACGAACGACAGCGGTTGTTGCATGGCTGGAACCGGACACCGGACGAACCGCAGGCGGATCTCTGCCCGCACCATCACTTGGAGCGGCTGGCGCTGCGCACGCCAGAGGCGATCGCCGCGGTGTGCGGAGAAGAACGCCTCAGCTATCGGGCGCTCAATGAACGAGCCAACGCGTTGGCGCAGGTGTTGATCGCGCGCGGCGTCGGGCCCGATCGTCTGGTGGCGCTGTGTGCGGAGCGCGGCACGCCGATGCTGGTCGGATTGCTGGCGATCCTGAAAGCGGGCGGCGCCTATGTGCCGCTCGATCCGGCTTATACCGGCGAACGTTTGGAGTACATTTTACACGATGCCCAGCCGGTGTTGCTGCTGGCCGACGCCGCAGGGCGCTCGGCGCTGAGCGGGGCCGATGTGCCGACGATGGCGCTCGAGGAGGACTGGGGTGCTGAGGCCGCCAATCCGCAGGTTGCGGGGCTGACGGCGGCCAATCTGGCCTATGTGATCTATACCTCCGGATCGACCGGTAAGCCGAAAGGCGTGATGGTGGAACACCGTCAGGTTGAGCGCCTGTTTACCGCGACCGACGCCGGGTTCGGCTTTGACGCCGGGGATGTCTGGTGTCTGTTCCACTCGTTCGCCTTCGATTTCTCGGTATGGGAAATCTGGGGCGCGTGGTGCCACGGCGGCCGGTTGGTGATCGTGCCGCAGGAAACGGCGCGCTCCGCCCCCGCGTTCTATCAGCTGGTTTGTCACCAGGGCGTGACAGTGCTGAATCAGACGCCAAGCGCCTTTAAAGCGTTCATTCAGGCTCAGGACGACACGCCGCATCGGCTGCGCTACATCGTCTTCGGCGGCGAAATGCTGAATCCGGCCGATCTGGCGCCGTGGTATGCCCGTAATCGGCCGGACGCGCCGCGGTTAATCAATATGTACGGCATAACGGAAACGACGGTGCACGTCACCTACCGGGAAATGTCTCCGGCGGACATCACCGGCAGCGGCAGCCCGATCGGCCGCCGCATCCCGGATCTGCGCCTGTATCTGCTTGACGAACACGGTCAGCCGGTGGCGCAGGGCGCAGTGGGTGAGCTGTATGTCGGCGGGCTGGGCGTGGCGCGCGGCTACCTCAATCGGCCGGAGCTGAATGCGCAACGTTTCCTCGACGATCCTTTCGTGGCGGGAGAACGGATGTATCGTGCCGGCGATCTGGCGCGCTATCTGCCGAACGGTGAGCTGGAGTATCTGGGGCGCAACGACCAGCAGGTGAAAATTCGCGGTTTCCGCATTGAGTGCGGTGAGGTGGAGGCGGCGCTGCTGGAGCATCCTGAGGTCCGCAGCGTGACGGTTGACGCCTGGCAGGACAACGGCGGCGACAAACGTTTGGTGGCCTGGGCGGTGCCGGGCGAAGGGGGAGATCGGGAAACGCTGGCGCTGCGGCTGCGCCAGCATCTGGCCGGCCGCCTGCCGGACTATATGGTGCCGACGGCCTTTGTGTGGCTGGACGCGTTGCCGCTGACCACCAACGGCAAACTGGACAAACGCGCGCTGCCGGCGCCTGAGCTGGGGGCCGCCGCGCGCGCCGTTTATGAAGCGCCGGCCAATGAACGAGAACGCCTGCTGGCGTCCATCTGGCGTCAGTTGCTGAATGTTGAACGCGTCGGGCGTCATGATGATTTCTTCGCCCTGGGCGGACATTCGCTGTTGGCGGTACAGTTGGCCAATCGGGTGCAGCAGGCCGGCTGGCGGCTGCCGCTGTCGGCGCTGTTCGCCGCGCCGGTGTTGCAGGCGTTGGCGCAGTGGCTGGAACGGGAGGGGGCGGCGCAGCCGACGGCCATCGTGCCGACCCCACGTCACGACGCATTGCCGTTGTCGTTTGCCCAGCAGCGGCTGTGGTTCCTGAGCCAAATGGGTGGGATCGGCGAGACTTACCATATCCCGCTGGCGTTGCGCCTTGACGGCGACCTGGATGCGCCGGCGTTCCAACGCAGCCTCGACGCGCTGTATGCCCGCCACGAAGCCTTGCGCAGCGTGTTTGTTTGCCAGGATGGGCAACCTCAGGTGCGGATCTTGCCGGAGGCGGCCATGCCGCTGGCACATCACGACTTGCGCGGCGAGCGTCATGCGGAGCAACGTTTGCACGCGTTGGCCGAAACGGCGATGAAAGCGCCGTTCGATCTGGAACGGGGGCCGCTGGTGCGGGCCTGCTTGCTGCAAGTGAGCGAGCGGCGGCATCTGTTCCTGCTGACCTGCCACCATATCGTTTCCGACGGCTGGTCTACCGGGATTCTGATGCGGGAGTTGAGCGCACTGTATGGTGCCTTCCAACGCGGTGAACCGTCTCCGCTGCCGCCGCTGGCGGTGCACTATGTCGATTATGCCGTTTGGCAGCGCCAGTGGCTGACGCAGGAACGGTTGGCCGAGCAGGCGGCGTTCTGGCGCCAGACGCTGGGCGATGTGCCGGCGCTGCTGACGCTGCCGACCGATCGGCCACGTCCGGCGATGCAGTCGTTCGCCGGCGGCGAGGTGCCTCTGGTTATCGACGCGGCGCTCACCGACGCGCTGCGGCGGTTGAGCCGCCAATACGGCGGCACGCTGTTCATGACGGTGCTGGCCGCCTGGAGTTTGGTGTTGTCCCGCATGGCCGGCCAACCGCAGGTGGTGATTGGCACCCCGGAGGCCAACCGCAGCAGGCTGGAAATCGAACCGCTGGCCGGCTTCTTCGTTAGCACGCTGGCGATGCATGTCGATCTGCGCGGTGAGCCGACGCTGAGAATCTTGCTCGAACGCGTGCGCGAGACGGTATTGGCGGCGCGGGAAAACGGCGATCTGCCGTTTGAACAGGTGGTGGAGGTGGTCAATCCGCCGCGCCAGCTGGACGCGACGCCGCTGTTCCAGGTGATGCTGGCCTGGCAGGACGGCTCGGTGCGCGATATCGCATTGCCGGGCCTGCAAACGACGGATGCGGGGCTGAACTATGACGTCGCGAAATTCGACATGACGCTTGAGTTGGCGGAAAGCGGCAGCGGCATTGTCGGCTCGTTGAATTACGCCAGCGCCTTGTTCGATCGCGACACGGCGGCGCGCTACGGCGCGTATCTGCAGCAGGCGCTGCGAGCGATGGCGGCGGATCTTGACCAGCCGGCGGCGTGCGTCGATCTGCTGCCTGCGGCCGAACGCCAGCTGCTGCTGCACGAGTGGAACCGCACCGAACGGGCGTATCCGGCGCAGGCGTGCGTGCATCAGCTGTTCGACGAGCAGGCGCGGCGCACGCCGCAGGCGACGGCGTTGATCGATGGCGAGCAGCTTATCCGCTATGAGCAGTTGGCGGAGCGCGCCAATCGGCTGGCCTGGCGCCTGATTAAGGCGGGCGTGGAGCCCGGCCAGCGGGTGGCGGTCCGGTTTGAGCGCTGCGCCGCCCTGGTGATCGCCCAATTGGCGATCCTAAAAGCCGGCGCGGCCTATGTGCCGGTTGATCCGCTGCTGCCGGCCGGCCGGCAAAACTGGATCATCGCCGACAGCGGCGCGGTGCTGCTGCTGAACGGCGGCGAGGACGACGCGCAGATCGGCGTCGGTGTCGCCCGTCTGCCTCACAGCGACGACGCGGATCTGCCGTCCGGCGCGCCGATATTGGCGAGCGACAGTCTGGATCTGGCCTACATCATGTACACCTCCGGCTCAACCGGTAAGCCGAAAGGCGTGATGGTGCCGCATCAGGGGATCAACCGACTGGTGATCAATAACGGTTATGCGGAGTTCAGCGACTCGGATCGCATCGCTTTCGCCATCAACCCGGCGTTCGATCCGGCGACGATGGAAGTGTGGGGTGCTTTGCTGAACGGTGCCGCGCTGGTGGTGGTGCCGCCGGCGGTCTTGCTGGACGCCTCGGCGTTCGCCGATTTGCTGACGCGCCAGGCGATTACGGTGCTGGTGCTGCCGACCTCGCTGTTCAATCAGCATGCGCACAGCATCCCCGCGACGTTGGCGGGGCTGAAATACTTGATCAGCGGCGGCGAAGCGGCGGATCCTCATGCCTATACCCGGGTGCTGAGGGAGGGCGGCCGGGTGCAGCTGATCAATGGCTACGGCCCGACGGAAGCCACCACTGCCGCCACCTCGGCGCACATTACCGTGGCGGCGGGGCGGCACCGTCTGCCGATTGGCCGGCCGATCGGCAATACGCGGGTGTATCTGCTGGACGAACACCGTCAGCCGGTGCCGCTGGGCGCGATTGGCGAGCTGTATATCGGCGGCGTGGGCGTGGCGCTGGGGTACCTGAATCGCGAAGATCTCACGGCCGAGCGTTTCCTGGCGGATCCGTTCAACGAGGGGGGCCGCATGTATCGCACCGGCGATTTGGCGCGCTATCTGTCGGACGGCAACCTCGATTACTGCGGGCGCAACGATCAGCAGGTGAAGATCCGCGGCTTCCGCATCGAGTGCAGCGAGATTGAAGTCCTGCTGGAAACGCACCCGGCGGTGCGCGAAGCGGTGGTAGACGTGCGTGGCGCGCATCCTGCATTGATCGCCTGGATCGTTCCGCAAGCCGAGGCCGAGGGCCGCGAGCTGACAGACGAGCTGCGGCGGCATTTGGCGGCGCAGCTGCCGGACTACATGGTGCCGGCGGCCTGTCTGATGCTAGCCGACTTGCCGTTGACCCCGAATGGCAAAGTGGATCGCCGCGCGCTGCCGGCGCCGCAGGCCGACGACTTTGCGCGCGTGGGTTATGAAGCGCCTCTGGGAGAGACGGAAACCCTGTTGGCGGCGATCTGGGGCGAATTGCTCGGTCTGCCGAATGTCGGCCGACACGACAATTTCTTCGAGCTGGGCGGGCATTCGCTGCTGGCTGTGAAACTGATCGCAGAGCTGCGTCGCTGCGGCCTGACGGCGAACGTGCAGACGCTGTTTACCGCTCCGACGTTGGCCTCGCTGGCGGAGGCGCTGGAGGCGCGCTGCGAAATCGAGATCCCTGAGAACCTGCTGCGGCCGGATAGCGAGCGCATTACGCCTGAGCTGTTGCCACTGGCTTCGCTGGACCAGGTTGAGATCGACAGCATCGTGGCGCGCGTGCCGGGCGGCGTGGCCAACGTACAGGATATCTATGCGCTGTCGCCGTTGCAGGAGGGGATTCTGTTCCACCACCTGTTGGCGGAGCGGGGCGATCCGTACCTGTTGTCAACGCTGCTGCGCTTTGAGAACCGCGAGCGTCTGGATCGTTGGCGGACTGCGATGCAACAGGTGATCGATCGTCACGATATTCTGCGCACGGCGTTCATCAGTGAGGCGATCCGCGAGCCGGTACAGGTCGTTTGGCGCGCCGCCGCGCTGCCGTGGACTGAGCTGACGCTCGATCCGGCGCAGGGGGCGATTGGCGAGCAACTGCTGGCACGCTTCGATCCGCAGCATGCGCGCCTGGATCTTAGCCGTGCACCGTTGCTGAACGTGGTGGTGGCGCAAGATAGCGATGGCGGCTGGTGGATGCTGCAGCAATGGCACCATCTGGTGGGGGACCATTCCACGGCGGCATTGATCGAGGAAGAGATCGCCGCGATCCTCGCCGGCAAAGGTGCTGAGCTGAGGGCCGCACCACCGTTCCGCAATGCGGTGGCGCAGGCGCGTTTGAGCGTCAGCGCGCAAGAGCATGAAACCTTCTTCCGCACCATGCTGGCGGACATCGAAGAGCCGGTGCTGCCGTTCGGGCTCGGCAACGTGCGCGGCGACGGCAAGGGCGTCACCACGGCGCACCAGCCCATCGACAAGGCACTGAACGAACGTCTGCGGCATCAGGCCAAACGGCTGGGCGTGAGCCTGGCCAGCCTGTGCCATTTGGCCTGGGCGCAGGTCTTGGCCCGCACCAGCGGCGACGACCGCGTGGTGTTCGGCACAGTGCTGCTGGGGCGGATGCAGGCGGGGGAAGGCGCCGAGCGCGCGATGGGGCTGTTTATCAATACGTTGCCGCTGCGCCTCGACATCGGCGATGACGATGTGGCGACGGCGGCGCGCCAGACCCACGCGCGGCTGAGCGGGTTGCTGCATCATGAGCACGCGCCGCTGGCGCTGGCACAGAGCTGCAGCGGCGTGGCGGCGGGGATGCCGCTGTTCAGCGCGTTGCTCAACTATCGCCATAACAACGGCAGCGAGCTGGTGTTGCCGGAAGGTATGACGCTATTGAGCGCGCAGGAGCGCACCAACTATCCGTTCGTCCTGTCGGTGGAAGATGGCGGCGACTCTCTGGGGCTGACGGCGCAGGTCAGCGAACCGGTGCCGGCGGCGAGGATCTGCGGCTATATGCAACAGGCGTTGGCCTCATTGGCGCAGGCGTTGGAAAGTCAGCCGACCCTGCCGGCGAGCGAGCTGGAGATCCTGCCGCCGTCTGAGCGCCGGTTGCTGCTGGAGGAATGGAATCAGACGACGGCGCCTTATCCGGCAGAGCTTTGCGTGCATCAGCTGTTTGAACGCCAGGCGCAGCGTGCGCCGCAGGCTGTCGCGATCGTGCAAGGCGACCGTCGGATCGGCTATGCGGCGTTGAACGCCCAGGCTAATCGGTTGGCGCATGCTCTGATCGCTCACGGCATTCAACCGGGCGAGCGCGTGGCGACGCGTCTGACGCGCAGCATCGATCTGGTGGCGACGCAACTGGCGATCTTCAAAGCCGGCGCGGTGTATGTACCTATCGACCCGCAACTGCCGGCGGCACGTCAGCAGTGGATCCTGGAGGACAGCGACGTGCGCCTTATCGTCGGTGAAGCGATGGATGGGGATACCTTGCCGCTGCTGCGGCCGGAGGTCCCAGGCGGTGACGAGAACGACCCGGCGCTGGCGCTATCGAGCGGTGAGGTGGCGTACATTATGTACACGTCCGGCTCCACAGGGCTGCCGAAAGGCGTGATGACGCCGCACCAGGGCATCACTCGGTTGGTGATCAACAACCGTTATGCGGCGTTCGATGCGACCGAACGGGTGGCTTATGCCGCTAACCCGGCCTTCGACGCCGCGACGATGGAGGTGTGGGCGGCGCTGTTGAACGGCGGCGAACTGGTGGTGATCCCGGCGGAAACCGTGATGGATGCAGCGCGTTTGAGCGCCGCATTGACGCAACATCGCGTGACGACGTTGTTCCTGACGACCGCGTTGTTCAATCAGTATGTGTACAGCATGGGCGCGACGCTGGCTCAGCTGCGCTATCTGATCTGCGGCGGTGAAAAAGAGGAACCGCGCGCCTTCGAACGTCTGCTGCAGGAAGCGGGGCCGGTACAGGTGATCCACGCCTATGGCCCGACGGAGGCGACCACCTTCGCGACGACGGCGACGATCGTCGATGTGCAAGGCGCAACGCGCTTGCCGATTGGCAAACCGATCGGCAACACCTGCGCCTATGTACTGGATGCGCGCGGCCGACCGGCGCCGCTGGGCGTTACCGGCGAACTGTATATCGGCGGTGTCGGCGTGGCGCTGGGGTACCTCAACCGGCCGGAACTGACCGCAGAGCGCTTCCTGAACGATCCGTTCAATCCGGGTGGGCGAATGTATCGCACCGGCGACCTGGTGCGCTATCGGGCGGACGGCAATCTCGAGTATCAGCGACGCAACGATCGTCAGGTGAAAATTCGCGGCTTCCGCATCGAGATGGGAGAGATCGAGGCGCGCCTGGCGGCGCACCCTGCGGTGAACGAAGCGGTGGTCGATGCCCACTGCGTCGGTGTGGATACGCGGTTGATCGCCTGGATCAGCGTGCGTGAGGACGTGGCGAGCGACGGGTTGGCCGGTGAATTGCGCCAGCACCTGGCGGCGCAGCTGCCGGACTATATGCTGCCTGCGGCCTTTGTCTGGCTGGCGGCGATGCCGCTGACGCCAAACGGCAAGATTGACCGGCGGGCTCTGCCGGCGCCGGAGATGGCCGCCGCCGCTGGCGAAGTCTACGAAGCGCCGCGCGGCGATACTGAAACGCTGTTGGCGCAGGTGTGGGCGGAGCTGCTGGGGCTGCCGCAGATTGGCAGGCACGACAACTTCTTCGAACTGGGCGGCCACTCGCTGTTGGCGGTACGCCAGGCGAGTCTGGCGCAGCAGTGGGGAATTGCACTGCAGGTACAGGCGATCTTTGATCACCCGGTGTTGGCGGATCTGGCGGCGCATGTCGAGCAGCGCATGGGCGAAAAACCGCTCAAGGCATTGCCGGCTCGCCGCAGCGGCCAGCGCCTGCCGGTCTTCTTCATGCCGACCGGTTATGGCGATCACTCCTATGTTTATGAGATAGCCAAAGAGATCGATGCGGAGTTCCCGATTTATGCCGTGCCGTGGCCAGCGATGACCGACGCGCCGCCGGCAACGATGGAGACGATGGCGGAGATCGTTGCCGGTGTCATCCGACAGACGCAAGCCAGCGGGCCTTACCACCTGTTCGGTTACTCTTCGGGCGGGATCTTGACCTACATGGTGGCGGAACGGCTGCAGGCGGAGGGGGAAGAGGTGGCGCTGGTGGGCCTGCTCGACACCATGCGGCCGCAGCAGGCGATGCGCGATGCGACGCAGCTGTTCCTCAGTTGGCTGGAGGTGGAACATCCGACGCTGGAGACTGCGCTGTTCGCTCGCCTGCAGTCGCTGTCGGTGGAGGAGGCGCTGGCCGTGCTGCACGGCCAGGGCATCAGCACTTTCCTCGACGATCCGCTGAAGGAAGCCGCGTTATGGCACAAGCGTTATCACTATGCGACCCTGGTCGGCGCCAGCGTCATCCGGCCGCTCGGCCTTAATCTGCACCTGTTTAAAGCGGTGGAGGAGATGCCCGGCTTGCTGAACGACGATCTGGAAGCCTACTGGCAGCGCATCAAGCCGGCGGGTTACAACCGCCGTGACGGCTCGGCACTCGGCTGGGAGGGGCATTTGCCGGCGTCGGCGGTAACGGTTAATTTGGTCGATGGCGATCATGTCACCATGATGTCGGAAGCCGCGAACCGGCGCGGGTTAGGAAAGCGCATCAGCGCCGTGCTGAATGCGCTCATCCGGCACTGACCGCGTTATTTATATGTGAAGCCCTCGCAAGAGGGCTTTTTTTTGGTTCATCGCGCTTTACCCGTTGGCGGCGGCTTTGACGAGTTCCACCACCAGCGGTGAAAGCTCGCCGCGCAGCGCGGCGCGTTCCGACTGGAACAGCGTGGCGGCGTAAAAACGCCGGCCCGGCAGTTCGATGGCGCGCACGTCGCCTTCGGCATCGTGGCCGCTGATGATCAGCGGGAAGCGCTGCAGATCGGCGACGAAGTCCGGATTCACGCCGAAGTTGCAGTGGTAGCCTTCATGGGCGTTCAGGCTGCCGTAGGCCTGCGCGACGCGGGTGTCAGGCTGAAAAACGATGTCGCCGGTTTTTTCCACCAGCGAGCAGCTCAATGGGGCGATCACCAGCCGGCCACCGCTGTCGGTTTCCGCATGACCGGCGTCGTGCCAGCCCATCACATTGCGGGCGTATTCGACGATGGCGTATTGAAAACCGCCGCAGGAGCCGAGGAACGGCACGTCGTTTTCCCGCGCATGACGGATCGCCATAAAGGCGCCGTCGTCGTGACGATACGGGCTGCCCGGCACCACCCAGATGGCGTCGAAATCTTGCAGCGCGTCGGGGGAGGTCAGGGTTTCGGTCGGGAGCCACTGGGGCTGAACGTCGATGTCGAGGTGGGCGGCGGTGAGCTGGAGTGCCACGGGGATAGCCTGGTGAGCCACGGCTTGCGGGTTGTAATCACCGACCAGAGCAATGCGGACTTGAGCTTTCATCATTTCCTTTCCTGTGCGGGTAAAAAAGGAGATTACAGGAAAGCGGGATCCCGAGCCGCAGATTTTTTAAACGCGGCGCACAAAAAAGCCCGGCGTTGGCCGGGCTGAAAAAAAGAGGGTCAGTACAGCGAGGGCGCGCCAGCCGGTCGGGTTTTGAAACGGCGGTGCAGCCACATGTATTGCTCCGGCGCCCGCATGATCTCTTTCTCGATCACTTTGTTCATGTAAGCCGCCGCCGCCTGTTCGTCGCTGAGCGGATAGTCTTCCAGAGCCGGTTGGATCAGCAGGTCGTAGCCGCGGCCGCCTTCGCGGCGGATCAGCACCACCGGCACCAGCGCCGGGTTGGCCATGCGTGCCAGCATGAAGGTGCCGCTGGTGGTGGCGGCCTTATCGACGGCGAACAGCGGCGCGAATACGCTGCCGCGCGGGCCGTAGTCCTGATCCGGTGCGAACCACACCGCCTCGCCGCGCTTGAGCGAATGCACCATGCCGCGCAAATCCTTGCGATCGATCATCGCCTTGTTGGAACGCATGCGGCCTTTGGTCTGCGCCCATTCCATCGCCTTGTTGTTATGCGGACGGTACATCGCCATCATCGGCTGACACAGGCCCATCGCCCGGCCGCCCAGCTCCAGTGACATAAAATGCACGCCGATCACCAGCACGCCGCGATCGTCGCGCTGCGCCATTTTGAGGTGGTTGATGCCGGAGACGTTGAACCAGCGCTTGACGCGTTTATCTGACCAGAACCAGGCCATGCCGGTTTCCAGCAGGCCCATGCCGAGGGATTCGAAATTGCCCACCACTTTGCGCTCGCGCTGCGCTTCGTCCATCTCGGGGAAGCACAGCTCGAGGTTGCGACGGGTGATGGTGACGCGGCGCTTGAGAAAACGCATCGAGGTGCGTCCCATCCACACCCCCAGACGGTAGAGCAGCGGATAGGGGAGCTGTACCAGCAGGAACAGCAGAGCGAGGCCGAACCAGGTTAGCCAGTAGCGCGGGTGCAGCAAGGCCAGTTGAAATGCTTTGGCTGATTTCATAGAAACTCGTTTTATACGTTAAAAGGGGCAGCAAGCTGTAACGCATAAAGGTTCCACTCGATAGCGATACGACTACTCAGACACCCGGGTACGGCCAGGGTTTAGTCGGAATTCCATAATTGACTAAACATTTACATTCGAAGGGCGGTTTGCGCTGCTATCAGGCTGCGGAGGGATAGCTGTTGGCCAGCGGAGGCGGCTCTAGGAATGCTTATGCTAACACAGGGTACGGGGTGTGGCGGAAGAGGGGCATGCGAATATTCTCATTCGCGTTGCCCCTGAGTTGAGGATTGGCGCGTTTTACAGGCTGGGAATGATAATCGCGGCGAAGATCGCGGCGATCACCAGCCATTTCAGCAGGTAGTAACCGCGGCGGTTGCGCGCTTTCAGGCGTTGGCCGGCATCGCGCACCGCGTTGACGTATTTGAAGATGCGGTTGATGCCGCCGGTGCGGTCCTGATCGTCGTTCGGCGAACTGGCCGCCGACATCAGCGTAGCGCCGACCCAGTGGTTGACTGCCTGCGCCCAGCGCCATTTCATTGGCCGCTCGACGTCGCAAAACAGAATGATGCGCGTCTGATCGGTGGCGTTCTGCGCCCAGTGCACGTAGGTCTCGTCGAAGATCACCGCCTCGCCGTCGCGCCAGCTGTGCTGCTCGCCGTCTACTTCGATGAAGCAGCGATCGTCGTTGGGCGTCATCAGCCCCAGGTGATAGCGCACCGAGCCGGCGTAAGGATCGCGGTGTTTACCCAGGTGGCTGCCGGGCGGCAGCTCGGCGAACATCGCCGCCTTGACCGACGGGATGCGGTTGAGCAGCTCGACGGTTTTTGGACACAGCGTCTGTGCCGAAGGATGACTGTCGCTGTACCATTTCAGATAGAAACGTTTCCAGCCGCGTTTGAAGAAGGTGTTGAAGCCGGCATCGTTATGTGACTGCGCCTTTTTGATGTGATCCTGCAGGCGCACCGCTTCTTCGCGGATCGTCTGCCAGTTGTCGGTCAGCGTCTGCAGCTCCGGGAAGCCTTTTTCGTCGAAATAGGGCTGTTTGGCGGGCAAACGGGAGAAACCGGTCATAAACATGTTGATCGGCCCCATAAACGTGGAGTGATCGAACAGCTGACGGGTAAGCTTTTGTTTCTCTTTGCCGCGGGAGTGTGCGTAGAGGAAGCTGATGATAAAAATGCCGATAATGATCGCGGCAACCATAGAATCCATCCCTGTTAGTGCTTGTTAAAAATTCGTACAAATTATAGTTTTGTGACAGGAAAAATTTAACTTTTTCGTGCGCTTTCCCCGCTCATGCTGCTTAGCGGCATAAAAAATCAATAAAACTGTTTGTAATAAAATTTTATATCGATTTTTTTGGTTTTAGTCCTATTCTTAAATCGTTCAAGGGGCGTTTCATGCCATCTTGTTTCATGACGAATGGCACGTATCTGAGAAAAGAGGGACTTATGAAGAAATCAATCATTGCCTTGTCTGCACTGCTGCTCGCTTCCCCGGTGTTCGCTGCTGAAACCGCGACCGACACCGCCGCTCACGCCAGCAACGAGGTCGTCGCTGAGGCGCATAAAGGGGCGGATACCGCCAAAGAAAAGCTGCACCAGTCTCAGGACAAGGGTGAAGAGCTGAAGCTGAAAGCCAAGCACGCCGCCGAAGGCAAGAGCGATAGCGTTGGCAGTAAAGTGAGCGAAGGCTCGCAAAAAGCCTGGCACTCCACCAAACAGGGTACGGAGAAGGCTTGGGACAAGACCAAGCAAGGGGCGGAAAGCCTCAAAAACAAAGCGACCGAGTAAGGTCTCCGCTTTTACCCCAAGGGCCGCGTTGCGGCCTTTTTTATTGCCTGCAAACCGGGCGTGCCCCAAAGAAAAAGGCGCTTATCAAATGAGATAAAGCGCCTTTTATCAACACGTTAACTGACTAGTATCAGTTCATGCCGTATTTTTTCAGCTTCTTACGCAGCGTGCCGCGGTTGATGCCCATCATCAGGGCTGCGCGGGTTTGGTTGCCACGGGTGTATTGCATCACCATGTCCAACAGTGGCTGTTCAACTTCAGCCAGTACCAGCTCATACAGGTCATTTACGTCTTGACCGTTCAGTTGAGCAAAATAGTTCTTCAGTGCTTGTTTAACCGAGTCACGCAGAGGCTTTTGAGTCACCTGATCTTGTGAGTTAACGGTAGAAACGGTCAGTACGTCAGAATTTACGCGTTGTTCGAACATAGTTCTGTCAGCTCTTTTTTTACGCTAAGATTTTCGAAATATGCCTCCAACGCCTCCAGCTGTTCGCTGGCATCCTCTATGGCGTTGAATGTGCGCCGAAACTGGTCATTCGGAGCGTGTTCCTGGAGATACCAGGACACGTGCTTACGAGCAATCCGGAATCCCTTGCCTTGGCCATAGAAGCCGTGCAATTCCCGAATGTGCCCAATCAACAAGCGCTTCACCTCGCCAAGCGGCATCGGCGGCAGCAACTCCCCAGTGTCCAGATAATGCTGGATTTCCCGGAAGATCCAGGGTCTCCCCTGAGCAGCGCGGCCTATCATCAGGGCGTCGGCCCCGGTGTAGTCGAGCACTGCTCTGGCTTTATGCGGGTCAGTAATATCCCCATTCGCGATAATCGGAATGGAAACACTCTGCTTAACTGCCCGAATGCTGTCGTATTCCGCGTTGCCGTTAAACAGACAGGCGCGGGTTCGGCCGTGAATCGTCAGGGCCTGAATACCACAGTCTTCGGCCAGTTGGGCAATCTCTACACAGTTACGGTGCTCTGGCGCCCAGCCGGTGCGAATCTTCAGCGTTACCGGCACATCCACCGCGTCGACCACCGCGTGGAGGATCCGTTTAACCAGATCCGGGTACTGCAACAAAGCGGACCCGGCAAGCTTCCGGTTCACTTTTTTGGCCGGGCATCCCATGTTGATGTCGATGATCTGCGCGCCGCTGGCCACGTTGATACGCGCGGCGGCGGCCATATCATCAGGATCGCATCCGGCAATTTGCACGGAGCGGATCCCAGGTTCATCGCTATGCACCATACGCAGACGCGACTTATCCGTCCGCCACACCTCCGGGTTGGAGGAGAGCATTTCGGATACAGCCATCCCAGCACCCATTGCATGACAGAGGGTTCTGAACGGGCGATCTGTAATACCGGCCATCGGGGCCGCAATCAGGCAATTAGTAAGCTGGTGGTGTCCAATGCGCATAGACAAAGAGTGACCATACTGTGTCCGCAAGGGCGCGTATATTACGCATTTTTGCGTCGAGATGAAAGGCCAAACTTTAACCAATTGGCCCGATATTAGGACGAAAAATACGCTACGCGGCGATTCATAAAAATATTATATATATTTTACAATAAGTTGACGAAAAGTGCTTATTTTGTGTGCGGCAAAATATTCGCCTTTGCGCAGGATATTATCTGCATTCGCCCGCTATTTTTGCCGGGATAGCCTGCCTGGAAGGCGCATTCTCAGGGCGATCCGTCGTTGAGCGGCGAAAAATTGCATAAAATTTTGTGCCGCCCGAGGGCCGATCGCCGGACAAAAAAAATCCACCGGCGCAGGGCCGGTGGACGAGAGGGGCACTATACCGTGACGCTTACTTGCGGCGACCGGTAATGCGGCACCACTCTTCGCGCTCGGCGACCGGGTCGAGTGTGAACTTCTCTGCGTAGGCTTCCGCTACGCTGCTCGCCTGGCTGGCCAGCACGCCGGACAGCCCCAGATGGCCACCGGCCTTCGGCAGACAGCCGATCAGCGGCGCCAGCTCGCGCAGCGGGCCGGCGAGGATGTTGGCGACCACCACGTCCGCCAGCAGGTCGGCAGGCTGGTCTTTCGGCAGATACAGCTCCAGACGCTCTGAAACGCCGTTACGCTGCGCGTTGTCGCGGCTGGCCTGAATGGCCTGGGGATCGATGTCGATGCCGATAGCGCGCGCCGCACCCAGCTTCAGCGCGGCGATCGCCAGGATGCCGGAGCCGCAACCGAAGTCGATAACGGTTTTGCCGGCCAGATCGAGGCCGTCCAGCCACTGCAGGCACAGCGCGGTGGTCGGGTGGGTGCCGGTGCCAAACGCCAGGCCCGGATCGAGCATCACGTTGACCGCGTCGGGATCGGGCACGTCACGCCAGCTCGGGCAGATCCACAAGCGCTCGCCGAAACGCATCGGGTGGAAGTTGTCCATCCACTCGCGCTCCCAGTCCTTGTCTTCCAGCTGTTCTATCTTGTGGCGGAAACCGGCGCCCAGCAGCGGGTGCTGTTCCAGCATTGCCACCACCTCGGCCATATCGGTTTCGGCGTCGTACAGGCCGATCACATCGGTATCGCCCCACAGCAGGGTTTCACCCGGCAAGGGTTCGAACACCGGATTGTCGTGGGTGTCCTGGAAGGTCACCGACACGGCGCCGCTTTCCACCAGCGCGTCGCTCAGGTCTTCCGCCTGGCTGCCGGAGGTGTTCAGTTTGAGTTGGATCCAAGGCATAGCAATTCTCTTCAAGAGGGTAATGATGACGCCGCCCGGCGCTTTTCGCCGACGACGTTACCGAGATAAAACGCCAACAGGCTGAGCAACAGCGAAGGCACGATAGGGTGCAGCCCCGCCGGTTGCAGGTTGAAGCTGGCCAATAGCGTATAGCATACCGCACCCGACACCATTGAGCTAAGCGCTCCCTGTGCATTGGCGCGTTCCCAATACAGGCCCAGCACCAGCGGCCACAGGAAGACCGCCTCCAGCCCGCCGAAAGCCAGCAGGTTGAGCCAGATGATCATCTCAGGCGGCCGCCAGGCCGCCAGCAGCACCAGCAGACCGAGGATCAGCGTGGTCAGGCTGGAGAAGCGCTTGATCAATCGCTCGTTGTGGATCTGCTGCGGCCGCACGCCCAGGTAGAGATCCTTAATGATGGTGGCGGAGGATTGCAGCAGTTGGGCGTTGATGGTCGACATGATCGCCGCCATCGGCGCCGCCAAAAAGATCCCGGCGGCGTACGGCGGCAGCACGGTGATCATCAGCGTTGGGATCACCTGATCGGGGATCTTGAGATCGGGCAATACCGCGCGGCCGAGCGCGCCGGCCAGGTGCATGCCGAACATCAGCACCGCCACCACTACGGTGCCGAGCAGAATGCCGCGATGCACCGCCTTGCTGTCCTTGTAGGAGATGCAGCGCACGGCGGTGTGGGGCAGGCCGATCACCCCAAAGCACACCAGGATCCAGAATGACGCCATAAACGGCAGGCTGAGGATCTGATCGCCGCCCTGCGGCGACACCAGCGCCGGATCGATCTGCTGTAGTTTGCTTACTGCGCTGTCCAGTCCGCCGGCGGCATGGATCACCGCCACCAGCAACAGCACGGTGCCAAGCAGCATCACCAGCCCCTGCATGGCGTCGTTCAGCACGCTGGCGCGGAAGCCGCCGAAGGCGGTGTACAGCGCGATGCTGATGCCGAAGATCAGCAGGCCGGTGTCATAAGGAATGCCGGCGGCGGTCTCCAACAGGCGGGCGCCGCCGATGAACTGCACCGTCATGGCGCCGAGAAACGCCACCAGCAGGCTGAGGCTGGCCAGCCACACCAACAGGCGGCTTTGGTAGCGGCCATACAGCATGTCATTGAGGGTAATGGCGTTGTAGCGCCGCGCCAGGATGGCGAATTTCTTGCCCAGCACGCCGAGCGACAGCCACACCGCCGGCAGTTGGATCATCGCCAGCAGTACCCAGCCCAGGCCGTATTTGTAGGCGGCGCCGGGCCCGCCGATAAACGAACTGGCGCTGATGTAGGTGGCGGTCAGGGTCATCGCCAGCACAAAGCCGCCCATCGAGCGGTTGCCGAGGAAGTATTCGCTGAGGAAATTTCCGTTCTGACGGCGGCGATAGGCATACACCGACAGGCCGAACACCAGCAACAGGTAGGCGACCAGCGGCAGGATCACTTCAGTTTGCATCGCTGTCCTCCAGCGAAATGTCGCGGAACACCGTGCGCACCATCAGCCAGCACAGGCCGATGAACAGCAGCGGCACCAGCAGGCAGGCCATTTCGAACCAGTGCGGCAGGCCGGTGACGCCGATGGCGCTGTCCGGCAGGTAGGCCGCCAGCCCCCAGGCCAGCAGGTAGAGCAGCGTCAGCCCCAGCGCCCAGCGCGCTTCGCGGTGCGCCTGAATAAAGCGTTTGTCCATCCGTGTCTCCCATAGGTTTACGGTGATGGATTCATCAAAGGTAGGGAATTTTACGGCATGACGGCGTTTTGCCAAGCCGTTACTGGCGTCAGCGCCAAAGAAAAAGGCCGGTGATTAACCGGCCTTTCGTCAGACGATGCTGCGTGCCTGCTTAGGTTTCCTGCAGACCCAGCTTCTTCTCCAGATAGTGGATGTTGGTGCCACCGTGCTGGAAGTTTTCGTCGTTCATGATCTTCTGCTGCAGCTCAACGTTGGTTTTGATGCCGTCGATGATCAGTTCAGCCAGGGCGTTTTTCATGCGGGCAATCGCCACGTCACGGTTTTCGCCGTAGGTGATCAGTTTGCCGATCATGGAGTCATAGTACGGCGGTACGGTATAACCGGCGTAGATATGAGATTCCCAACGCACGCCGAAACCGCCTGGCGCGTGGAAGCGGGTGATCTTGCCCGGGCTCGGCAGGAAGGTGTTCGGATCTTCGGCGTTGATGCGGCATTCTACCGCATGGCCGTGGATCTTCACTTCTTCCTGTTTGATCGACAGCGGCTGACCGGCAGCGATGCGCAGCTGCTCTTTGATCAGATCCACGCCGGTGATCATTTCGGTAACCGGGTGCTCTACCTGAATACGGGTGTTCATTTCGATGAAATAGAACTCGCCGTTTTCATAAAGGAACTCGAAGGTGCCCGCACCGCGATAGCCGATTTCCACACAGGCTTTCGAGCAGCGCTCGCCGATGTAGCGGCGCATTTCGCTGGTGATGCCCGGCGCCGGCGCTTCTTCGACCACCTTCTGGTGGCGACGCTGCATGGAGCAGTCGCGCTCGGCCAGATAGATGGCGTTGCCCTGGCCGTCGGCCAATACCTGAATCTCGATGTGACGCGGATTCTCCAGGTATTTTTCCATGTACACCATGTCGTTGTTGAAAGCCGCTTTGGCTTCCGCTTTCGTCATGTTGATGGACTGCTCAAGGTCTTTGTCGCTGCGCACGACGCGCATGCCGCGGCCGCCGCCGCCGCCGGAGGCCTTGATGATCACCGGATAACCGATGCGTTTGGCGAAGGCACGGTTTTTATCCATGTCATCGGTCAGCGGGCCGTCGGAGCCCGGCACGCATGGCACGCCGGCTTTTTTCATGGCGTTGATCGCGGAAACCTTGTCGCCCATCAGGCGGATGGTTTCGGCTTTCGGGCCGATGAAGATGAAACCGGAGCGTTCAACCTGCTCGGCGAAGTCGGCGTTCTCGGACAGGAAGCCGTAGCCCGGGTGGATCGCCACTGCGCCGGTGATTTCCGCCGCCGAGATGATGGCCGGGATGTTCAGATAGCTTTTTACCGATGGCGCAGGACCGATGCAGACGGTCTCGTCGGCCAGCAGAACGTGTTTCAGATCGCGGTCGGCCGCGGAGTGAACCGCAACGGTCTTGATGCCCAGTTCTTTACAGGCACGCAGGATGCGAAGCGCGATCTCGCCGCGGTTGGCGATAACAATTTTATCAAGCATGGGGGCGCCTCGTTATTCGATGACGACCAGCGGCTCGTCATATTCGACCGGCTGGCCGTTTTCCACCAGGATGGCTTTCACGACGCCGGACTTGTCCGCTTCGATCTGGTTCATCATTTTCATGGCTTCAACGATGCACAGGGTATCGCCGGCGTTCACTTTCTGGCCCACTTCCACGAAGGCTTTCGCGTCCGGGCTTGGGGTGCGGTAGAAGGTGCCTACCATTGGGGAACGAACGACGTGGCCACTCACGGCCGCCGGTGCTGCAGGGGTTTCTGCCGCAGGCGCGGTGGCAACGGCGTTAGCCAGGGCTGGCTGCTGCTGTGCCGGCATCGCGTAGGCCTGCTGCATGACGGGATAAGCCTGCGCCGGTGCGGCACGGCTGATGCGAACTGATTCTTCGCCTTCAGAGATTTCCAGTTCAGAAATGCCTGATTCTTCAACCAGTTCGATCAGTTTCTTGATTTTACGAATATCCATGAGTGTGATTCCGTACTCTTTTTGTGGAGCAATTAGTGGGTTTTCGACAGACGGTTAACCGCTGCCTGTAAAGCGAAAGCGTAGCCATCCGCGCCGAGGCCGCAAATCACGCCTACCGCTACGTCTGAGAGATAAGAGTGATGGCGGAAAGGTTCGCGGGCGTGCACGTTGGACAGGTGGATCTCGATGAACGGGATCTGCACCGCCAGCAACGCATCGCGCAGCGCCACGCTGGTATGCGTGAACGCCGCCGGATTTATCAGAATGAAATCGGTATTGCCGCGCGCCTGATGGATGCGATCGATCAGCTGATGCTCGGCGTTGGACTGCAGATGGCTCAGGGTAATATCCAATGCGGATGCCTGGTTTTCCAATCCGTTAACAATCTCTGTCAGCGTCGTGCTGCCGTACTTCTCCGGCTCACGCGTCCCCAGCAGATTGAGATTGGGGCCGTTCAGAAGCAAAATGTGAAACTTATCCGCCATTGTGCTGGTATCTCCGGCAATAAAACCATCATCGTAGAAAATAACCCGATGTTACCGATTTGTCACCTGTTAAGGGGCAAATTCACCCTGAGAACAGAAACAAGGTCGGGCATTATAACGATATCGTAGCAATTCGCAGCTAAATACTGGTCTTATCAGCGAAGATATTCAACCCCAAATCGACGAACTCGGGGAGCCGTGACAGGAATATGAGCGCTGGAACACAAAAAAAGTTCCCGCCGGCGCGCGCGTTTTTCAGCGGCAATCCCACGCGCCGCCGCGCGATTCAGCGCCACCAAGCGCGGAATTTCTTGTAACGCAGGCCCAACAGCGCCACCGCCAACAGCGCGTAAATGAACGGCTGGGGGGAAAACGTTTTGACCGACCACAGATAGTGGATGGGCGCGAGGATCGCCGCCAGATAGACGAAGTTGTGCAACGTTTGCCATTTGGCGCCCAGTTTGCGCATCGCCCACAGCGTCGAGGTGGCCGCCAGCGCCAGCAGGATCAGCCAGGTGAGGATGCCGAGCGTCAGATACGGGCGATTCACCAGCTCGCTGCCCAGCAGGCCGAGATTGCTCAGCCCCAGTTCCAGCGTGGAGTAGCTTATCAGGTGCAACGTGCCCCAGGCAAAGCACCACAGCCCGACCAGGCGGCGGCAGCGGATCAGCAGCGGCTGCCGGGCGTAGCGCGCCAGCGGGGCGATAGCCAGCGTGGCCAGCAGCAGTTTCAGCGTCATCCTGCCGGTAAAATGCTGAATGTCCTTGGACGGATCGGCGCTGAACCAGCCCTGATCCACCGCCAACACCAGCCAGAGAAAGGGCAAAAACGCCGCCAGATGCAGGGCGGCTTTCAGCCATTTGATATGAACAGGCGTCAGGCGCACTTAGAAATTCTCCCGCAGGTCCATGCCGTGATACAGCGACGCCACCTGATCGGCATAGCCGTTAAACAGCAGCGTCGGTTGGCGTTTGACGTCGAGTATGCCGCCGGCGCCGATGAAACGCTCGGTGGCCTGCGACCAGCGCGGATGATCGACGTGCGGATTCACGTTGGCGTAAAAACCGTACTCGTTCGGCGCAGATTGGTTCCAGGTGGTCGGCGGCTGATCGCGCACCAAACGGATATGCACGATCGACTTGATGCCTTTGAAGCCGTATTTCCACGGCGTAATCAACCGCAGCGGCGCGCCGTTTTGCGGCGGCAGGGTTTTGCCGTACACGCCGACGGTCAGCAGCGCCAGCGGATGCATCGCCTCGTCCAGCCGCAGCCCTTCGATGTAGGGATATTTCAGGCCGCCGCCGATAAAGCGATCTTTCTGGCCGGGCATCTGTTCCGGATCGTACAGCGTCTGGAAGGCCACGTAGCGCGCGCTGCCGTTCGGCTCGGCCAGCTTGAGAAGCTTGCCCAGCTCGAAACCGATCCATGGCACCACCATCGACCAGGCCTCGACGCAGCGCATGCGATAAATGCGCTGCTCCAGCGGGAAACGCTTCATCAGATCGTCGATATCCAGCGTTATCGGCTTCGCCACTTCGCCGTCGATGCGCACTTTCCAGCCTTCGGTCTTCAGCCCGCCGGCGTTGGCGGCCGGATCGGCCTTGTCGAGGCCGAACTCATAGAAGTTGTTGTAGCCGGTGACCTTGTCTTCCGGCGTCATCGCCAGCTGCGCCTGCCAGGCGGCCGGTTTGCTGAATTCCAGCGCTTTGCCCGGCGGCGCCTTGGGACGATCGTTGCCTTTGAACCACGACAGCAGGTCCGCCTGTGCGCCGGTAGGCAGCGCCAGCGTGGCGGCGGTGATGCCGAGCGCCTGCAGCACTTTGCGCCGCTGGTGGAATACGCTCTCCGGCGTGACGTCGGCCTCGGTCAATTTGGGGTGTTTGTTCATGCTGATGTTCTCCGCGACTGATGCCCGCCGCCCGCAAGCGGTTAACGGGGCTCCATGAAATAAGCATGGCGCTAAAGCCGGCCGGAAGCGAGGGGACGCGGGAAAATATGAAATTTCGCAGACGCCGGTGAGCCCCCCGTCGCCGGGGGGAGTCCGTCAGCGGATTTTCACCAGAGTGCGGCCGGTGATTTGGTTGTTCAGCAGCGCGGCGGCGGTGGCCGGCGCCTGTTCGAGGGTGATTTCGTGCGTGGCCTGCTGATAGAAACTGTCCGGCAGAATGCCGGCCAGCCGTTCCCAGGCGGTTTGGCGGCGATGCAGCGGCGTATGCACCGAATCCACCCCTTGCAGGCGCACATTGCGCAGAATGAACGGCATCACGGTGGTCGGCAACTGATAGCCGCCGGCCAGGCCGCAGGCGGCGACGGTGCCGTTATAGTTCATCTGCGCCAGCACCCGGGCCAGCAGTTTGTCGCCGACGGTGTCCACCGCGCCGGCCCACAGCTGTTTCTCCAGCGGACGCGGCGTGTCGATATAGCCATCGCGCGACATCACCTCTTTGGCGCCGAGCGCTTTCAGGTAGTCGGTATTGCTGTCGCGGCCGCTGATGGCGGTCACCCGGTACCCCAGCGCCGCCAGCAGGGCGATGGCGGTGCTGCCCACGCCGCCGCTGGCGCCGGTAACCAGGATATCGCCGTCGTCCGGGTGTACCCCGCCTTCCTCCAGCGCCATCACGCACAGCATGGCGGTAAAGCCGGCGGTGCCGATGATCATCGCCTTGCGCTCATCCAGGCCGTTCGGCAGCGGCACCAGCCACTCGCCGGAGACGCGGGCCTGCTCGGCCAGGCCGCCCCAGTGGTGTTCACCCACGCCCCAGCCGGTGAGCACCACGCTTTGCCCCTCTTTAAAGCGAGCGTCACCGCTGTGGCGCACGGTGCCGGCGAAGTCGATGCCCGGCACCATCGGGAAATGACGCACGATCTTGCCTTTCCCGGTGATCGCCAGCGCATCCTTGTAGTTCAGGCTGGACCAGTTGATGTCGACGGTAACATCGCCTTCCGGCAACCGATCGCTGCCGATATCTTTGATATGAGCCAGAGTTTGGTCGTCTTGTTGTTCCAATAACAGTGCACGCATGTCACTCTTCCTCTCGTTTACACTTTTCTATCAATGGCTGAATCACATTTATTTGACTATATGCATAATAAGCGGCCCAAGTCCTGATAAAGGACAAAAACGGCGCTTGCAGGTTTAATTCCTCAGCAAGGCTTGTTAGGGTTGGACGGCCCCTTTTAGCTAAAGGGTGAACACTCACTTAACCATAGCGGACAAGGCACAGGGATGCGATTTACCACCAAACTCTCTGCATTGATCACTCTGTTGGTCGCGCTGGCGATGTTTTTGATGCTGATGGGATGCTCATACAGCTTCTTTTACGTTACCCAGGATCGCCAGGAGCGTCGCTTTGATTCGCTGGTCACGTCTCTCGATCAAGCCATGTTGCGCGAGTCGCCGCGCGATCAGGAGAAATGGTTGCCGATTGTCATGCGCCCGCTCGGCATTGTGTCGATCCGCGTAGAGGCCGGCGCCAGCAAGCTCCTCGACTATAAATTGCCGACGGCGAAAAAAGAGCCCTGGGATGCGCTGAACGGCTATCGTCAGGTCTCGCGGCCGCTGTTGCAGCACCCGGGCAGTACGCTGCAAATCACCTACCTCGATCCCTTCGCCAGCGATGTGCGCACGTTGCAATCCACGGCCGCCGTCACGCTGTCGATCGTCGTTATGGTGGTGATTTTGCTGTTCAGCCTGCGCTGGCTGCGTGAACAGGCCGACGGCGAGGATCGTCTGGAGCGCCGCGCGCGGCGCATTCTGAACGGCGAGCGCGAAAACGTCATGCAGGGCGACGTGCGCGAATGGCCGGCCAACGTCAGCGGGGCGCTCGACCGCCTGCTGGCCGATCTGGCGGAAGCCCGGGAGGAGCGCAGCCGGGTCGATACGCTGATCCGCGCCTTCGCGGCGCAGGACGCCAAAACCGGGCTGAACAATCGCCTGTTCTTCGATAACCAATTGACCACTCAGCTGGAAGAGGAAGGCTCGCACGGCATCGTGATGATGGTGCGGCTGCCCGATTTCGAGACCCTGCGCGACACGCACGGCAGCGTGGCGGTGCAGGAGCTGATGTATTCGCTGGTCAATCTGCTGTCTACTTTCGTGATGCGCTATCCGTCGGCGCTGCTGGCGCGCTATTTTCACAGCGATTTTACCGTCTTGCTGCCGCATCGCACGCTGAAGGAGGCCGACGGCATCGCCTCACAGCTGGTCAACGCCATCGATGCCTTGCCTTCCACGGCGATGATCGACCGTGAGGCCTTCCTGCACATCGGCATCGTGGCGTACCGCAGCGGCCAGACCACGGAGCAGGTGATCGATTACGCGGAGCAGGCGACGCGGCACGCCACGCTGCAGGGCGAAAACGGTTGGTACGTGTACGACAGCCAGGTGCCGGAAAAGGGGCGCGGCAGCGTCAAGTGGCGCACGCTGCTGGAACTGGTGCTGGCGCGCGGCGGCCCGCGGCTGTATCAGAAACCGGCGGTGACCGTGGAAGGCGAGGTGCACCACCGTGAGATCATGAGCCGAATTTATGACGGCGCCCAGGAATTGCTGCCGGCGGAATATATGCCGCTGGTGGAGCAATTGGGGTTAGCGGAGAGTTACGATCGCCAACAGGTGAGCCGCATCATCCCGTTGCTGGCGCAGTGGCCTGAAGAAACGCTGGCGTTCCCGCTGTGCGTGGACTCGATTTTGCAGCGCTCTTTCCAACGCTGGCTGCGCGATACGCTGTTGCAGTGCGAAAAAAGTCAGCGTCGACGAATTCTGATTGAACTTGCGGAGGCAGATGTGTGTCAACATATCGACCGTTTGCGTCCGGTGCTGAGGTTGCTGTCAGGGCTGGGTTGCCGCCTGGCGGTGTCCAAAGCGGGGTTAACCGTGGTCAGTACGTCCTATATCAAGTCGTTGCAGGTGGAGATCGTCAAGCTCCACCCGGGGTTGGTGCGGAGTATCGATAAGCGGGACGAAAACCAACTGTTCGTGCAGAGCCTGACCGGCGCCTGCGCGGGCACGCGCGCTCAGGTGTTCGCTGCCAGCGTACGTACGCGCAACGAATGGCAGACGCTGAAAGAGCGTGGGATCCATGGCGGGCAGGGCGACTTTTTCGCGTCACCGGAACCGATCGACGTGGGGCGTAAAAAATATTCACGTCGTTATCGTGTTTAAGCTGATTGACGGACAAAAATTGACGTAGAATGAGGTCCGGATCCATCTGGGCCTCGTTACCGTCTTTTTGGAGTTTTTTCCAAACTGCCTGCGACAACAACGCCTATTTGAGATAGGCTCTTGTCTGCCTTTATCTGGTTGACGTTGGTAGGTGCTTACCACCGGCGGCAATCAGGGAATATGTTAGATTTTATGAGCTGTGTTACGCCGTTTCGTGCGTTGACAGGGTGGTAAACTGAGCCTTTGTTCAGGGAATTCAGGCCTCATCCAATTTCCGTGCATTCGAGCAGAAACAATACAGACTATTTTTCACCGAAGTAGAACGTTTTTGCGCCTTGTCGCTGCTTCGTGTGGTTGGTAAAGTAGGCGGATTTTATTTTCCGCCCCCAGCTTGCAGGATTATCCTTTCGTTATGTTTAAGAAATTTCGTGGCATGTTTTCCAACGACTTGTCCATCGACTTGGGTACCGCCAATACCCTGATTTATGTTAAAGGGCAAGGCATCGTACTGAATGAACCTTCGGTGGTTGCCATTCGCCAGGATCGTGCCGGCTCCCCAAAGAGCGTAGCGGCCGTCGGTCATGACGCCAAACAGATGCTGGGCCGCACCCCCGGCAACATCGCGGCTATTCGCCCGATGAAAGACGGCGTGATCGCCGACTTCTTCGTGACCGAAAAAATGCTGCAGCACTTTATCAAACAGGTTCACAGCAACAGCTTTATGCGCCCAAGCCCGCGCGTGCTGGTCTGTGTGCCGGTCGGCGCAACCCAGGTTGAACGCCGCGCTATCCGCGAGTCCGCCCAAGGGGCCGGCGCGCGTGAAGTGTTCCTGATTGAAGAGCCGATGGCGGCGGCGATCGGTGCAGGTTTGCCGGTTTCCGAAGCGACCGGCTCCATGGTGGTGGATATCGGTGGCGGTACCACTGAAGTGGCGGTGATCTCGCTGAACGGCGTGGTGTACTCCTCTTCCGTGCGCATCGGCGGTGACCGTTTCGATGAAGCCATCATCAATTATGTGCGCCGCAACTATGGCTCGCTGATCGGCGAAGCCACCGCAGAGCGCATCAAGCACGAAATCGGTTCTGCCTATCCGGGCGACGAAGTGCGCGAAATCGAAGTGCGCGGCCGTAACCTGGCTGAAGGCGTACCGCGCGGCTTTACCCTGAACTCCAATGAAATCCTCGAAGCCCTGCAAGAGCCGCTGACCGGCATCGTCAGCGCGGTGATGGTTGCGCTGGAGCAGTGCCCGCCAGAATTGGCCTCCGACATTTCCGAACGCGGCATGGTCTTGACCGGCGGCGGCGCGTTGCTGCGCAACCTCGATCGCCTGCTGATGGAAGAAACCGGCATCCCGGTCGTGGTGGCGGAAGATCCGCTGACCTGCGTGGCGCGCGGCGGCGGCAAGGCGTTGGAAATGATCGACATGCACGGCGGCGATTTGTTCAGCGAAGAATAGTCAGCCCCTGGAAGGAGGAATCGTATCGGATGAATGCGCACAGCGAAAATCGGGTACGGTTCCTCTTTCTGTTGTCGAGGAACTCGCATAATTTATGAAGCCGATTTTTAGCAGGGGGCCTTCCCTGCAACTGCGACTTTTTTTGGCGGTGATCGCGGCCATTGGCCTGATCGTTGCCGACAGCCGGCTCGGCACGTTCGTGAAGATACGTAACTACATGGACACCGCAGTCAGCCCTTTCTATTTTCTGGCCAACGGGCCGCGTAAAGTTTTGGACAGCGTGTCGGAAACGCTGGCCACCCGCCAACAGCTGGAGCTGGAAAACCGAGCTCTGCGGCAGGAACTGCTGCTGAAAAACAGCGATATTCTTCTTCTTGGCCAATTCAAGCAGGAAAACGCCCGCTTGCGCGAGCTGCTGGGTTCCCCGCTGCGCCAGGACGAACACAAGATGGTCACCCAGGTGATCTCCACCGGTTCCGATCCGTACAGCGACCAAGTCGTTATCGACAAAGGGTCGGACAACGGCGTCTATGAAGGCCAGCCGGTGATCAGTGACAAGGGCGTGGTTGGCCAGGTCGTGGCGGTGGCGAAGGTGACCAGCCGCGTGCTGCTGATCTGCGATGCCTCGCACGCGTTGCCGATTCAGGTGCTGCGCAACGATATTCGGGTGATCGCCGCAGGCAGCGGCTGCACCGACGATCTGCAGCTGGAACACCTGCCGAACAATACCGATATCCGCGTTGGCGACGTGCTGGTGACCTCCGGCCTCGGCGGCCGTTTCCCGGAAGGGTATCCGGTGGCGGTAGTCTCTTCGGTCAAGGTCGACAATCAACGCGCTTACACCGTGATTCAGGCGCGGCCGACCGCCGGTCTGCAGCGCTTGCGCTACCTGCTGCTGCTGTGGGGCGCCGATCGCAACGGCGACATGCCGTTGCCGCCGGACGAAGTTCACCGCGTGGCCAATGAGCGCCTGATGCAGATGATGCCGCAGGTGCTGCCGCCTGCCGGTTCGGTCGGGCCGCAGCTGCCGGCGCCGGCCACCGGCGTGGCGCCGCAAACCGTCGCTCCGGCGTCTGCCCAGCCTCCAGCCCAGCCTGCCGCGGCGGGAGTGGTGCAATGAACAGTTACCGCAGCCACGGGCGCTGGATCATCTGGCTGTCGTTCCTGGTGGCGTTGGTGCTGCAAATCATGCCGTGGCCGGAACAGATCTACATGTTCCGGCCTTCGTGGCTGGTGCTGATCCTCATTTACTGGGTGATGGCCTTGCCGCACCGCGTCAACGTCGGCACCGGTTTCGTGCTGGGGTTGATCATGGATCTGATCCTCGGCTCCACGCTGGGCGTGCGCGCGCTGGCGCTGGGCATCATCGCCTACCTGGTGGCGTTCAAATTCCAACTGTTCCGCAATATGGCGCTGTGGCAACAGGCGCTGATCGTCGTGCTGCTGTCGCTGTCGATGGACGTGGTGGTGTTCTGGGCTGAGTTTTTAGTGATCAACGTCTCTTTCCGCCCAGAGGTGTTCTGGAGTAGTGTGGTAAACGGCATTTTGTGGCCGTGGTTATTCCTGTTGATGCGCAAAATCCGCCGTCAGTTCGCCGTACAGTAAGGGTATCTCAATGACTTCGCTTTATCTGGCCTCCGGCTCCCCACGTCGACGTGAACTGCTGGCCCTGCTGGGCGTATCGTTCGACATCCTGTTGACGCATACCGAAGAGCAGCGCCGGGAAGGCGAAGCCGCAGAAGCCTATGTGCGCCGCCTGGCGCAGGACAAGGCCAAAGCGGGCGTGGCGCTGGCGCAGGAAGATCGGCCGGTGCTGGGCGCCGACACCATCGTGGTGCTCAACGGCCGGGTGCTGGAGAAGCCGCGCGACGAAGCCCATGCGGCACAGATGCTGGCGGCCCTGTCGGGCAAACAGCATCAGGTGATGACGGCGGTGGCGATCGCCGATCGCCAAGACGTGCGTTGCCAGCTGGTGGTGACCGACGTGACGTTCCGCAGCCTGTCGCAACAGGATATCCGCGACTATATTGCTACGGGCGAACCGATGGATAAAGCGGGCGCCTACGGCATTCAAGGAAAGGGTGGTTGTTTCGTCAGAACGATAACCGGGAGTTATCACGCGGTGGTCGGTCTGCCACTGGTCGAAACACATGAGCTGCTCAGTAATTTTGTCGCATTACGTGATGTAAGAACCGGTTGATGGGCGCTGCCATTATCGACCGGCTCTGAGGAGAAGGCATGACAGCTGAGCTACTGGTTAATATCACACCGTCTGAAACGCGGGTCGCCTATATCGATGGCGGCATTCTGCAAGAGATTCATATCGAACGCGAATCAAAACGCGGCATCGTCGGCAATATCTATAAAGGGCGCGTCAGCCGCGTCCTGCCGGGGATGCAGGCGGCGTTCGTCGACATCGGCCTGGACAAGGCCGCCTTCCTGCACGCCTCCGACATCATGCCGCATACCGAATGCGTCGCCGGCGACGAGCGGAAAAACTTCCACGTGCGCGACATCGCCGAGCTGGTGCGCCAGGGGCAAGACCTGATGGTGCAGGTGGTGAAAGATCCGCTCGGCACCAAGGGCGCGCGTCTGACTACCGACATTACGCTGCCTTCGCGCTATCTGGTCTTCATGCCGGGCGCGGCGCACGTCGGCGTGTCGCAGCGCATTGAAAGCGAAGCCGAGCGCGAACGCCTGAAGTCCATCGTTGCGCCGCACTGCGACGAGCTGGGCGGTTTTATCATCCGCACCGCGGCGGAGGGCATCGGCGAGGAGGAGCTGGCGCAGGACGCGGCGTTCCTCAAACGCCTGTGGACCAAGGTGATGGAGCGCAAGAAGCGCAACCAGACCAAATACAAGCTGTACGGCGAGCTGGCGCTGGCGCAGCGCATCCTGCGCGACTTCGCCGGCGCGGCGCTGGATCGCATTCGCGTCGATTCGCGGTTGACGCACGATCTGCTGGTGGAGTTTACCGGCGAGTATATCCCGGACATCACCCGCAAGCTGGAGCTGTACACCGGCAGCCAACCGATTTTCGATCTGTACGATGTGGAAAACGAGATCCAGCGCGCGCTGGAGCGCAAGGTGGAGCTGAAGTCCGGCGGCTATCTGATCATCGATCAGACCGAGGCGATGACCACCGTCGACATCAACACCGGCGCCTTCGTCGGCCACCGCAACCTCGATGAAACCATCTTCAATACCAACATCGAGGCGACGCAGGCCATTGCCCGCCAGCTGCGGCTGCGCAACCTGGGCGGCATCATCATTATCGACTTCATCGATATGAACAACGAAGAGCATCGCCGCCGGGTTCTGCACTCGCTGGAGCAGGCGTTGAGTAAAGATCGGGTAAAAACCACGATCAACGGCTTCTCTCAGCTAGGCTTAGTTGAAATGACGCGTAAACGAACGCGTGAAAGCATTGAACATGTGCTCTGTCACGATTGTCCTACTTGCAATGGGCGCGGCACCGTGAAAACGGTGGAAACCGTGTGCTACGAGATCCTGCGCGAAATTGTGCGTGTGCATCACGCCTACGATTCCGATCGCTTCCTGGTGTACGCCTCCGCGGCGGTCGGCGAAGCGCTGAAGAGCGAAGAGTCGCACGCGCTGGCCGAAGTGGAGATCTTCGTCGGCAAACAGGTGAAGGTGCAGATCGAACCGTTGTACAGCCAGGAGCAGTTCGACGTCGTCATGATGTAGCCCGCCCGACATCGGTAGGGGCCCGGCACGCCGGGCCCGTCAGTGCATAGATATTCCCGTTGCCAGGCAGCGGAGCAAGGAGAACTGCGTGAGGCGACTGCCTGGGATTCTGTTAGCAACAGGCGCCACCCTAATTGTGATTGTGGCGCTGCTGATCAGCGGGCTGCGCCTGATGCTGCCGAAGCTGAACGACTACCGCCCCCAACTGCTGGCGCAGGTGGAGAAGCTGTCCGGCGTGCCCGTGCGGATGGATTTCGTGCAGGGCAGTTGGGAAACGTTCGGCCCGCAGCTTGAAATGCGCAACCTGAGCGCTACGCTGCCCAAAAGCGATGTGCATATCGAGCGCGTGACGCTGGCGTTGGACGTGTGGCAGTCGCTGCTGCACTGGCGCTGGCAGTTCCGCGATCTGACCTTCTACCAATTCCGCCTCGATTTGAACGCCACGCTGGGCGGCGACCAGCAGGGCGAAGGCCTTGAGCCGGGCAGGATCAGCGATCTGATGCTGCGCCAGCTCGATCACTTCGATTTGCGCGACAGCCGTATCTCGTTCCTGACGCCCGCCGGCGCGCGCGCCGAATTTGACATTCCCCAGCTGACCTGGCTCAACGGCCGCGATCGTCACCGCGCCGAGGGGCAGATCAGCCTGTCGACGCTGAACGGCCAACACGGCGTGGTGCAGCTGCGCATGGACCTGCGCGATAATCAGGGCCTGCTGGATACCGGCACGGTCTACCTGCAGGCCGATAACATCGACATGAAACCCTGGTTTACCCGCTGGCTGCGCGCCAACACCGGGCTGGAAAGCGCCGACTTCAGCCTGGCGGCCTGGCTGCAGGTGCAGAACGGCCAGATCGCCGGCGGCAATGCGTTGCTCAAGCAGGGGGCGGCCAACTGGGACACCGGCGCCGCGCAGCACCGGCTGGACGTGGATAATCTGGCGCTGTCGCTGCGCCGCCAGGGCACCGGTTGGCAGCTCGACGTGCCGCAACTGCGGTTGAGCACCGACGGCCAGGCCTGGCCGCAGGGCGGGCTTTCCGCGCTGTGGCTGCCGGAAAACACTGAATTCATGGGGCCGGCGCAGAATGAAGAACTGCGTGTGCGCGCGACTGATATTCAGCTGGAGCGTCTGTCGGCGCTGTTGCCGACCTTCTCCTTCCTCAGCCCGGACGTGCTCGACCGCTGGAACGATCTGCAGCCGCAGGGGCAATTGGAAGCGCTGGCGCTGGACATTCCGCTCAAGCAGCCGGAAAAGAGCCGTTTCCAGGCGCTGTGGCGCGATGTCAGCTGGCAGCGTTGGGAACTGCTGCCGGGCGTTAACCACTTCTCCGGGGCGTTGAGCGGCGGGGTGGAGAACGGCCGCCTGACGCTGGGGCTCACCGACAGCACTCTGCCTTACGGCGACATGTTCCGCGCGCCGCTTGAAATCAGCAGCGCGCGTGGCGCGCTGACCTGGCGTTACAACGATCAGGGCTGGGAACTGGCGAGCCAGGGGCTGGACGTCAAGGCGAAGTCGCTATGGGTCAACGGCGATTTCCGTTATCAGCAGCCGGCCAAGGGCGATCCGTGGCTGAACATCCTGGCGGGCATCCGCCTGTATGACGGCGCCGACGCCTGGCGCTATTTCCCGGAACCGTTGATGGGCAAGCATCTGGTGGACTACCTGAGCGGCGCCATTCAGGGCGGCCAGGTGGATAACGCCACGCTGATTTATTCCGGCGATCCGCAGCACTTCCCGTATCGCAAAAACGAAGGACAGTTCGAAGTCTTCGTACCGCTGCGCCATGCCACCTTCCAGTTCCAACCGGGCTGGCCGGCGCTGACCGATTTGGCGATCGATCTCGATTTCGCCAACGAGGGGCTGTGGATGCATGCGCCGCAAACCCGGTTGGGCAAGGTGGCGGGTAAAAATATCAGCGCGGTGATCCCGGATTACCTGAAAGAGCGGCTGCTGATTGACGCCGACGTGGCCGGCGCGGGCAGCGATGTGCATGACTACTTTATGCAGACGCCGTTGCATGATTCGCTGGGGGCGGCGCTGGAGCAGCTGCAAATTGGCGGCGATGTCAGTGGGCGCTTACATCTGGATATCCCGCTGGACGGCGAGCAGGTCAAAGCCACCGGTGAAGTGGCGCTGAACAATAATTCGTTGCTGATAAAACCGCTGGAAAGCGAGCTGCAGAAGCTCAGCGGCAAATTCCGTTTCAACAACGGCAATCTGGAGAGCGACACCCTGTCGGCCAACTGGTTCGGGCAACCGGTGGCGGTCAACTTCACTACGCAGGAAGGCGAGCGTGACTACAAGGTCAACGTTGGTCTGAAAGGAGACTGGCAGCCGGGCAAGTTCCCCGGCCTGCCGAAAGAGGCCGCCGATGCGCTCAGCGGCAGCGCGCCCTGGCAGAGCCAGGTGGCCATCACGCTGCCGCACCAAGGTTCGGCCAGCTACGATATCGGTCTCGACGCGGATTTGAAGAAAGTGAGCAGTCACTTACCTTCGCCGCTGGACAAGGCACCAGGAGAGGCGCTGCCGGTGAACGTCAAGGTCAAAGGCGGTTTGAACGGCTTCATGTTGACCGGTAGCGCGGGCAAACAGAACCGTTTCAACAGTGAATGGAACTTCGATAAAAAACAGGTGAATCTGGCGCGCGCCGCTTGGCAAACCAACGGGGGCGGCACGCCGCCGCTGCCGGCCGGCAAGTCGATGACGCTGAATCTGCCGGCGTTGGACGGTGAGCAGTGGCTGGCGCTGCTCGCGCCGGCGCTGAAACAGGGCGGCGGCAGCGGCCAGGTGGGCGGTTTCAGCTTCCCCACCACCGTGGCGCTGACCACGCCGCAGTTGCTGTTGGGCGGCCAGGCCTGGCATAAGCTGACGCTGTCGGCCGAGAAACAGCTTGGCGCTACCCTCGTGAGCGCCAAGAGCGACGAAGTGGACGGCAGCCTGCGGGTGGCCGATCGCGGGCCGTGGCGCGCCGATATCAATTATCTGTATTACAACCCGCAGTTCGCAGAGACGAAAAGCGCGGCGGGTACGCCGCCGCCGCCGGAGAAAATCAGCTTCCGCGACTGGCCTTCGCTGATGTTGCGCTGCAAGTCGTGCTGGGTACTGGGGCAGAACCTCGGCAAGGTCGAGGCGGATCTGACTAATCGGGGCGATACTCTGACGCTGGATCACGGCCTGGTCGATACCGGCCAAGGGCGCATGACCGCCACCGGCCTGTGGAAACAAAACGCGCAAGAAGAGCGCAGCTCGCTGAAAGGCAAGCTGCTCGGCGGCAAGATTGATGAAACCGCCGCCTTCTTCGGCATCACCATTCCGCTCAAGGGAGCGCCTTACGACGTGGATTTCGATCTGTACTGGCATGGCACGCCGTGGCTGCCGCGGGTCGATACGCTGAGCGGCGCGTTGCAGGTCAAAATGGGCAAGGGCGAGATCGACAGCATGGGCGGCGGCCGCGCCGGTCAGCTGCTGCGGCTGGTCAGCTTCGACGCCTTGCTGCGCAAGCTGCAGTTCGACTTCAGCGATACCTTCGGCAAAGGCTTCTACTTTGATTCCATCCGCAGTACCGCCTGGCTGAAAGATGGCATAATGCATACTGATAATCTATTGATCGATGGCTTGGCGGCGGATATTGCTATGAGCGGCCAGATCGATTTGGCGCGCCGCCGCATCGATATGGAAGCGGTGGTGGCGCCGGCGATTTCAGCGACCGTCGGCGTGGCCACGGCGTTTGTCGTTAACCCGATCGTCGGCGCGGCGGTGTTCGCCGCCTCGCAGGTGCTGGGGCCGCTGTGGAGCAAGATTTCGCTGATTCGCTACCATATCGGCGGCGATCTCGACCAGCCGAAGATCAATGAGGTACAGCGTAAGTCAAAGGAGGATAAGGCGTCATGAGGAATGCTAACGTTGCGTTGTTGCAGTTGTGCAGTGGCGATCAGGTGCGCGATAACCTGGCCCAGATTGAACAGCAGATTAAGCAGCTCAATGCCGGGGTAAAACTGGTCATGACGCCGGAGAACGCGCTGCTGTTCGCCAACTCCGCAGCTTACCGCCAACAGGCGGAAAAACAGGGCGATGGCCCGCTGCAGAATGCGGTGCGCGAACTGGCGCGCCGCTATGGCGTGTGGTTGCTGGTGGGCTCGATGCCGCTCGTAAGCCGTGAGAACCCGGAGCTTATCACCACCAGCAGCCTGTTGTTCGACGAGCAGGGCGAGATCCGCGCCCGCTACGACAAGCTGCACATGTTCGATGTGGACATCAACGACGCGCACGGCCATTACCGCGAGTCGGATACCTACCAGCATGGGCAGCACCTGACGGTGGTGGATACGCCGGTCGGGCGTTTGGGCATGACCATATGCTACGATCTGCGCTTCCCCGCGCTGTTCCAGGCGCTGCGGGCGCAGGGCGCCGAACTGATTTCGGTGCCGGCGGCCTTTACGCGGGTAACCGGCGAGGCGCATTGGGAAGTCCTGCTGCGCGCCCGAGCGATCGAGAACCAGTGCATGATCCTGGCGCCGGCGCAGGTGGGGCGCCACGGGCCGACCCGTCGCACCTGGGGCCACACGCTGGCCGTCGACGGCTGGGGCAAGGTACTGGCCGAGAACCCGGACGCCGTGGCGGCACTGAAGGTGCGCGTGGACGCCGCAAGCCTGAAAAATATTCGTGCGCAGATGCCGGTGCTGCAGCACAACCGATTCCAGACGTCGCTGACGGCGCCGTCTGACAAGTTATCCTCCAATCAAGAGTGAAACCATTATGAGCCTGACGTTTGTCAGTGAGCAGTTACTCGCTACCAACAAGCTGAGTCATCAAGACCTGTACTCGGTACTGGGTCAACTGGCAGAACGCCGTATCGACTACGCCGATCTCTATTTTCAGTCCAGCTATCACGAAGCCTGGGTGATCGAGGACGGCATCATCAAGGATGGCTCTTACAATATCGACCAGGGCGTCGGCGTGCGCGCCGTCAGCGGTGAGAAGACCGGGTTCGCCTATGCCGATCAGATCACTCTGAATGCGCTGCAGCAGAGCGCCCAGGCGGCGCGCAGCATCGTGCGCGAGCAGGGCGACGGGCGGGCGCATACCCTGGGCGAAATCGGTTATCGAGCGCTGTACCCGCTGCTCGATCCGCTGCAAAGCCTGCCGCGCGAAGAGAAAATCGCCCTGTTGCACCGCGTCGACAAGGTGGCGCGCGCCGCCGATGCGCGGGTGCAGGAAGTGAACGCCAGCATCACCGGCGTTTACGAGCAGGTGTTGGTGGCCGCCACCGACGGCACGCTGGCGGCGGACGTTCGCCCGCTGGTGCGCCTTTCCGTCAGCGTGCTGGTGGAGCAGGACGGCAAGCGTGAGCGCGGCTCCAGCGGCGGCGGCGGCCGTTTCGGCTATGACTACTTCCTGGAAACCGTCGACGGCGACGTGCGTGCCGATGCCTACGCCAAAGAAGCGGTGCGCATGGCGCTGGTCAACCTCGGCGCGGTAGCGGCGCCGGCCGGCAATATGCCGGTGGTGTTGGGCGCCGGCTGGCCGGGCGTGCTGCTGCACGAAGCGGTGGGCCATGGCCTGGAAGGCGACTTCAACCGGCGCGGCACCTCGGTGTTCAGCGGCCATATGGGCGAGCGGGTGGCGTCTGAGCTGTGTACCGTGGTGGACGACGGCACCCTGCAAGGGCGCCGCGGTTCGCTGGCGATCGACGACGAAGGCGTGCCGGGCCAGTACAACGTGCTGATCGAAAACGGCGTGCTGAAAGGCTACATGCAGGACAAGCTCAACGCGCGCCTGATGGGCGTCGCGCCGACCGGCAACGGCCGCCGCGAGTCCTACGCGCATCTGCCGATGCCGCGCATGACCAACACCTACATGCTGGCGGGTAAATCGACGCCGGAAGAGATCATCGCCAGCGTTGAATACGGCCTGTACGCGCCGAACTTTGGCGGCGGCCAGGTGGATATCACCTCCGGCAAGTTCGTGTTCTCCACCACCGAAGCCTATCTGATCGAGAAGGGCCGCATCACTAAACCGGTGAAGGGGGCGACGCTGATCGGCTCCGGCATCGAGGCGATGCAGCAGATCTCGATGGTCGGCAACGATCTGGCGCTTGATAAAGGCGTGGGCGTGTGCGGCAAAGAAGGCCAGAGCGTGCCGGTGGGCGTCGGCCAACCGACGCTGAAACTGGACACGCTCACCGTCGGCGGCACGGCGTAATTTTTCCTCCAGGGGCCACGCGTTGGCCCCTCAATCATGCTCCATTTTGCGGCCTTTCTCGCATTCGTAACGCTAAGCGCGGCAGGACGCCGTAGCCTGCACGATATAATGGAATAAAATTGACGTGGCGAAAAAACAGAGCAATACGATGATGACGCGTCTGGCTATACCCGCCCGGCGTTGGCTGCTGGCGCTGGGCGTCCTGTCCTTGACGGGCTGCGCCCGCTCTGATGCGCTGTGGGGCGTAGTCGATAAGCTTTGCATGGCCAATTATCAGCAAAAGCGCGATCCGGCGCCCTGTGAGCAGATTTATATGCCGCAGGGGAAGGCCCTGGGCTTTAGCGTGCTGCAAAACCCGCGTTACCCCTATCATTTTATTCTGGTTCCGACGGCGCCGCTCTCCGGCATTGAAAGCCCGCAGTTGCTGGCCGGGGAACGGACGGACTATTTTGGCTATGCCTGGCTGATGCGTTATCGGCTGGCCGCTGAATATGGCGGGCCGGTGCCGGATGATATGTTGGGCATGGCGATCAACTCCGCATATGGCCGCAGCCAAAACCAATTGCATATTCACCTGACCTGTCTGCGTAAGGACGTGCGGCGTCAATTGCAGGCGGAACGCCCCTACATACAGGAACAATGGCGGCCCTTGCCGGATAAGCTGTTGCGCCACACCTACTACGCGCGCCGCGTGATGCAGCCAACCGCGATGGGCGTTTACCCGATTAAGGATCTGGCAGATTATTTCCATCTATCGCCGCCGCAGCTGGCGGAATATGGCGTGGCGTTAGTGCCCACCACGTTTGGCGGCCAACGGGGGTTTATTTTGCTGGCCTCGAAGCGCGGCTGGGACGTCGGCAACCGCGCTTCGGTAGAGTCGCTGCTGGATAAAGAGTGCGCGATTTTGCCGCGTTAATTTTGCTACATAAAATGACGCAGGTGAGAGCGGCGAAGCATCGCTCTCACCTCGTTGTCCCTACCTGAACCGCGCATCCCGCGCAAACAGAAAAGCGGCTTCCCGTTGGCGAGCATCGGCTTGTGCCTGATCCCCCTGATAGCGCAAGATCATGATCAGCGTGGCGTAGACGTTGGCGTCGATGCGGCGCTGCAGATAGGCATTGGCCCACTGCCGATAGCCGGTCAACAGGGCATCATCGCGCGTTTGGTTATAGACCAGCAGCGCGTGAGATTGCTCGTCGAAGGTTTTGCGCTCCCGGTAGATCCAGGCGGCCGGCGGCGGCATCTGCTCGATGCTGTCGATGTTGGCCAGCATAGTGCGCTCCGACTGAGTGAGCGCCATGCGCCCTTGCCAGGCGAAGGCCGCCATCACCAGCACGCCGAGCGCCGCCATCGCCACCGGCAGGCTCAGGGCTTTGGCGAACGGCAGCGGGCGGGGCTCGCCGGTTTGGCCGTCCAGCAGCGCCAGCAGCAGCAGAAACGCCAGCCAGTGCGGCGCAGACAGATAGAAAGGGTATTCCAGCTGAGTGTGTATCAGCATCGGCAGCAGCACCAGGAACAGGCCGACGCGCGCACCGTTCGGCTGTTCTCGATCCCGTTGCCAGGCGCTTTTCAGCAGCCGTACGCCGGCGGCAAGGACGATAGCGATACCTGCCAGCGCCGTCAGGCCGCCCTCGACCCACCACAGCAGGATTTCATTGTGCGGATGCCCGGCGACTTCCAGCACTTCTCTCCAGGGCATTGTCTGCAGGCGGAAATGCGCGAAGCTGTATTCAAAGCCGCCGTAGCCCCAGCCCAGCAGCGGCTTGGCCAGGATCATGGCGCCGACGTCGTGCAGCATGGTCAGGCGCGCGCTGTTGGAGAATTCGCGGTCGAGTAAGACGCTACTTGTCTCCAGACCGAAACCGGTGAACAGCACCGTCAGACCGATCGCGGCGCCCAGCAGCAGCGCGCCGCCGGCCCAGCGGCTTGCGGCCGGGCGTTGGCGGGCAAAGCGCCACAGCAGCAGCGCCGCCGCCAATGCGGCCCCCAACCAGGCTGCGCGCGACTGGATCAGCACCAGCAGGGCGGAGAAAGCGGCCAGCAGCGCGAGCAGCGGGATTTGCCGCCGCCGCGTCGGCGCAGAGAAGGGAGCCAGCAGCAGCCAGAGCGCCAAAGCCAGCCCGGTGGCGATAAAGCTGCCCAGCACGTTCGGCTGCTGAAAGACGCCGTAGACCCGGCCGCCGTTAGGGGATACCCAGGCCAGCGCGGGGGCGAACAGCTGTAAAACCGCCAACAACGCCTGAATGCCGACGGCAAACAACAGGCCGAACAGCAGCAGCTCGCGCTGCCGGGCGGTGACGCGCAGCTGCAGGCAGGCGACATAGAACAACCAACCGCCGAGCAGGCCGGCGCAGCGCCACAGGGCGTCTTCGCGCCATTCGGGGCGGGTATACAGCAACGGCAGCGCCAGCAAGGCGATGCCGAGCAGCAACAGGCGTGCGGTGGGCGTGAGCGAAAGGCGGATGCGACCCAGGCAAACGGTAAACGTCACGATCAGCGTAGTGAGCGCCATGACGCCCCAGGCCAGAATGTTTTGCGGCAGCGCCAGACCGTCGCCGCCCATGTTGGGATGATAGACCGGCAGGATCGCCGCCATCCAGATCAGCAGCAGGGGCAGCACGGCGATGGTCGCTGCGTTAGCGGGAGATTTATCGGCCATGGTTAACCTGCCAAGGCCTGATAGCGTTTATTAAATGCATGTTTTGATTATTCCCTATCCTTTATCCTGGTATTGAAATGCGTGTAATGTTGAAATCGACAATGTCTCACGGGAAATTTAAACCGTCTTTATGGTAAAACGATAAATAATGTTTGCCCTGAGAATGCGCGAGGCTGTTTGCCCAAAGAAAGGTTAAGCCGTATTTTTCACTCGCAAAAGGCATTTTTGTTGTTTGCAAAAACAGACGTGCCATTTTCTCAAATCTATTGTTATTCAGTCAATTTTTAATCTTAATATTGTTTTTATTAATTAAAATCAATGTGTTGTCTGTGGTTCTTGCGTGTGTGGATATCGTGGGGCATCCCGGCAATGGTCTATATTGGCAGGCAGTGTGAAGAATAAAAGTGGTATCTGCTTGTTTAATTGATGCCGTCAGTGGCGGCGTGAGGGCGGAGATTTGCTTCATCGTTTCCCATTGCTGGTTTTTAAATTCAATGTGATTTTCATGATTTTAATTTTATTAAGATTCTTCCTGTCTTTATCTGTTTTTTTTATTTTTATGAAATGATTTATTATTAGGATTGTTCTGCTGCATTGGAAATAAAAGCGGTTATGGCTTGAGCCTCCTGTTGCCGCGGCAGAATACGGACTAACGCGCCTGCCCAAGCGCGTTAATCTCGTCTCTTGTGCGCTTACTCCACGTCGCCGATCCGCTCCAGCGCATCCACCACCAGATCCCAGAATTTATCCTGATCCAGTTTGACCGCGACCTGGGTGTGGCAGTCCGGCGGCGGAGGCGCGCGGAAGTCCGCGACCGTCATGCCCAACGTCAGGGTGCCGGTCAGCTCGATATCCACCGGCACTTTGCGCACCGACATAACGCTCGGATCGATCACATAGGCCACTGCGCAAGGATCGTGCACCGGCGGGGCGCTGAAGCCCTGCGCCTGCTGATACATACGGCCAAAGAATGCCAGCAGTTCGCCGACGAAGGTGGCCGGCCGGGTGCCGAGGGCGGCGATGCGTTCGCAGACTGCCGGCGTAGCCAGCGCCTGGTGGGTGAGATCCAGCCCGACCATGGTCAGTGGCCATTTTTCATTGAACACGATGTGCGCCGCCTCGGGATCGATTTTGATATTGAACTCCGCCACCGCGCTCCAGTTGCCTACATGATAGCCGCCGCCCATCAGCACCACTTCCTTGACCCGCTCGGCAATGCGCGGCTCTTTACGCACCGCCATGGCGATATTGGTCAGGCCGCCGGTCGGCACCAGCGTCACGCTGCCGGGCGGGTGGGCCATCACGGTCTCGATGATCAGATCCACCGCGTGGCGCGAGTCCAGCTGCAGGTGAGGCTCCGGCAGCACCGGGCCATCGAGGCCGGAGTCGCCGTGAATGTCGGGTGCCACTTCGATATTGCGCACCAGCGGGCGCGGGCAGCCGGCGGCGAAGGGCACGCCGGTGATATTGGCGATGCGCGCCACCGCGAGGGCGTTGCGCGTCACTTTGTCCAGCGTTTGGTTACCCACCACGGTGGTGACCGCCAGCAGGTCGATCTGCGGATTGCCCCAGGCCAGCAGCAGGGCGATGGCGTCGTCATGCCCCGGGTCACAGTCCAGTATGATTTTTTTCATGGTTATTCCTGATGCAGGGAGAGGTGCCCGCAGCATAACGCAGCGCAGCGGCGTGGGATAATGCCGATGATGCTTTTGTTAACGGCATCAAAGCCTTGCCATTATTACGATGTAATGAAACGTAAATCCTCATCGCCGGGCTTTACCCTGGAGTTTACTCCAGGGTTTACAGTGAGCTTCAGCGTGAATGCACAGAGGAGAGGCGGGATGAGCTTACTGAAAAGGTTGTTGGGGCAAGGCGGTATTAACGGCGGTCATCGGCGCGCGGGCCACGGCGGTGGCCACCATGGCAACCGCTATAGCCAGCATGGCGAACAGGGGCCGCAGTGCCCGGAATGCCGGGCCGTGAATAAGCCGGGCGCGCGTTATTGTCACCGCTGCGGCCAGCCGTTTGCTGCGGTGAGCGCCACCTGCGGACAGTGCGCCGCGCCGTTGCCGCCGGGCAGCCGCTTTTGTCCGCAGTGCGGCGGCGGTGTGCCGTGAATCGGGGCGGCTGGACGGTCGCGCTGCTGCTCGGCGCCATGGCGCTGTGGACGTTGCTGGCCTGGGGCGTATCCGGCCTGCTGACCTGGCTGCCGACGTTGGCGGAGGCGGCCGGAAACGCAACGTTGCCGGTGAACGGTGCGCTGAGCCTGGTGCCGCAGACGGTGTTGGACACTTGGCTGCCGTGGCTGAAACAGCTGGGCAGCGGGCTGGCGAGCTATTTTCCTCTGCTGCTGGCCTGGGCGGGCTACGCCGTCTGGCTGCTGTGGGGCATCGGCATGTTGGCGCTGATGCTGCTGGCCGCGCTGGCGCGCCGCTATTTAAGCGCTGCTCAGCGATAACCCTGATAGACCGCCGCTACGCGTTCGAAATAGTCGGTTAAATAGTTGATGCACACCTGTACCTTCAGCGGCAGTTTGTCCTTCTCGGTATAGAGCGCGTAGATCGGCCGCGGATCCGAATGGTAGCTTTTGAACAGGATCTCGATCTCGCCGCGTTTGATCTCTTCGATCACCCACATCAGCGGGGCGTAGGCGATGCCGGCGCCGTTTTTCAGCCAACGGATCATGGTGGAGGAGTCGTTGGTGACGAAGCGCCCCTGCGGGGAAATGCGCGTGGTGATGCCTTCCGGCGACATCAGTTCGAATTCGCTGTCGGGCCGCACGCTGTACTCCAGCCAGGAAAAGTTGACCATGTCGCTCGGCTTCTGCGGCGTGCCGTGCTGGCTCAGGTAGCTTTTGGCGGCGCACACCACCATCGGCATCTGCCCCAGGCGGCGCGAGAACAGACTCGAGTCTTGCAGCGCGCCGGTGCGGATCACCAGATCCAGACCGTCGGTGATCAGATCCGGCGCCGGTATACCGGTCACCAGGTTGACCGTCAGACCCGGGTACTCTTTCATCATCTCGGCGGTCATGTTCGCCAGCACGTTTTGCGCCATGGTGGACGAGCTGCCGATGCGCAGCGTGCCGGCGGGCGTATTGTTAAACGCGTACAGCTGCTCATGCACTTCGCTGACTTCCTGCAGCATGCGTCGGCAGCCCTGATAGTAAATCTTGCCGGCCTCGGTTAGGCCGATGCTGCGCGTGCTGCGGTTCAACAGCTTGACCTGCAGCTCATTTTCCAGTTTCGAGACGGTTTGGCTGATCGATGAAACGCTCATGTCGAGTTGGCGCGCGGCCGCGGTAAACGACCCGAACTCAACCACTTTGGCGAATACCGACATGCGTTTTAATCTTTCCATTATTCACTCTGGCTTAAAAGTGATTTAGATCACAGATTGTTGATGCCTTGATAGTAAGCAGGCTAATATAACGTGGTCGGGTGAATAGACCTCACCAACGTGCGAGAGCGAGCGGCGACGTCATCCTGCCGCTCCTCCGGCACCCTCGCAATCCCTGTCGTGGATGTCTGCCCCAAAGTTTAACCTTTTTTCGGGTTCGTGACCTGGACAAGCTGCCTGGTCAAGATTTGTGGCGCGCGCACGCTAAAATGTAAAGAGAATGTGAATGGCGAGACCTGTCTTTCCCCGGCGCAGTGAACAATAAGGAAAAAGTGATGAGTTTGCTTCCGGTTATGGTCATCTTCGGACTGTCGTTTCCGCCGGTGTTTTTCGAGCTGCTGGTGTCGCTGGCGCTGTTTTTTCTCTTGCGCCGCCTGCTGCAGCCGACGGGGATTTACGATTTTGTCTGGCATCCGGCGCTGTTTAATACCGCGCTGTATTGCTGCTTGTTTTATCTGATTTCGTGTCTTTTTGTTTGAGGTCGCTGTGAAAAATTTTTCGATAAAAATAACCCGAATCGCGATCACTTTGATTCTTGTGCTGCTGGGCATTGCCGCGGTATTCAAGGCCTGGGTGTTCTACACCGAGTCGCCGTGGACGCGTGACGCCAAGTTTACCGCCGACGTGGTGGCGATCGCGCCGGACGTCAGCGGCCTGCTGACCGACGTGCCGGTAGTGGACAACCAACTGGTCAAGAAAGGCCAGGTGCTGTTCGTGGTCGATCGGCCGCGTTATGAGCAGGCCTTGGCGGAAGCCGGCGCCGACGTCGCCTACTATCAGACGCTGGCGGCGGAAAAACGGCGTGAGGCCGGCCGCCGCGTGAAGTTGGGCGTGCAGGCGATGTCGCAGGAAGAGATTGACCAGTCGAACAACTCGCTGCAGACCGTGCAGCACCAGCTGGCGAAGGCCATTGCGGCGCGCGAGCTGGCGCAGTTGGATCTGGAGCGCACCACGGTGCGCGCCCCGGCCGATGGCTGGATCACCAACCTCAACGTACACGCCGGTGAATACATCACCCGCGGGTCGGTCGCGGTGGCGCTGGTGAAGAAAGATTCCTTCTACATCCTGGCGTACCTGGAAGAGACCAAGCTGAACGGCCTGAATAAGGGCGATCGCGCGGAGATTACCCCGCTCGGCAGCAACCGCATCATGCATGGCACCGTCGATAGCGTGGCGGCGGCGGTGAACAACAGCAGCAGCACGGTGAACAACAAAGGGTTGGCCTCGATCGACAGCAACCTGGAGTGGGTGCGCCTGGCGCAGCGCGTGCCGGTGAAGATCCTGCTGGACGCCAAGGACCAACAGCATCCGTACCCGGCCGGCACCACCGCCACCGTGGTGATCGTCGGCAAGAACGATCGCAATGCCGACAGCGGCTCGCCTTTTGTGCGCCTGATGCACCGGCTGCGTGAGTTCGGCTAATGAGCAGCCCAACCTTTATCCGGCTGAGATTTGCCTTCAAACTCAGCTTCGCGATTGTGTTTGCGCTGTTCGTCGGCTTCCATCTCAATCTGGAAACCCCGCGCTGGTCGGCGATGACCGCCGCCATCGTCGCCGCCGGCCCGGCCTTTGCCGCCGGCGGTGAACCCTTCTCCGGCGCCATTCGCCATCGCGGCTGGCTGCGCATCATCGGCACCTTTATCGGCTGCTTCGTCGGCCTGCTCATCATCATCACCACCGCCCGCGCGCCGGTAGTGATGCTGATGCTGTGCTGCATGTGGGCCGGTTTCTGCACCTGGCTCTCTTCGCTTATCAAGGTGGAGAACTCCTACGCCTGGGGGCTGGCCGGCTATACCGCGCTGATCATCATCGTGACGGTCGCCACCAGCGAGGCCCACCTGCTGGAAGCGCCGCAGTTCGCCATCGAGCGTTGCAGCGAGATCGTGCTGGGGATCGTCAGCGCCGTGTTGGCCGATCTGCTGTTTTCGCCGCGTTCGATCAAGCAGGACATCGATCGGGCGGTGGATAAGCTGCTGGTGGATCAATACCGCCTGATGCAGATGTGCATCAGCCATGCCGATAAAGAGGACATCGACCGCGCCTGGAGCAATCTGGTGAAGAGCACCACGGCGCTGGACGGCATGCGCAACAACCTGATGATGGAATCCTCGCGCTGGCAGAAGGTCAACCGACGGGTGAAAGCGCTGCATACCCTGTCGCTGACGCTGATCACCCAGGCCTGTGAAACCTATCTGATCTTGTTGAATCACCCGCAGGCGCTGAAAGAAAGTTTGCGGGAACAGCTGATGGTTCCGGCGGAGACCCCGCAGGAGATCCACAAGCGCATGAAGCTGTTGCGTCAGGTGCTGACCACGCATCGCTCCGAGGAAACGCTGCCGACCATCACCGGCTGGGTCGGCGCGGCGACGCGCTACCTGCTGCTGTCGAAAGGCGTGCACGCCAACTGCAGCATCAGCGCGGTGGAAGAGGGCGTATTGAGCAATGAAACCGTGGTCAAGCCGACCTCGGCGGAAGGGCATCACGCGATGATCAACGGCCTGCGCACCTTTGTGGCGACGGCCTTCGGCTGCCTGCTGTGGCTGTGGACCGGCTGGACGTCCGGCAGCGGTTTTATGGTGATCATCGCGGTGATCACCTCGCTGGCGATGCGCACCCCGGCGCCGCGCATGGTGGCGATGGATTTCGTGCTGGGCATGCTGGCGGCAATCCCGGTCGGTTCTCTGTTCTTCATGGTGATCCTGCCGGCGACCCAGCAGAGCATTTTGCTGCTGTGTCTCAGCCTCGGCCTGCTGGCGTTTTTCATCGGCATCGAGGTGCAGAAGCGGCGGCTCGGTTCGCTGGGGCTGTTGGCGGGGACCATCAACATTCTGGTGCTGAGCAACCCGATGGAGTTCAACGTGACCCAGTTTCTCGACGGGGCGCTGGGCCAGTTCCTCGGCAGCTGCGTCGGGCTGATGGTGCTGCTGCTGATCCGCGATAATTCGCGCGAACGCACCGGCCGCACGTTGCTCAACCAGTTCGTCAGCAGCGCGGTGTCGGCGCTGACCACCAAGGCGGCGCGCCGTCGGCAAAACCACCTGCCCGCGCTGTATCAGCAGCTTAATCAGCTGCTGATGATGTTCCCGAACGACATCGCCAAGTATCGTCTGGCGCTGAACCTGATCATCGCCCACCAGCGCATGCAGCGAGCGGAAATTCCGGCCAGCGAAGAGCTGTCGGCCTTCCACCGCCAGATCCGCAGCACCGCCGATCGGGTGGTCTCCGCCAAGAACGACGTCAAGCGCGCCTATTACTACGATCGCTTGCTGGGCGAAATGAACGAGTACCAGCAGAAGCTGGTCGACAATCAGGCGCCGCTCAGCGTCACCGGGCCGGTGAAACGCCTGGCCGACATGTTGCACCGCTACCGCCACGCCTTGATCGATTGATGCGTTCCCTCCTGTTGCGCCGCGCTGTGCGGCGCCTTCCCTGACTATACTGTAAGCAGTCGTTGTTCGGCGGGCCGTCTCAGAGCAGGCGGCTCGTTTTCAGAGAGACTCCGAGTGCCAGAACGGCTGGAAAGTGGCATCATTGACATGAATGGATGAAACCCTCACTGCCGCGAAAACGCAATGTGTCGGTCATCTTAGTTTCATCCAGCTCGACTATATACCTAACTAGCCTGGGGGAGCTGCGGCGCCTCCGGCGGCATAATTTCAGGGAATGTCATGAACAAGCGGATTCTGTTGGCGATTGTCATCGCCGTGGTCATCGCCGTCTTCAGCGCGTTGCGCGGCAACGAGCACCGTGCGATCGGCGGCAATGCGGCGGTGGTGCAAGCGCCGGCGGGGCAGCAACAGAGCATCGATCGGCTCACGCAGCAGCAAACGGTGGTGAGTTACCTGCAGCAGCATCAGCGGCTGCCGGATTATTACATCACCAAGAAGCAGGCGCGCGAGCAGGGCTGGGACCCGCGTTCAGGCAACCTCTGTTCGGTATTGCCGGGCAAGGCGATTGGCGGCGATCGATTTTCTAACCGTGAAGGGCAACTGCCGAGCGCCGGCGGCCGGGTCTGGCGTGAAGCGGACATCAATTACCAGTGTGGCCGGCGCGGCGCCGATCGCCTGCTGTATTCGAGCGACGGTCTGATCTTCGTCTCGCGTGACCATTACAAAAACTTCATTCGTGTGGAGTGAGTTTGATGGCAAAAGTAGAGTTTGATTTTGAGCAGATCCAGGATGTGCCGGCCTTCTACCGTGATTTCGCGCATAAGTTTGCGCTGGACGAGGGGTTTGGCGCCAACCTCGACGCGCTGTGGGACGTGGTGACCGGCGATATCGGTCTGCCGGTGGAAATCGAGTTCACCCACCTCAATGCCCGCAGCAAGCGTCGTTTTGGCGCGATCATTCTGCTGTTTGAAGAAGCGGAAGAAGAGCTGGAAGGCAGCCTGCGTTTCAATATCCGCGAAAGCAGCGGCGAACCGGCGCATCACCGGGGATGAAACGGGTTCATCCCGGGATAGCGGCGGCGTTTAGTCAGCCGCTTCGGCCAGCTCGCGCAGGTATTGGAAGATCTGGCGGTAAGCCTTAGGCGGCTTGTTGGCGGCCTTCTCTTTCTGCGCATTGCGCACCAGTGAACGCAGCTGTTGACGATCGGCGGCCGGATACAGATCCAGGATCGACGGAATGACGTCATCGCCTTCTTCCACCAGGCGGTCGCGCAGCGCTTCCAGCTTATGGAACAGCGAAACCTGTTGGTTGTGGCGGTTTTTCAGCTTGTCGAGCGCGGTCTGGATCGGCTCGATATCGCGGGCGCGCAGCATCTTGCCGATCAGCTGCAGCTGACGGCGACGGCCTTCTTTCTTGATCTTCTGCGCCAGCTCGATGGCGGCGCGCAAATCTTCGTCCAACGGAATGCGATCCAGCGCGTTTTTGCCCAGATCGACCATTTCGGCCCCCAGGTCTTTCAGCGCTTCGGCATCACGTTTAATTTCACTTTTACTGACCCAGATAATCTCGTCATCGTCCTCGTTTTCATTCTCCGGGACATCGTCGAGCCAGTCTTCAGGCTGTTTGTTCATGGTAGGCTCCGTTAAAAAGAGGCTAATCCTAACAGGTTGCCGGCTTTATGCGAAATTCAACGCGGTTCCTGTTAGACTCAACGGCAGAGATCTCAGGATTTTTGCGCGCCGCCCCGCGTGCACAACTACGCCGCTCCGGCACTTTTCTCAACGATTTTCTGATTAATTATGGCAGATTGATGAAAGTAGTCACTCAAGTTGCAGAACAGCGCAAGGCGCTGGAACAGGCCGTTTCTCAGGCTCTGGAGCTGGCACGCGCCGGTTCCGACGCGGCGGAAGTCGCGGTCACCAAATCGACCGGCATCAGCGTCAGCACCCGCTTCGGCGAGGTGGAAAACGTCGAGTTCAACAGCGATGGCGCGCTGGGCATCACCGTGTATCACCGTCAGCGTAAAGGCAGCGCCTCTTCCACCGATCTCAGCCCGGATGCCATCGCCCGCACCGTACAGGCGGCGCTGGACATCGCGCGTTACACCTCTGAAGATCCCTGCGCCGGCCCGGCGGAGAAAGATTTGTTGGCGTTTGAGGCGCCGGATCTCGATCTGTTCCACCCGACCGAGCTGGACGCCGAGCGCGGCATCGAGCTGGCGGCGCGCGCCGAGCAGGCTTCGCTGGCGGCGGACAAACGCATTACCAACACCGAAGGCGGCAGCTTCAACAGCCACTACGGCATCAAGGTGTTCGGCAACAGCCACGGCATGCTGCAAAGCTACTGTTCCAGCCGTCATTCGCTGTCCAGCTGCGTCATTGCGGAGCAGGACGGCGACATGGAGCGGGATTACGCTTACACCATCGGCCGTGCGATGGGCGATCTGCGCAGCCCCGAGTGGGTGGGGCAGGAGTGCGCCCGCCGCACGCTGGCGCGTCTCGCGCCGCGTAAACTGTCGACCATGAAGGCGCCGGTGCTGTTCGCCTCCGAAGTGGCCACCGGGCTGTTCGGCCATCTGGTGGGGGCCATCAGCGGCAGCAGCGTCTACCGCAAGTCCACTTTCCTGCTGGACGCGCTCGGCAAGCAGATCCTGCCGTCGTGGCTGACCGTCGAGGAACACCCGCATCTGCTGAAAGGGCTGGCGTCAACGCCGTTCGACAGCGAGGGCGTGCGCACCCAACGGCGCGATATCGTCAAGGATGGCGTGCTGCAAACCTGGCTGATGACCAGCTACTCGGCGCGCAAGCTGGGCCTGCACAGCACTGGCCATGCCGGCGGCATCCATAACTGGCGCATTGCCGGGCAGGGCGCAGACTTCGCCGGCATGCTGAAACAGCTTGGCACCGGTCTGGTGGTCACCGAATTAATGGGCCAGGGCGTCAGCGGCGTCACCGGCGATTATTCTCGCGGCGCCGCCGGTTTTTGGGTGGAAAATGGCGAGATCCAGTACCCGGTCAGCGAGATCACCATCGCCGGCAACCTGAAAGACATGCTGCGCAACATCGTCAGCGTCGGCAGCGATATCGAAACCCGCAGCAATATCCAGTGCGGTTCGGTGCTGCTGCCGGAAATGAAGATCGCCGGCCAGTGATCCTCTGTGCGGTCGGCGCCCGCCGGCCGCGCGTTATCCCGTCTCAACCTTGCTTACAAATCTCCGGTTTCGATTTTGCCCGGCCTTGCCTATGGTAGCGGTGGGTTAACTAAAACAATAACTGGAAGGTGAGCAAACATGCAGAATACCCTGAAAGCGCTGGCGGCGTTGACGCTGCTGGCGGCCAGTTCGCTGGCGGCCGCCGCCGATCTGGGCGACGATATGGACACCCTGGCGGAAAACTACAAAACGGTGCTGAATACCGACTCCGCCGCCACCCTCAAACAGAGCCTGCAGAACATGCGCGCCGCCGCGCAGGATGCCAAGCAGGGTACTCCGCCGAAACTGGAGAGCAAAGCCGCCGACAGCCCGGAGATGAAAGATTTCCGCAGCGGGTTGGATACCCTGATCGGCCAGATCGATCAGGCGCTGGCGCTGGCCAATCAGGGCAAAGTCGCCGAAGCCAAGCAGCTGGCGCAGGGCTTCAAGCAGACCCGCGACGCCAACCACAAGAAATTCCGCTAACCCGTCAACCGTCGCGCCCGTCTTCCGTCAGATAGGAGGAGGGCGCCTGCCCCAGCACGCGGCGAAACATGGTTGAAAACGCCGCGCTGCTGTCATATCCCATCTCCATGGCCACCTGCGTCACGCTGCGCCCTTCGGCCAGCAGCGCCAACGCCAGCACCACGCAGGCGCGCTGACGCCATTGCGAAAAAGGCAGGCCGGTCTGCGCGCGAAAGAAGCGGCTGAAGGTGCGAATACTCATGTACAGACGAGGGGCCCATTGCTGCGCGGAGTCGTGGGCGTCGGGGTGCTGCAAAAAGGCACGGCACAGCTCGCCCAGCCGAGGATCGGCGGGCAGCGGGATGTGCAACGGCAAGGGTTGCAGCCGGGCCAGCTCGTGCAGCAGCAGCGTCGCCAGCGCCCCGTCGCGTCCCTCCCGCTCATACTCCAGCGGCATGTCCACCGCCGCCATCAACAGCTGGCGCATCAGCGGGGTGACGCTAACCACCTGGCAAACCTGAGGCTGTTCGGCGGGCAACGCGCCCGGTTCGAGGTACAGACTGCGGGTAGTGACGCCGACCATCCTCACCGCGTGCGGCATCTGCGGCGGCAGCCACACCGCGTGTTGCGGCGGGACGATCCAATTGCCTTGCTGCGTGAAAACGTGCATGACGCCGGTGGCGCCGTACAGCAACTGCGCGCGCCGGTGGCTGTGCATCGCCAGCAAATGCCCCGGCGGATAATCGGTGCCGATGGCGATCACCGCGCGCGCTACGTGGTCGATGTCATCAATGCGGACGTTGCGCATGTGTCCCCTTTGGCGGCAGGTTGGCCGAAACGCAATGATAGTTGGCCTTTCATATAAAGCAAGCCAGCGGAGGTCGCCCTACTATCGGGGCAGAAAAATAACGCTTGTCCGGGGCGCCGTTATTTTATCGGCCATAAAGCCCGCGCAAGTTTTCACACCGGGGTGAGAAGAAGGTTTTCGTTCTCGCAATACAAGAAGTTAATAAGGAATAAATCGTCATTTTATTCCAACACCTGAAGCAATAGTTCTTAGCGCAGTTCAATGACTATAAGGTGATATTTCATGTATAAGTTCGGTGTGATTGGCGGCGGAGCCGCCGGCATCTCTTTTGCGTATAACTTTATAAAAAATAAGTCGGTTAATCATTGCAAAAGGCCGCTTTCCCTGACGGTGTTCGACAAGCAGGGCTTCAAGGGCGGTATGGCATACAGCAGCGATTTTGACAGCCATATATTAAATATGGCGCCAGAAAATATGTCGGCGGATATTTTCGACGACGCGCACTTCGTCGATTGGATCGCCATGCATTTCCCGCAGTTTTGCCAGGATCGTTATCCGCCGCGTTGGCTGTATCGGGAATATCTCGATTTTATTCGCGACATGACGATGTATATGGCGGCGGACAGCAACGTGGCGCTGAATTTCGTGACCGCCGAAGTGAATGCTATTGCGCCGCACGAGGCAGGCTATCGGCTGACCACCGCCTGCGGCGCCGCCGAACAGATGAACGCGCTGGTGCTGTGTTCTGGGCATAACCCGCCGGAATGTCTCTATCCGGTGGACGGGGTGATCGCTTATCAGGCCCACCGGGATCTGCCGCCGATCAACCCTTACTCAACCATCGGCGTGATCGGCTGCAGCCTGACGGCGATCGACGCCATCGTTGAACTGATGGAGCGCCTGGGGGCCACCGATATCTGCGCCCTGTCGCGTTCGGGCCTGTTCCCCAGCGTGCAACCGGCGTTGATGCGTCCGCCGCCGGAGGCGTTTGTTGAGGGGCTGCGGCGCTTTGTCGCCGGTAACGATTTTATTGATGCGCATCAGCTGGTGCATGCGGTCAACGCCGCGCTGGCGCGTCACTATCCGGGGCCGGAACGATTGACGGTGCTCTCGGCGCTGGGGGAAAGGCGCGATTGCTACCGCGATCTGGCGGACAGCCTCGACCGGGCGCGCTTTGCCCGGGAGCACATCTGCAGCTACCTGGCGGCGATCCATCCGACGGTGTGCGCCGCCTGGGTCAAAATGGATGCCAACAACCGGCAGATCTTCATGCGCTTTTACAACTCCTCCTGGATGCGCAATCGGCACGCCATGCCGATCAAGAACGCCTACAAGATCGTGGCGGCGTTGGAGAGCCAACGCCTGCGCGCCTGCGGTGGCCTGGCGGATATCAGCAAGGGGGCGGACGGATTTATCCTTCGTTGCCATGAGACGCGGGTGCATGCGCAGTATCTGTTCAACTGCACCACGCCTTCTTATCAACTGCCGCCCAACCGCCTGAGCCATCAACTGCTGCAAGACGGGGTGGTGCAGGAGAACCTGTTCGGCGGCGTGAAGTGCAACCCGCACACGCTGAAAATCGCCGATCGCCGCGGCCGCGAGCAGCATCTCTACTCGCTCGGCGCGCCCGCCAAGGGCGACCTTTTTTACACCTCGGCGATGGAATCCATCACGCGAGATATCAGCAAAATCGTGTTTAACAACCCTATTTTCAACGCAAAGAAGGCTGAAGCATGAAAAACGTAGCGCTCTTTGTCGGCAACGACATTTTCTCCTGGCTGGTATGTCAGGATCTGATCGCCGCCCTGAAAGGCGAGTGTGCTTTTACGGTGTATTTCCCCCTGGCGAAAAGCGGCGGCCGCGCCCAGGAGCCGGCGGTTCGCCGCCTGGGGCTGTATGAGCGCGAGGTGCTGAACGATTTCGTGTTCCCGTTCGTTGGCCGCAACGCCGCCGCCTGTGAGGGCGCCTATCAGCCGCCGGCACTGTTCCTGGCCGCCGCCGGGGTCAAAGCGCATCGCGTTCTCGACATCAATGACGCCGCGTTTATCAGCAGCCTGGGTCATATGGACGGGGTGATTTCTTTGCGCTGTTATCAGAAATTTTCCGCCGACTATGTGCGCGCCTTCAGCCGGCGCGGCAAGCTGCTGTGGAACCTGCACCCGGGCGACTTGCCGCGCTATCGCGGGGTGATGACGCTGTTCCGCGCGATGATGAACGGTGACAAGGACTGTGCGGTGACGCTGCATGAAATGGACGAACATTGCGATGCCGGCCCGGTGCTCGCCCGCCTGCCCGCCGAGCTGCGCCACGACCTGTCGTTCCTGGAAAACATGATGTTGCTGGGCGTGCAGAGCGGCACCTTCCTGGCGCGCCAGCTGATGCGGGCGGAACGGAGCGAAGCGATAGCGGCGGAAAAGCAGGGCGATTCGCGCTATTGGGGCTTCCCGGATGCGCAGACGCTGGCGCAGGCGGAACAGGCGGGCATTGAGCTGGTGGATCACGACGCCGTGCGCGAGCAGTATCTGGGGCTGTTCGTCGGCGATCGTTTCCACCCGCTGGCGGGGCAGTTCTGCGCCGGGTTCGACGACTTCGTGCGGGCGCACGGCCATGATTGAAATGTTAATCGTTCTGGGTGCCGGTTTTCTGACCGGCATCACCACCATTCTGTTCGGCTTCGGCGGCGGCTTTGTGGTGGTGCCTTTCGTTTACCATTTGATCTCCGCCTCAGGCGAGCAGCCCGGCCAGGCGATGCATATTGCGGTGGCGACCTCGACGGCGGTGATGATCCTCAACGCGGGGTACGCCACCCTGACCAACTGGCGCAGCGGCAACATGCTGCGGGAAACCATCGTGCCGCTGATCTTTTTCATCGGCATCGGCGCGGCGCTGGGCGCGTTTGCCTCCTCGCTGCTGGCGGACGGCGTGATCCGCGTGCTGTTCGTGGCCTATATGGCGGTGACCATCGCCGACTGTCTGTTCCGCCGGGGGTTCCTGACCAAACCGGCACGCGCTGAACTTTCCCCTGCCACGCTGTGGGGCGGTGGGCCGCTGATCGGCGGCATCGCCACGCTGCTGGGGGTGGGCGGCAGCGTGATGACCGTGCCGCTGCTGCGCCGCCATGGCTATGACATGAAGTATTGCGTCAGCGCCGCCAACCCGCTGTCGATCCCGGTGGCGGTGATCGGGGCGCTGATGTATATCGTGTTGGGGTGGCGCGAGATGAGCGGGCCGCAGTATCTGGGCTACGTCAATCTGAACATTCTGGGGCTGCTGGTGGTGGCGGGGATTGCGGGGATCGTGTTTGCCAGGCGCTGTTTGCCGAAGGTGAGCGATGCGCTGCATGCCAAAATCTACGTGCTGCTGCTGATCGCCGTGCTGATCGCTATCTGCCTCTGAAACAGAAAGGGCGGCCGGATGCCGCCCTGAGAACCGCTTAACGGTGGTATTCGCCCGCCGCTTCCGGCTGGTACAGCAATTCCAGCACTTCAATCCGCGCTTCTTCACCGTTCGGCAATTGCCAGGAGATCTGCTTGCCGACGTGCATGCCGAGCAGCGCTGCGCCCAGCGGCGCCATCACCGACAGCTGATCGTGGCTGTCTTTCAGCGAGGCCGGGTAAACCAGCGTGCGCACGTGCTCTTCATCGGTGTGCAGATCGCGAAAACGCACGCGGCTGTTCATGGTCACCACGTTGGCCGGCATTTTCTCCGGCGGCAGGATTTCCGCGCGATCCAACTCGTCGTTCAGCGCGGCGGCGACGTCGGTGTTGGCAAAGGCCGGTTGTTCCAATAGCGCATCCAGGCGTTCCGCATCCAGCTCATTAATAGTAATGATGGGTTTGGTCATTCCACTCTCCAGTCAAATCAAAGGGCGCCAGTCTGTGCACCCATAAATTCGGAAAAACAACACAAAGCAACACCCCCGCGCCAGAGGAGCGGGGGTGTGGGTAATGTCGATTTGTCCCATTGATAGTAGGCGGTTGGGGCGAGAAAAGAAAGAGATCCCGATCACGAAGGCTTTTATCGTCAATCGAGGCAAAAAAAACCGTTAGCCGGGTTATGTAATTGTTATCTCATTTACTTTTTCGCCTTAGCGCCGTTTTGCGAAATGGATCTCCGCGCGTCATTCGATTTCCACTTCGAACTGGAAAAACCGGTCTCCACAGAAAATCTTACCGGGGGTAGGGTAAAGACATCACAGAAAGCGGGTTATTCAGGTGATGCGCTTTACGGCTTACTGATTAATGTGGGATCTAGGGGTACTGAAAAGTGAATGATGGATCTGCTTCGATAAAAGAAATTGAACAATCCGATATCAGCGAAGCCGGTGAGATCACCGCTCGGGTGCTGGCGGATATTACCGCGATGCTGAATGCTGAGAATATTTATACCAATGCGGTGCAGCAACAGATGCTGGAATCGCATATTCGCGCCATGGTGCTGCGCTCAATAACCGGTGAGCCATTGCCGGAGGTGGATAAATCACTGTTCGACGAAATTTCCGCCGAGTCCATGCAAATGGCGGAGCGCGTGGTGGATCAGTTTGGCACATTGCCTATCGAAGAAGCCTATTTGCTTTCAGTGCACTTCGAAGTGGCGAAAGATAATAACGCATAGCGGTTAACGCATCGATTTCAATCAGGAGAATATACCATGGGTCAAATTACCGTAGTGATCGGCGATCGTTTGGGCAAAGGGCAAAAAGTCGGCCAGGGCGTTGAAAACGCAGGCGGAAAAGCGGTGGTTATCCCCGGCGTGGCGGCGGATATGAAGCTGGGCGACGTCATGAAAGCGGAAAACGCGCAGCTGGGCATCTCTTTTTGCGGCAGCGGCGGCGCCGGCGCGATTACCGCGCAAACCAAATACGGCTACAAAGCCAAATACGGCATGCGTTCGGTGGAAGAGGGCGTGACGGCAATTAACGAAGGCTGCAACGTGCTGGGGTTCGGCTTTATGGATAAAGAAGAGCTGGGCCAGAAACTGGTGGAAGCCTACGTCAAAAAACATGGCAACCCATAATGAAAGAGCAATATACCACATCGGTAAAGGTGGAGGGTAAAGGCGACAGCAAAGCGAAAGCTTTTGCTTCCGCCTTGGCTAATGTGCAGGGCGCGGTATTAAAGTCCACCAACAATATTCTGCTGCGCATCGAGCCGCAGGACGTCAGCGTGGTGAAAGCGGAAGAGAAAATAACAAAAGAGAAATTTCTTTTCTTCTTTTTGCCGCGTGAAAGAAAGAGCTATGCCGTTTCTTTGGAAATAACCGTGAACGTAACCATTATCAATACCGAGAAGGTTGTCTTCGTCACGAAATAAAAACGTTAGCATAAATGAAAGGGTATACTGATGTTTTTAATCATCTTATTTAAATCGATTATTATCGGTGGGCTGGTGGGGGTTGGCGTAGGGGCCGGCGCCGCACGCATGTTCCACGCGCCGACAACACAGGGCATGGGGGCGTTTCGCACCCTGGGCGAGCTGAACTCCTGCGAGGGCGATCCGGCTTCCCACTTCTCATTCGGTCTGGGCTTCTTCTTCAACGCCTGGGCGTCTTCCGTGGCGGCGGGCTCCTTCACGCAGGACGTCGATCACCGCATCATCCCGCACTGGGGCGCGGCGGCCCTGATGGTCAAGAACCGCAATCTGGCGCAAACGCTGCACGATCCGAAAAAAATGGCCATCGCCTGCGGCATCATTGGCATGCTGGTGGTGGCCTTCCTCAATACCACAGCTTCCGCCGTGCCTGCCGCGCTGCAGGTCACCGCGATCAAGGTGCTGGTGCCGGCGGCCAACCTGCTGGTGAACACCGTGATGCCGGTGATCTTCTGGCTGGCGGCGATCGACGCCGGGCGCCGTTCCGGCTTCTGGGGCACCATTTTCGGCGGCCTGGCGCAGCTGATCATGGGCAACGCCGTACCGGGCCTGGTGCTGGGCATTCTGATCGGCAAAGGCGTGGAAGAGAGCGGCTGGAACAAAATCACCAAGATCATGATGGCGGTGATCGTGCTGCTGTTCGTGCTGAGCGGCTTCTTCCGCGGCTTCGACATGAAAGTTCTCGAGTCCTTCAGCCTCGGCGTGCCGGGCTGGCTGGACGCCATTCACAACACCCTGAGCGGTAAATAAGGAGCGGGATGATGGAAGAGCAAACCCAAAAAGGCTTCTGGTACGCCGACTGGTCATTCCCGATTTTTGTTGGCCTGCTGTCCTCCGGCGTGTTCGCCGGGACGCACATGTACTACCTGTACGGCATCGGCGCCTTTAACGAAGTGGCCTTCGTCTCCATGCTGCGGGCGGGGATGGATACCGGCGTGTACGGCGCGGTGGCGGCGTTCGGCGCCAGCTTCCTGTTCGCGCGCATCATCGAAGGTTCACTGGTGGGCATCCTCGACATCGGCGGCGCGATCCAGACCGGCGTCGGGCTGGGCGTACCGGCGCTGCTTTTGGGGGCCGGCATCGTGTTCCCGGTCGCCAACTTCGCCGCTTCGCTGGCCACCGGCCTGATCATCGGCCTGGCGATCGGTTATGTGATCATTCTGGCGCGCAAATTCACCATCAATCAGAGCAACTCCACCTACGGGGCTGACGTGATGATGGGCGCGGGCAACTCCTCGGGCCGCTTCCTCGGGCCGTTGATCATCCTGTCGGCAATGACCGCCTCGATCCCGATCGGCATCGGTTCGTTGCTCGGCGCGCTGCTGTTCTATATCTGGGGTAAACCGATCACCGGCGGAGCGATCCTCGGCGCGATGATCCTGGGGGCGATCTTCCCGGTAGCCATTTCTTAAGAGGCCTGCGCCAGGCGCCGCCCGATGCTGCGGCGGCGCCCGGGCTAACAGGAGCAATGCGGTATGTATGACTTAGTAATCAGAGGCGCCAGACTGGCGGACGATACGCTGATCGATCTGGCGGTGAAAGACGGCAAAATAGCCTCGGTGGGGCGGTTGGCGGCGGACGTCAGCGCCGTTCGCCAGCTGGATCTGGCGGGCAACTGCCGCCTGAGTGCCGGTTGGATCGATGCGCACGTGCACTGCTATCCCGAATCGCCGATCTACCATGACGAGCCGGATCGGGTCGGCGTCGCCAGCGGCGTCACCAGCGTGGTCGATGCCGGCAGCGCCGGTGCCGACGATATCGACGCCTTTTATCAGCTGACGCGCAGCGCCAAAACCAACGTTTTCGCCTTCCTCAATATCTCGCGCATTGGCCTGCTGCGGCAGAACGAGCTGGCGGAGTTGACGGACATCGACAAGCGCGAGGCCGGCCAGGCCATCGCCAACCATCCCGGTTTCATCATCGGCATCAAGGCGCGCATGAGCAGCAGCGTGGTGGGCAAGAACGGCACTCGCCCGCTGGTGTTGGCCAAAGAGATCCAGCAGGAAAACCGTCGGCTGCCGCTGATGGTGCATATCGGCAACAACCCGCCGGATCTGGACGACATCGCCGATCTGCTGACCCGTGGCGACATCATCACCCACTGCTACAACGGCAAACCGAACCGCATTCTGACGCCGGCGGGCACGCTGCGCGAGTCTATCCAGCGCGCGCTGCGGCGCGGCGTATTGCTCGACGTAGGGCACGGCACCGCCAGCTTCAGCTTCGAGGTGGCGCGCCAGGCGATCAAACTGGGCATTTTGCCACACACCATCAGCTCCGATATTTACTGCCGCAACCGCATGAACGGGCCGGTGCACAGCCTGGCGACGGTGATGTCCAAATTCTTCAGCGTCGGCCTGACGCTGCCGCAGGTGATCGCCTGCGTGACGGAGAACGCCGCGTCGGCCCTGCAGCTGAGCGGCAAAGGGCGGCTGGAGCCGGGCTATGACGCCGATTTCACGCTGTTTGAGCTGCGCTGCGAACCGCAGGTATTCGCCGACGCCGAAGGGCAAACCGCCGAGGGCGAACGGCTGCTGGTGCCGCTGGCCGCGGTGGTGGCCGGGGAAATCCTATTAACCGAACAAGGGGAGGCAAGCCATGTCTTCGATTTATGAAAAATACGGTTTGAAGCAGGTGATCAACACCTCCGGCCGCATGACCATTCTCGGCGTTTCCACGCCGCGCCAGGACGTGATCGACGCCGTTGATTACGGCCTGAACCACTATTTCGAAATCAAGGATCTGGTCAACAAGACCGGCGCCTACATCGCCGATCTGCTCAACGTGGAGGATGCGGTGATCGTCTCCTGCGCCTCGGCGGGCATCGCCCAGTCGGTGGCGGCGGTGATCGTTAAAGATAACGCCAATCTGCTGGTGAACCTGCATTCGGTGCCGATCGCCGTGCCGCGCGAGATCGTGCTGCCGCGCGGTCACAACGTCAACTTCGGCGCGCCGGTGGACACCATGGTGGCACTGGGCGGCGGCAAGGTGGTGGAGGCGGGGTACGCCAACGAATGTTCGCCGGAGCAGATTGAAGCCTGCATCACGCCGCAGACTGCGGCGATCCTGTACGTCAAATCGCACCACTGCGTGCAGAAAAGCATTCTATCCGTCGAGCAGGCGGCGGTGGTGGCGCGCAAACATAACCTGCCGCTGATCGTCGACGCCGCGGCGGAAGAAGATCTGATGTGTTATTACCAGATGGGGGCCGATCTGGTGATTTACAGCGGCGCCAAAGCCATCGAGGGGCCGACCAGCGGTCTCGTGATCGGCAAGAAACAGTACGTCGAGTGGGTGAAGTTGCAATCCGGCGGCATCGGCCGGGCGATGAAGGTCGGCAAAGAGGGCATCCTCGGCCTGACCCAGGCGATTGAAAGCTATCTGACGCTTGAGAAAACCACCGGGCAACAGATGGTGGAGCGGATGACGCCGTTCCTCGACAGCCTCAACACCCTGACCGGCGTCAGCGCCAGGACCGTCTGGGACAGCGCCGGCCGCGATATCGCTCGCGCCGAGATCACCTTTGATGAGGCGGTGCTGGGGCGGTCGACCTATGACATCGTCCAGGCGTTGAAAACCGGCGATATCGCCATCTACTTCCGCGGCTACAAGGCCAACGAGGGCAAGATTGAGGTCGACGTGCGCAGCGTCGACGAGCGGCAACTGATGACCGTCTTTACCTGTATCAAAAATCTGTTTACGGAGAAACAAGCATGAAGCTGCAGCCTAACTACTATCGCGACCGCGTCTGCCTGAACGTGCTGGCCGGCTCCAAAGCCAACGCGCAGGACATCTACGCCGCGGCGGAAGGCCATGTGCTGGTGGGCGTGCTCTCCAAGAACTACCCGGACGTCGACAGCGCGGTGACCGACATGCTGCGCTATGCGCGCCTGATTGAAAACGCGCTCTCGGTCGGCCTGGGTGCCGGCGATCCGAAGCAGTCGGCGATGGTCAGCCTGATCGCTCAGCAGGTGCAGCCGCAGCACGTTAACCAGGTGTTCACCGGCGTCGGCGCCAGCCGCGCGCTGCTGGGCCAGAACGACAGCGTGGTCAACGGCCTGGTGTCGCCGACCGGCCGCGTCGGTTGGGTGAAGATCTCTACCGGCCCATTGAGCGCCGCGGCGCCGGACGGCATCGTGCCGGTGGAAACCGCCATCGCCCTGCTGAAAGACATGGGCGGCAGCTCCATCAAGTATTTCCCGATGGGTGGCCTGAAGTGCAAGGACGAGTACCAGTACGTAGCCAAGGCCTGCGCCGAGCATGACTTCATGCTGGAGCCGACCGGCGGTATCGATCTGGAGAACTTTGAGCCGATCGTCGAGATCGCGCTGGCGGCCGGCGTGAAACGCGTGATCCCGCATATCTACAGCTCGATCATCGACGCCACCAGCGGCGATACGCGTCCGCAGGACGTGAAAGCCCTGCTGGCGATGACCAAAAAGCTGGTGGGTTGAACGCGTAATGGGATGAGGTAAACGCTGGGAGGCGAAGGTTTTCCCGTGGCGCGGCATGCCGCGCCGTTACCTATATTGAGGACTACTATGCGAAACTGGCAGGCTCCAACCCGACGCACCGCGTTGTTTATAGCGCTGCTGGCCGTGACCGGCCCGACGCTGCATGCTGAGGATGCAATGAACTCCACGTCATCTCATTTTGCCTATATCGGCACCTACAATCCCAACGGCGAAGGCGTTTACCGAGTGCGGGTCGATCCGGCCAGCGGCGCGTTGAGCCAGGTTACGCTGGTCAGCAACGTGCCGAATCCGGCGCAGCTGACGTTGAGCACTGACGGCAAGACGCTGTATGTCGCCAGCGAAGTGGCCGATTTCAACGGCGGCAAGCACGGCGGCATCACCGCCTACCGGATCAATCCGGCCGATGGCGCACTGACTCAGCTCAACCAGGTGGATTCGCAGGGGGCGGGGCCGGTGTATCTCACCTCGACGCCGGACGGGCGGCATCTGCTGGTGGCGAACTACGTCAGCGGCAGCGTGGCGGTCTTCCCGATTGAAGCGGACGGCAGTCTGGGCGCCGCCAGCTCGGTGCAGCAGCAACAGGGCCCGGCGGGCGCGGCCAAACCGGCGGCGGCGGTGAACGGCAGCTTCGCCGTCAGCGATCACAACGGCCCGCATGCCCATATGATCGCCAGCGATCCGAGCGGCAAGTTCGTGTTTTCCACCGATCTGGGGTTGGATCGCATCTACCAATGGCGCTTTGACGCCGCGAGCGGCCGGCTGACGCCGAACGATCCGCCGTGGATCGCCGCCTCTTCCGCCGGCGCGGGGCCGCGTCACTTTGTGTTCCATCCGGACGGCGACACCGTGCTGCTGGTGAACGAAGAGGCCTCGACGTTGACCAGCTACCGTTTTGATCGCCAAAAAGGTACTCTGAAACAACTGCATGCGGTTTCCGCGCTGCCCGCCGACTATCAGGGCACCAGCTTCGCTTCGGGGCTGGCTCTCAGCAAGAACGGCGGCACGCTGTACGTCGCCAACCGGCTGCATAACAGCATTGCCCAGTTCAGCGTAGGCGCCGGCGGCGAGTTGAAACCGGTGGCGGAAACCTGGACCCGCGGCGATTATCCGCGTTCGCTGGCGCTGAGCCCGGATGGCCGCTATCTGTATGCGTTGAACCAGCGCAGCGATAACGTCACCCGCTTCAGCGTAAACCCGACGGACGGCAAACTCAGCTTTGTGGGCGGCTATCTGCCGATCGGCAGCCCCTCGCAAATGGCGTTTCTGCCGCCGGCGAAGTAACCCGTGGCCCGCCCGGTTCGCCGGGTGGGCCGCCTGATTGACGGACACAGAATGGTGCGATTTCCTTACCCGCGTTTGGCTTACTTGTTCGATGCTTTGCAAACCGAGACTTTGCCGCAGGATGAGCTGGCGAAGCGTTTCGCCGTGTCTACCCGCACGGTGCGGGCGGATATCACCGCGCTGAACGAGATCCTGGACAAATACGGCGCGCGTTTCGTGCATAACCGCGGGGCCGGTTATCGCCTGCAGGTCGATAACGCCGCGCTGTTCAGCGCCCTGCAGCATCAGGAGCGCCGCAAGCACGCCACCCCGCGCAGCGCGCAGGAGCGAGTGCATTATCTGCTGGTGCGTTTTTTGACCTCAGCCTTCTCCCTCAAACTGGAGGATCTGGCCGACGAGTGGTTCGTCAGCCGCGGCACGCTGCAAAACGACATGGCTGAGGTGAGAGAGCGTCTGGCCCACTATCAATTGACGATCGAAACCAAGCCGCGTTACGGCATGAAGCTGTTCGGCGCGGAGATGGCGATCCGCGCCTGCCTGACCGACCTGCTGTTCCAGCTGCAGTTGGCCGACGCCGAGAACCCGCTGCTCAACAACGAGATCCTGCTGCAGCCGCAGGTGGCGGCGTTCGCCGGCTTGCTGCACCCGCTGCTGTCGCAATATGCCATTCGTCTGACCGACGAGGGCGAGCAGTACCTGATTTTCTACTGCGCGGTGGCGCTGCGGCGCATCAACGATGGCTATCCGCTGTCGGACTTCGAGGTGGAGGACGGCGACGAGGCGGTGCGCCAGGTGTCGACCCGCCTGGCGGCGGAGCTGCGTGCGGCCTCCGGCAAAGAGATCTCGATGGCCGAAGAGGCCTATCTGCGGGTCAACATCGCCGCGCGCCGCGTGCAGGACGTGCAGCCGACCGAAATCAACGCCGACGATGAAGAAGCGCTGGTGGACTACATTCTTTCCTACATCAACGCACACTATAACTACAACCTGCAGGGCGACGAGCAGCTGCGGGCCGATCTGCTTACCCATATCAAGACCATGATTACGCGGGTGAAATACCAGATCAACATCCCCAATCCGCTGTTGGCCAACATCAAGCAGCACTATCCGATGGCTTACGACGTGACGCTGGCGGCGGTCTCCAGCTGGGGCAAGTACACGCCTTATACGCTGAGCGAGAACGAAATCGGTTATCTGGTGCTGCACATCGGCGTGGGGCTGGAGCGGCATTACAACATCGGTTATGAACGCCACCCGCAGGTGATGCTGGTGTGCGACACCGGCAACTCGACGGTGCGCATGATCCAGGCGCAGATTGCGCGCAAGTACCCGCAGCTGGTGATGACGCGCATCGTCTCGCTGCGCGATTATGAGATGCTCGCGCACATCGACGAAGACTTCGTGATTTCCAACGCCCGCATCGGCGAAAAGAACAAGCCGGTAGTGGTGATGTCGCCGTTCCCGACCGATTATCAGCTGGAGCAACTGGGCAAACTGGTGCTGGTGGATCGCACCCGACCGTACATGCTGGAGAAGTTCTTCGACGCCGAGCATTTCATGGTGCTCAACGAGCCGCTGACGCAGGCGGAACTGTTCAGCCGGGTGTGCGGCCAGCTGGAGCGGGAAGGGTACGTCGGCGCGGACTTTTATCCGTCGGTGGTCGAACGCGAGGCGATCGTCTCCACGCTGCTGGGCGAAGGCATCGCGCTGCCGCACTCGCTGGGGCTGCTGGCGAAAAAGACCGTGGTGGTGACGCTGCTGGCGCCGCAGGGCGTCGCCTGGGGCGAGGGCGAGGTCGCGCACGTGATTTTCCTGCTGGCGATCAGCAAGAGCGACTATGAAGAGGCGATGGCGATCTACGAGCTGTTCGTCACCTTCGTGCGTGAACGCTCAATGAGCCGCCTGCTGGGCAGTGACAGCTTCGACAGCTTCAAAGCGGTGGCGCTGGACTGCCTGAGCCGGAGTTGAGGGGCTAATCCGCTTCCGGCAGGAACAGGGCTGGGGGCAGATTGAAGCGTTTGGCCAGCGCCATAATGTGCGGAATGGTCAGCGATCTTTTGCCGTTCAGGATTTGGTTGACCAACGACTTTTTGCCGATCTCATGTTCAAAATCACTTTGGCTGAGTTGGTGCTGTTCCATCAATACGCGAAGCGCGGCCACCCCCTGCGGGAGTTGGGCGATACGCTGGTTGAATGCGGTAAATTCGGCGCTGTTGTCTTCATATTCGGCGATTTTTTTTGCCAACAGGTCAATCAGCGGATGGCGTTCATCGTTTTCCAGCAGATATTCCACCAATTCGAGCGCGTCTCGGTAGTCTTGCTGAGCGTGGCTGCCCTGCAATAAGGGTACGGCGCGCAGTAGCGCATCGGCCGCCTTAATGGCATCTGTAATCATGACGAACTCCTTCGATAGTGCTGCATCAGCTTGTCGTATTCGGCGTGGCTAACGATATGCTTTATGAAGACTTTCTGTGTCTCGAAGCTGGCAAAGAACAAGATCCGCAGGTGGTTGCCGCCGACGTCAATGACCCACCATTTCTCTTTGTACTTCATACGATCGAGCGAAGGAAAAAGCGCTTTTAACTCGTCCGGCGTGCGGAACTCACCCCGTCGCAACGCTTTATAAATGGCCTCGAGAGCAGTGGCTTCATTGGGATATTGCTTCGTTGCGTTATTGAACGGTTCCCTGGAAATGATATGCATCGTTCCTTCGATTCCTACCCGGTGAACATTATAGCGACTGCCGGTGAAGTTCACAAATTGTAAACTTTCTGTTGTCCCGCAAGCAAAGCGTGGGGAAACATCCGCCTGTTGTCTGTTTTTGCGTTACACACTATTGCGATTACCGTGGTGGGGGTAAATCCATAACGTGAATTTACAGGCGGTTACGGCTGATTCTGGAAGCGGATTCGCAAAATGAGAAACGGGAGGGCTACACTATGGGAGGGGCGGAGGCAACACATGCGCCGAGGCGACGCATGGGGAGAGTCTTAGCGACTAATCTTCATCAAACCCGGAGTTGAACAGCTCGACCACCGCCGCCAGCGCGTTGACTTCATCGGGGCCGGTCGCTTCGACTTCGATGTGCCGACCCTGGGCGGAGTCCAGCATCAGCAGCGCGATGACGCTGCTGGCTTCGGCTTCGGTGCCGCTTTCGTTGCGCAGCATCACTTCGGCGTCGAAGCTTTGCACCAATTCGAACAGTTTCATCGCCGGGCGCGCGTGCATGCCCAGCTTGTTTTTGATTTCAACCGTCTGTTTGACCGTCATTGTTTGCGCTTTTCCAGCGTGCGGTGGCGCGATTGCACGTTCTTGCCGCGCGAGCGGAAGTAATCGGCCAGCTGTTCCGCCACGTACACCGAACGGTGTTTGCCGCCGGTACAGCCGATGGCGACCGTCAGGTAGCTGCGGTTGTTGGTTTCCAGCATCGGCAGCCACTGTTCCAGATAGCTGCGGGTCTGGTAAATGAAGTTATGCACTTCGGTATGGCGATCGAGGAACGACGCTACCGGCTTGTCCAGACCGGTCATCGGCCGCAGCTTCGGATCCCAGTGCGGGTTAGGCAGGAAGCGCACGTCGAACACGTAGTCGGCGTCGATAGGAATACCGTGCTTGAAGCCGAAGGATTCGAACACCATCGTCAGTTCGCGCTCGCGCTTGCCGAGCAGGCGGGTGCGCAGCATTTCGGCCAGTTCGTGCACCGACATTTCCGAGGTGTCGATAATCAGGTCAGCCCGCGAGCGCAGCGGTTCGAGCAGATCGCTCTCTTCGTCGATCGCGCTTTCCAGCGACAGGTTTTTGCTGGAGAGCGGGTGCAGGCGGCGGGTGTCGCTGTAACGGCGGATCAGCGTGTTGCGATCGGCGTCGAGGAACAGCAACTGCGGCGAGAAGCTGTCCGGCAGCTGAGTCATCGCGTATTCGAACACTTCCGGCGATTCCGGCATGTTGCGCACGTCGATGCTGACCGCCGCGGAGATATTGCGTTCCGCCAGCGTATTGGCGAGCTGCGGCAGCAGAACCACCGGCAGGTTGTCAACGCAGTAAAAACCCATGTCTTCCAGCGCCCGCAAGGCGACGGATTTTCCGGAACCGGAACGGCCGCTGACAATCATCAGCACCATGTGGCAACTCCCCTGGCATCGCGGCGGCGTTCATCGCCACCGTTAAACTTTGTTATTCCGGCCGCAGCCGGATCCATCATCGTAAAACAGTATCGTTATCCGGGCTGGAAGTCACGCCGGCCGGGCATCACTCGGTGATGATTTGGTAAAGTTCTTCGTCGCTCTGCGCGGCGCGCAGGCGGCGGCATACGGTTTTGTCTGCCAGGCGTTTGGCGACCAGCGACAGCGTATGCAAATGGGTTTTGCACTGATCGGCAGGCACCAGCAGCGCGAACAGCAGGTCGACCGGCTGATTGTCGATAGCGTCGAAAGCGATGGGTTGGTCGAGACGGATAAACACGCCAACGGCCCGCAGTGTGTCCTCTTCCAGTTTGCCGTGGGGAATGGCGATACCGTTGCCGATACCGGTGCTGCCCATGCGCTCCCGGGTGAGAACCGCGTCAAACACCACCTGTGAAGGCAGATTGAGCTGTTTGGCGGCCAGTTCGCTGATAATTTCCAAAGCCCGCTTCTTGCTGGTGCAGTGTACCGAGCTTTTGGTGCACTCGATGTTTAACACCGAGCTTAATTGCATATATTCGTTGTTCATCTCATCTTCACTTAAAACCGCGCCGCCGGGCGAACCCGGCAAGGCGGTTTTTCGTCGGTTTTGACCCTGATTACCGTTCGGCGCGTCACCCATGCGGGTCACGCGCCGAAGGGAGAGGCGGCGATGGATGCCGCCTCACGGAATGGGTCAGGGTGTCAGTGTTGCTTCAATTTGTCTTTATGTTTGTTCAATTGACGTGCCAATTTGTCGATCAGCGTATCAATTGCGGCATACATATTCTCGTCTTCCGAGGTGGCGTGCAACTCGCCTCCATTCACGTGCACCGTTGCTTCCGCAATTTGCTGCACTTTTTCCACACTTAATACAACATACACCTGATTGATGCGATCAAAATACTGTTCGAGTTTGGCGAACTTGTTGTTCACGAACTCGCGCAACGGATCGGTGATTTCGATGTGGTGTCCGGTAATGTTGAGCTGCATAGTGTCTTCCTTCTCAATAGAGGTCAAACCAACTGTTTGCGCTGGTTCGACGGCGGGATGGACAAAGACTCTCGGTACTTGGCGACGGTGCGCCGGGCCACGATGATCCCCTGATCGGCGAGCAGGGTGGCCAGCTTGCTGTCGCTGAGTGGTTTGGCGGGGTTTTCCGCCGCAATCAATTTCTTCACCAACGCGCGGATCGCCGTCGAGGAGGCTTCGCCGCCGCTGTCGGTATTCACGTGGCTGGAGAAGAAATATTTCAATTCGAAAATGCCGCGCGGGCTGTGCAGAAACTTCTGCGTGGTGACGCGCGAGATCGTCGATTCATGCATCTCCACGGCCTGGGCGATATCCGCCAGCACCATGGGTTTCATAAACTCTTCGCCTTGCTCGAAGAACGCCTGCTGCTGATCGACGATGCAGCGGGTGACCTTCAGCAACGTCTCGTTGCGGCTCTCCAGGCTTTTAATCAGCCACTTGGCTTCCTGCAGGTTGCTGCGGATGAACTGGCCGTCGGCTTCGCTGCGGGCGCTGTTGCCCAGCGCGGCGTACTGCTGATTGATCTTCAAACGCGGCACGCTGTCGCCGTTGAGCTCGACCGTCCATTTGTTCTGCGTCTTGCGCACCAGCACGTCCGGAATGACGTATTCCGATTCGCCGGTATTGATCGACTGCCCCGGGCGCGGATCGAGCGACTGAATCAGCAGCATCGCTTCTTTCAGTGTATCTTCTTTTAGCCGGGTTGATCGCATCAGGCTGCGAAAGTCGTGGTTGGCCAACAGATCCAGATGCTCGCTGATGATCAGCCGCGCTTCGGCCAGATAAGGCGTATCTTTGGCGTATTGGGAGAGCTGCACCAGCAGGCAATCGCGCAGATCGCGCGCGGCGACGCCGATCGGATCAAAACGCTGCACGCGCTTCAGCACCGCCTCGACTTCCTCGAGGGTCACGTTCTCGTCGCCCAGGCTTTCCAGAATGTCTTCCAGCGGGACGGTGAGATAGCCGGTGTCATCCACCGCGTCGACGATGGAAGTGGCGATGGCGGCGTCGGTATCGGAAAACGGCGTCAGATCCACCTGCCACATAAGATAATCCTGCAGCGTTTGGGTGGTCTCGCCCTGATAGACCGGCAGCTCGTCGTCGCTGTAGTCGGTGCCGGTGCCGGACGGCGTGCCCGCGGTATAGATTTCATCCCAGGTGGCGTCCAGCGGCAGCTCTTCCGGCATGTCTTTCTGCTCCAAGGCCTCGCGGGTATCGAGCCCCTCGGTCTCCTGGGTTTCTTTGGCGTCGATTTCGTCGTGCAGATCGTTCTGTTCAAGCAGCGGATTGCTCTCCAGCGCCAGCTGGATCTCTTGCTGAAGCTCAAGCGTGGACAACTGCAGCAGACGGATCGCCTGCTGGAGCTGAGGTGTCATGGCCAGCTGTTGGCTGAGCCTGAGTTGCAAACCTTGCTTCATAGTTTTCTGTCTACTTCCGTTAACGGTGTCGTCCCGCAGGACGCGCCGGCGCTTAGAGGCGGAACTCTTCGCCCAGATAAACGCGTTTAACCTGCTCGTCGGCCAGAATAGCATCCGGCGTGCCGTGGGCAATCAGTTTGCCCTGGCTGACGATGTAGGCGCGTTCACATACGTCCAGCGTCTCGCGCACGTTGTGGTCGGTGATCAGCACGCCCAGGCCGCTGTCACGCAGGTGCTCGATGATTTTCTTGATATCGATAACGGAAATCGGATCCACCCCGGCGAAGGGTTCGTCCAGCAGAATGAATTTCGGGTTGGCCGCCAGCGCGCGGGCGATTTCGACGCGGCGGCGTTCACCGCCGGACAGCGCCTGGCCGAGGCTGTCGCGCAGATGGGAGATATGGAACTCTTCCATCAGCTCTTTGGCGCGGTCTTCGCGCTGTTCGCTGGTGAGATCGGGACGGATCTCCAACACCGCCATCAGGTTGTCGTACACGCTCAGGCGGCGGAAGATCGACGCTTCCTGCGGCAGGTAACCGATGCCGCGGCGCGCACGGGCGTGCAGCGGCAACAGGCTGATGTCTTCCTCGTCGATCACGATGCGCCCGGCGTCGCGCGGCACGATGCCGACCACCATGTAGAAGGTGGTGGTTTTACCGGCGCCGTTCGGGCCGAGCAGGCCGACGATCTCGCCGGATTTCACTTTCAGGCTGACGTCTTCGACAACTTTACGGCCCTTGTAGGCTTTCGCCAGGTTTTCTGCGATGAGTGTTGCCATAAGTGATTAGTTACTCTTTTTTTGCCCGTTTTTGTCTTGCAACTGCGACGGTACCAGAACCGTTGTCACGCGTTTGCCTTTGTCGCTAAACGCCTGCATTTGCTGCTGTTGCACCAGATAGGTGATGCGATCGCCTTTCACGTTGCTGTCGAGCTGCTCCAGATAGGCGTTGCCCGTCAGGGTCACCAGCTGGGTCGCCACGTCGTAACGCACTTTCTGCGCGTGGCCTTTGACCGGCTTGCCGCTGTCCTGCATCTGGTAGAAGGTTACCGGGTTGCCGAACGCTTCAATATAGGTCTTATTCTGATCTCCGCCCGGACGGGTGACCACCACCTTGTCAGCGCGGATATCGATGGTGCCCTGTTTGATCACCACGTTGTCAGTAAAGGTGCTGACGTTGCTTTGCATATCCAACGACTGCTTGAGCGAGTCGATGCTGACCGGCTGGCTGGAGTCGGATTTCAGCGCCAGAGCAGGGGCGCTGGCGGCCAAAACTAAGCTGCCGATCAACAGATTACGGAGTTGGTTTTTGGTTCTGGATTTCATAGTTGGTCTTAACCTTATCAATCAGCTCAGCGGTTTTGGTCCGCAGGTTCCCACGCATTTTCATGCCGTTAGAGGTAAAATTGGTCCCGTAAAGCGTGACTTCGTCATCGGAGGTGACGTCCTGGGTGACCAGGTTTACCTGAGCGTTGTCCGTCTTAATTTTTTCCAGCTGCGAGGTGGTGGTCAGGCTGTTTACCTCGACGTGGCCATACAGATACAGCATCCGGTCTTTCGTCAGTTTGGCGCGATCGGCGCGAACTGACCAGGTGGCCACCGCATTCTCGTCGAACAGCGTCATCACCGGCTGGGTGAACCAGCTCAGCTCGCCGGCGGTGTAATACTTCGCGTCTTCCGCCACCAGCTTATAATTCAGTTTACCGGCCGGATTGTACACCACGGTGACCGTGTGCTGGCTCTGGTAGGTCGGATCCTGATCGTTAGCCGGGCCAGGAGCCGTATCGTCGCTGAAGTCCGTCATGTTCCAGCCGATCAGCGCCAGAACGATCACCGTCAACAGGATGGTGATCCAAAGTTTGGTTTTACTCATATCGACAGCCCTTTGGCGTCCTCCAGCTTATTTTGAGCCAAAAGAATGATGTCGCACAGTTCGCGCACCGCGCCGCGGCCGCCGGCAATGCGGGTGACGTAGTGGGCTCGCGGCGTCAGCAGCGGATGAGCGTCTGCGACCGCGACCGCCAGGCCCACCTGCGCCATCACCGGCCAGTCGATCAGGTCATCGCCGATATAGGCGACCTGATCCGCCGTTAACGACAGTTTATCCAACAGTTCGCGGAAGGCCAAAAGCTTATCGGATTGCCCCTGATACAGATGGGTGATGCCGAGCGTTTGCGCGCGGTCTTCCAGCAGCTTGGCGGAGCGACCGGTAATGATCGCCACCTCGATGTCGGAGGTTTTCAGACAGCGGATGCCGTAACCGTCGCGCACGTTGAACGCCTTCAATTCTTCACCGTTGTTGCCCATGAAGATCAGGCCGTCCGACAGTACGCCGTCAACATCGCAAATCAACAGGCGGATGTTCCCGGCACGCGCCATAACCTCTTGTTCTACCGGCCCGTAGCAGGTTTCTACCATACCCATTCCGTTCTATTCCTTAATTAAACGACGCCGGCACGCAGCATGTCATGCATATGTACCACACCCAGCAACTGGTCGCCATCGGCAACCAGCAACGCGGTGATGTGGCGTTGCTGCATCAGATTCAGCGCATCGACCGCCAGGAGGTTGGGACGCACCCGCACGCCGCCCGGCGTCATGACATCGGCGATCTTGGCTTCGTGCAGGTTGATGCCCATATCGAACACCCGGCGCAGGTCGCCATCGGTAAAGATGCCGGCGATTTTCATCAGATCGTCGCAGATCACCGTCAGACCCAGATTTTTGCGGGTGATTTCCAGCAGCGCGTCGCGCAATGAGGCGTCGGCGCTGACGTGGGGCATTTCGTCGCCGCTGTGCATGATATCGCTAACCCGCAGCAGCAGCTTGCGGCCGAGTGCGCCGCCCGGATGCGACAGCGCGAAATCTTCCGGCGTGAAACCGCGCGCCTTCAGCAGCGCGACGGCCAGCGCATCGCCCATCACCAGCGTGGCGGTGGTGCTGGTGGTCGGCGCCAGCCCCAGCGGGCAGGCCTCCTGCGGCACCTTGATGCACAGGTGGATGTCCGCCGCCTTGCCCATCGAACTTTCCGGATTGTTGGTCATGCAGATGAGGGTGATCCGCTGCCGTTTCAACACCGGGATCAGCGCCAGGATCTCGCTGGACTCACCGGAGTTGGAGATGGCGAGTACGATATCCTGCGGAGTGACCATGCCCAAATCGCCATGGCTGGCTTCCGCCGGGTGAACGAAGAATGAGGGGGTGCCGGTGCTGGCGAAGGTCGCGGCGATCTTGCAGCCGATATGGCCGGATTTACCCATGCCCATCACCACCACTTTGCCGCCGCAGGCGGCGATCGTTTCGCAGGCGCGGGTGAAGTCTGCGTTGATGTAGCTGTCGAGCTGAGCCAGCCCGTCACGCTCTATCTGAAGCACTTCTTTGCCGGCCTGTTGAAAATCGAAGCCCGGTTGCAACTCAATGTTCGACATACTCATTCCCGTCGGTTTAGCCGAAAGTACTGAAAGGGTTAAAGAACAGCACCGCAAGATACGCAATAAAGCCGCATAATAACAGCGCGCCGGCCAGGTGGCCGATGCGGTGTTTGCGGCCGATGCACAGCACGCTCAGCAGCACGCTGGCCGCCAGCATCACCCAGTAATCGCGCTGGAAGGCGGCGGCGTCCACGCTGCCCGGCGACAGCAGGGCGGGGACGCCCAGCACGATCACCGTGTTGAAAATATTGGAGCCGATGATATTGCCAATCGCCATATCATCTTCGCCCTTTAATGCTCCGGCGATGGACGTGGCCAGCTCGGGCAGGCTGGTGCCGATGGCGATAATGGTCAAGCCGACCACCAGTTCGCTCAGGCCGAAATAGTGCGCGATCACCGTCGCGTTATCGACCACCATTCTGGAAGAGAGCGGCAGAATGATAAACGCCAGCACCAGCCACAGCACCGCTACGGTATTGCTGCTGTCCTGCGGCAGTTCGGCGATCTGCTCCATGGTCAGGCTGTCGCTGCCCTCGCGCTGCGCCAGCCGGGCGATTTTCAGCATCAGCAGGATGAAACCGGCGGCGGCGGTCAGCAGCAGCACGCCGTCCAGCCTGCTTAGGGTGCCGTCCATCAACACGAAACCGCACAATACTGTGACCGCTAACATCAGCGGCAGTTCGCGCCGCAGTATTTCCGATCGTGCAGCCAGCGGGTGAATCAGCGCTGCGACGCCCAGGATCAATAAAATGTTGGTGATGTTGGAACCTAATACGTTGCCAACGGCCATATCTATCTGCCCGTTCAGCGCGGCGGTGGTGGACACGATCAGCTCCGGCAGTGAAGTGCCGATGCCGACGATGGTCATGCCGATGATCAACGGCGGCACGCCAAGCGAACGGGAAATCACGGCAGCACCATAAACTAAGCGGTCTGCACCATACACCAGTAGAAATAAACCAACGATTAATAATGCTATTGCGAGAAACATGCAGGGTCCTTTGTCGGGTATTATCCCGGTTCGTTGGTTAAAGCCGTCAATGCGGCGGTATTGCTTGCCCTCCGGTGCGTGCGCTTGAACGCAGCACCGGTTTTTCCCGGCTAATTGTTGAACACTTTCGTTTTTTTTCGTTATGGCGCCAATTTTGACCGGGTGGCGCGGAAAAGTAAAACCAATGGCATCATTGGTTGCGAAATGGCAGTAAGTTTTTGTAAAGATGAGACGGATTGCGCCCATTGCTTTAACATCACGGGTAGATTCAGCAAAAGATGAGTCGTAAAGGGTCCATTAACATGCTCCAAAAGGCAGATAATTTGGTCGAAGTGCGCGACATGAGCTTCTCGCGCGGCGACCGGCGGATATTTGAAGACATTAACCTGACGGTGCCTCGCGGTAAGATCACGGCGATCATGGGGCCGTCGGGCATCGGCAAAACCACGCTGCTGCGTCTGATCGGCGGTCAGCTGACGCCGGACCGCGGGGAGATTTGGTTTGACGGCGACAACATTCCCGCATTGTCCCGCCGTCAGTTGTACGACGCGCGCAAAAAGATGAGCATGCTGTTCCAGTCGGGCGCGCTGTTCACCGATTTGACCGTATTCGAAAACGTGGCCTACCCGTTGCGTGAGCACAGCAACCTGCCTGAGCCCCTGCTGCGCAGCACGGTGCTGATGAAGCTGGAAGCGGTCGGGCTGCGCGGCGCGGCGCAGCTGATGCCCAATGAACTCTCCGGCGGCATGGCGCGCCGGGCGGCGTTGGCGCGCGCGATCGCGCTGGACCCGGAGATGATCATGTTCGACGAACCTTTCGTCGGCCAGGATCCGATCACCATGGGGGTGCTGGTCAAGCTGATCGACGAGTTGAACCATGCGCTGGGCATTACCTGCATCGTGGTGTCGCACGACGTGCCGGAGGTGCTGAGCATCGCCGACTACGCCTATATCGTGGCCGATCACCGGGTGATTGCCGAAGGCACCACGCAGCAATTGCAGAACAATCCTGATGCGCGCGTGCGCCAGTTCCTGGATGGTATAGCGGATGGACCGGTGCCGTTCCGCTATCCGGCCGGGGATTATCAGACTGAACTGCTAGGCTTAGGGAGTAAATAAGCTCATGTTATTAAGAGCGTTAGCGTCTCTGGGGCGCAGTGGCATCAACACCAGCGCCAGCTTCGGCCGCGCCGGGTTGATGCTGTTCAACGCATTGATTGGCCGGCCGGAACCCGGCAAGCAGTGGCCGCTGTTGTTGAAACAGCTTTACAGCGTCGGCGTGCAGTCGCTGCTGATCATCATGGTTTCCGGGCTGTTTATCGGCATGGTGCTGGGCCTGCAGGGGTATATCGTGCTTACCACCTACAGCGCTGAAGCCAGCCTCGGCATGATGGTGGCGCTGTCGCTGCTGCGCGAGCTGGGGCCGGTGGTGACGGCGCTGCTGTTCGCCGGCCGCGCCGGTTCCGCGCTCACGGCGGAAATCGGCCTGATGAAGGCGACGGAACAGATCTCCAGCCTGGAAATGATGGCGGTCGATCCGCTGCGGCGCATCGTGGCGCCGCGTTTCTGGGCGGGGATGATCAGCATGCCGCTGCTGACCATCATCTTCGTGGCGATCGGCATTTGGGGCGGCTCGGTGGTCGGCGTGGATTGGAAGGGCATCGACAGCGGCTTCTTCTGGTCGGCGATGCAAGGCGCCGTAGAGTGGAAAAAAGATCTGCTCAACTGCCTGATCAAGAGCGTGGTGTTCGCCATTACCGTAACCTGGATTGCCATTTTCAACGGGTATGACGCCGTGCCTACCTCTGAAGGGATTAGCCGGGCGACGACGCGTACCGTGGTGCATTCGTCACTGGCGGTGTTGGGATTGGATTTCGTGCTGACCGCACTGATGTTTGGGAATTGATTCGATGCAAACGAAGAAGAGTGAAATCTGGGTTGGGGCATTCATGCTGATCGCGCTGTGCGCCATCGTGTTTATCTGCCTGCAGGTGGCGAACCTTAAATCGATCGGCAGCGAGCCGACCTACCGCGTTTACGCGACGTTCGACAATATCGGCGGCCTGAAACCGCGTTCGCCGGTGAAGATCGGCGGCGTGGTGATCGGCCGCGTGGCCGACATCGAACTCGATCCGAAAACCTACACGCCGCGCGTGGCGCTCGATATCCAGAAAAAGTACGACGAAATCCCGGATACCAGCTCGCTGGCGATCCGCACCTCCGGCCTGCTGGGCGAGCAATATCTGGCGCTTAACGTGGGCTTCGAAGATCCTGATATGGGCACCACCATTCTGAAAGACGGCGGCACCATTCAGGACACTAAATCAGCCATGGTTCTGGAAGATCTGATCGGCCAGTTCCTGTATAAAAGCGGCGGTCAGGACAGCGCCAAACCGGGAGATGCGGCCGCTGAGCCTGCTGCCGGCGCTGCACCGCAACCCGCTGTTCCAAATCATTAAGAGAGGATACCTGCATGTTTAAACGTTTACTGATGGTGGCTCTGCTGGTGGTTGCGCCGCTGGCGAGCGCAGCCGACCAAACCAATCCTTACAGCATGATGCAAGACGCGGCGCAGAAGACCTTCAGCCGTTTGAAGAACGAACAGCCGAAGATCAAGCAGGACCCGAACTACCTGCGCTCCATCGTGCATCAGGAACTGATGCCGTTCGTGCAGGTGAAATACGCCGGCGCGCTGGTGCTGGGCCGTTACTACAAAGATGCGACGCCTGCGCAGCGCGAAGCTTACTTCACCGCTTTCCAGGCTTACCTGGAGCAGGCTTACGGCCAGGCGCTGGCGATGTACCACGGCCAGACTTACCAGATCGCGCCTGAACAGCCGCTGGGCAACGCCGACATCGTGGCCATTCGCGTCACCATCATCGACAACGGCGGCCGCCCGCCGGTGCGCCTGGATTTCCAATGGCGCAAGAACAGCAAAACCGGCTACTGGCAGGCGTATGACATGATCGCCGAAGGCGTCAGCATGATCACCACCAAGCAAAACGAGTGGGCGTCTACGCTGCGTACTCAGGGCATCGACGGCCTGACCAAACAGCTGCAGGCCGCTGCCGCGCAGCCAATCTCGCTGGACAAGAAAAACTGATGTCGGCAGCGCTCAGCTTCGAATCAGAGCAGCAGACGCTGATCCTGCGCGGTGAACTGGACCGTGAAACGCTGCTGCCGTTGTGGCGGCAGCGCGACGCGCTGATGGCGGATAAAACCGCGATCGACGTGGCGCAACTGCAGCGCGTGGACTCCTCCGGGCTGGCGCTGTTGCTGCATCTGCAGGAAGAGCAGCGCCAACGTGGCGTCGCGCTAAAAATTTTCGGCGTCACCGAGCGTCTGAAAACGCTGATCGCGCTCTACAACCTGCAGGCGATAATGCCTGTCGATACCGCCGGTTAGCGGCGTTTTACACCGCCTTTGCGTGGTTAAACGATACAAAGCCCCTGTTATGCAGGGGCTTTTTCTTTAGTTTAAGAAAACATCGTATTCCACTAAGATACTAGGCTGTTTATGATCCTTTAGCGGCAGAACTGGATACTATGGAAACCAACGAGATTAAAGACGTGCTGATGCAGGCATTGGCACTGGATGAAGCGCACGTGACGGGCGACGGCAGCCATTTTCAAGCGATCGTGGTCGGCGAACTGTTCGCCGGCATGAGCCGCGTCAAAAAACAGCAGACGGTTTACGCACCGCTGATGGAATACATTGCGGACAACCGCATTCATGCCTTGTCTATCAAGGCGTACACCCCTGAAGAGTGGCAGCGAGACCGCAAACTCAACGGATTTTAAGGCTGTTTGCCCTGCCGGGCGGGCAGCTTCAGATTAGATAACAGAGAGTAGTCAGATGGATAAATTTCGTGTGCAGGGTCGGACCCGCCTGAGCGGTGAAGTGTCTATTTCCGGGGCCAAAAACGCCGCCCTGCCGATCCTGTTCGCCGCCCTGTTGGCGGAAGAGCCGGTCGAGCTGCAGAATGTCCCCAAGCTGAAGGACATCGATACCACCATTAAACTGCTCAGCCAGTTGGGCACCAAGATTGAGCGCAACGGTTCGGTCTTCGTGGACGCCAGCGGCGTGAACGAGTTTTGCGCGCCTTACGATCTGGTGAAAACCATGCGCGCTTCCATCTGGGCGCTGGGGCCGCTGGTGGCACGTTTCGGCCGCGGTCAGGTTTCCCTGCCGGGCGGCTGCGCGATCGGCGCGCGTCCGGTCGATCTGCACATCACCGGCCTGGAGCAGTTGGGGGCCGAGATCAAGCTGGAAGAAGGTTACGTCAAGGCGTCCGTCGATGGCCGTCTGAAAGGCGCGCACATCGTGATGGACAAGGTGAGCGTGGGCGCGACCGTGACCATCATGAGCGCCGCGACCCTGGCGACCGGCACGACCGTTATCGAGAACGCCGCGCGTGAGCCGGAAATTGTCGATACCGCCAACTTCCTCAATACGCTGGGCGCGAAGATCAGCGGCGCAGGCAGCGACAAGATCACCATCGAGGGCGTCGAGCGTTTGGGCGGCGGCGTGTATCGCGTGCTGCCTGACCGTATCGAGACCGGTACCTTCCTGATCGCCGCCGCGGTTTCCGGCGGCAAAGTGATGTGCCGTAACACCCGTCCGGATACGCTGGATGCGGTGCTGGCCAAACTGCGTGAAGCCGGTGCCGATATCGAAGTGGGCGAAGACTGGATCAGCCTGGACATGCACGGCAAGCGCCCGAAAGCGGTCACCGTGCGCACCGCGCCGCACCCGGGCTTCCCGACCGACATGCAGGCCCAGTTCAGCCTGTTGAACCTGGTGGCGGAAGGCACCGGCGTTATCACCGAGACCATCTTCGAAAACCGCTTCATGCACGTGCCGGAATTGATCCGCATGGGGGCGCACGCGGAAATCGAGAGCAACACCGTGATCTGCCATGGCGTTGAACAGCTGTCCGGTGCTCAGGTGATGGCGACCGATCTGCGCGCTTCCGCCAGCCTGGTGATCGCCGGCTGCATCGCCGACGGCGTGACCGTCGTCGATCGCATCTACCATATCGATCGCGGCTATGAGCGTATTGAAGACAAGCTGCGCGCGCTGGGTGCGAACATCGAGCGTGTGAAAGGCGAGTAAGGCAGCTTCTTCAGCTAAACAGAAAACGGCTTCCGCGATGGGAAGCCGTTTTTGTTATTGCGGTATGTCGCGAGCGATATTACCAGGTACTTGGTAAGCCTCGGCCATACAGCGGTTGGTCAGTGGAGGCGCCGGTGACCGTATTGTTTTTCGACTCACCGCCGAAATTCGATCCAATCAGGCTGCCGACCCATTGGCCTTCTTTCGATTTAGGCGCGATAAGGCCCGTGAAGGTAGAATTGTATAAATAACCCACGTTGAGCCCAATCAAACCGCCTCGTTGAGAGACGCCGGCACTGTCCACTCGACCGGAAGCAGAAGATTTGTCGATGGTGCCGCCATTGCGGCCGACCAGTCCACCGACAACGCTACCAACCCCTCCGGTTACATAGCCGCTTGCGCTGGCGGTTTCGATCTTGCTGCCCACATCGTGAAGACCAACCAATCCACCCACATCGCTGCCGGCAGCGCCGGTAACGTTGCCTTGTGCTTTGACCTGTTCCAACGAACCTTTGTTATACCCCACCAGGCCACCGATCTGGCTGCTCGCACCGCCAAAGACGCTAACATTCGCGACCGACGCGTTGATAGTACCCTGTTCATTGTGGCCGACCAGGCCGCCGATGCGGCTGTTGTCTGCCGCCTTAACTTCCCCGAAAGCCGTCGCCTGAGTGATACGTGCGTTGCGGTTATAGCCGATCAGCCCCCCCACATAGGCATCGTTGCCGCCGCTTACGCGCGTGTTGGCGCTGACGTTGTTGAGCGTTCCGGTGTTATTCTCGCCGATAAGCCCACCTAAGGCTCGGCTGTAAACGCCGGTGACGGAACCTTGGGCTTTGGCGTCGGCAATGGTGGCGCCATTATTGCGGCCAACCAGGCCGCCAGCCAGACTTGCCTTACCGGCATAAACTTCGCTCTGTGCGGAGATATCCGTAAGATCGCCAGAGTTATCGCCTACCAAGCCGCCGACGATGCTGTTATTACCGCCGATCACTTTTCCGTTCACCGAGGCATTGCTCAGCCTACCGTAGTTGAGCCCGATGAGGCCGCCGATATTGGCATTGTGCCCACCGATTACAGTGTTCTTCGCATAGGCATTTTGCACGTGTGCGTTTTTCTCGTTAAGGCCGATCAAGCCGCCGACACTACGCGCGAAAGCATCAACAACGTCGCCATTTGCCCTCACATTGTTCAATGCACCGGTGTTACGGCCGATCAGCCCGCCGATAGCGTCGGCGTTTTCTCCATTCACTCTGCCATTGGCTGTTGCATTGCTGATTTTACCTGTGTTGATGCCTGCAAGACCGCCGATGCGGCTGTTTCTTTTTGCGTTGACCGTTGCGTCGGAGGTAGAGTCCGTAATCGTACCGTTGTTGACGCCGACCAAGCCGCCGGCATTCATTTGATCGCCTATGGCGCTGATCGTCCCCAGGCTTGATGAGCTGACGATCAAACCGTCATTGCGGCCAACCAAACCGCCGACATCGCTGTAAGACGCGCCACCGGCGGTTGAAACGTTGACGTTAGCCTGGCTATTGTGGATTTCACCCCGGTTGACACCCACCAGGCCGCCAATCGCGCTTCTGCCTGTGTTGCCGGTTATTTTACCCGAGGCCGAAGAGCCGGTGATTTTGCTGAAGTTGATACCGACTAGGCCTCCGATGTCACCGCCGCTGCTGATATTGATACGGGTGGCCTGAACATTGGATACGGTGCCAAAGTTTACCCCCGCCAGGGCACCGGTATACAGGGTATTGCCATTGCCCGTTAAGGTCAGCGAGTCCAGTTTTAGGTTGCTGATCGCCCCGGTGGACGTGTTGAACAAGCCGAGGAATGGACCGCTGTCGACGATGTGCAGGCCCTGAATGGTATTGCCCAGCCCTTCGAAAGTGCCATTGAAAGAGTAATCGCCACCGATGGCTTTGATTTTGCTGTTGTCGATGATGGTGTTGCCAAGAACGTAGCGCGCGTTCAGGTCATTGTTGATGTCCAGCAGTTGAGCCAGATTTTGCACGACCTTATAATTTTCACCGTTGACGCTGAATGCAGCGTTGGCACCCGAGAGGGTCACAGACGCGTCATTGTTCAGCGTATAACCCGTCTTGTGGTTAAGCGCCAAAGCGCCGCCTGTGCCGGTCGCTTTAATTGGCGCGTTGATCTTGATGCCTGCCTGTTCGGCCGTCAGCGACAGTTTGTTGGCATTCTGCCAGCGCACTTGTTGAGAAACGTTGACATCACCTTTGGTACTGACCAGTTTTACATTACTGTTTTCTAAAGCTTGTTCCAGAGTCTGGGCACTGAGCGTGCCGCCGTCCTTCACACTGACGTCGGCCGATGCCAATTTCCAACTGCCGGCTTTACCGTTGAGAGAGCGAGTGCTGATGTTGGTCGTTGGCTGCACGACGACCTGTGCGCCTTTGGTTTCAATAAAGCCGCCGTTGCCGGTGCTGGCCGTCGCGAGCAGGGTGCCACTAACGTTAACGAGACCCTTGTCGCCGCCGTCCAGTACGATTCGGCCAGCTTGTTCACGTACGGTATCTGCCTGGATGACGCCCTGATTGTTTACCACGGTTCTTAGCGCATCGCCTGCGGCCTTGGCGCTCATCAACACTTGGCCGCCATCGGCACGCAGGACGCCGCCGTTTTGTGCTAATGCATTGAGCGCTGATGCATCGATCTGCAGATTAAGCAATTTGTTGCCATCGAAGTTCAACGTAATATCGTCACCCGCACCCAATGCGACGGTGCCCATATTCGCCTGAATCACCCCTTGGTTATTCACCCGGGCGCCCAACAGGGCGATGCTGCCGGCTTCAGCGGCCTGAAGACGGCCTTCGTTGACGACCTCTGCCTGTGAACTGCCGGTAAAGCGGTTTTTACCCGCCAGGAAATCGGCGTTGCTGATGTCGTGCGTCGAGGCGACCAATCCGCCGACGTTCACCTGTGCATTTTTGCCGAAAATCACGCCGTTCGGGTTGACGATGAACACCTTGCCATTGGCGTTGATTTTGCCCTGAATATCGCTACCGTTCACACCGATGACGCGGTTGAGCGCCACGGATGTCTCGCCTGGCTGGCGGAACGTTACGCTCTCGTTGCCACCTACGTTGAAGCTATCCCATTGGGTGATTAATTTGTCGCTGTGCTGAGTTACGGTCATGTTCTGGCCGTTGGAGGTGATGTCACCCTGGCCTGCCACGATGTTTTGTCCACTCGGCAGGGCGAGGGCTTGCTCCAGTGGCAGGAGGCTCAGCAGGGACAGCGCCACCGCCAGACGGCGCTTGCTGCCGCCTTTGCCGCATCGGCTGCAGTGTTCGTTGACCACGTTCCAGCATTCCCGAACCGGGTTCCATACCAATGCATAGACTTTATTCATTATTCATTTCCTTATTTTTCATGAGTGCCGCTTTCCAGCAGCAGGTCTTTAGCTGCAGAGGGTTAGAAGTACCTGGCCGCCTGCAGCCAAATTCTGGGGGATTTATCCGTATCACTGCCTAGGCCTGAACCGGCCAGCGGCCAGGCTGCCGTTAGACCGATCTGATGGTTTGTTCCTCCCCAGGTGAGCGAAGAACCGGCGGCTGACATGTGCACGCGATTTTTCTCCGTCGTCCAGGGCTGCCGGTTGAGGCGAGCCTGTCCCTGGTCGACAAAGGTGCTCAGTTGCCAACCGGGCCTGAGGGCATAGCGCAATTCCATGCTGGCCTGCCAGCCCAAATCGCCGTTGCCGCTGCCCGGTGCGTAGGCGCGAACGCCATAAGGGCCACCAACGCTGAATTTTTCTGACGAGTCCAGGTTGCCGGGGGCCCATTGCGCGTTGAGTTGGGTATAGAGTTGAAAAGCGCCTCCCAGGTTTTGCAGTCGCAATGCGCTCAGTGACAGCTTGCTAAATTGCCCTTCGGTTTTCGCTGTACGGCCGTCCCAGCGGCGAGCTGAGGGATCTTCAATGTGCAGGTTGCCGATGCCGTAAGACAGTGAAGCCACGCTTTGTCCACCGCCCAGTAAGCGATCCTGCGCGTTGACGTCTACGGCTGCCGTCCATAGGCTGATGTGTTTACGGCTGCGGCTGTCGAAGAGATCGATATCGTCGTGGAGTTTTTTGTCATCGAACTGCAGCTGTGCATTGACGTTCAGGGTGCGGCTGCGCAGCAGAGGCTGGATAAGGAAGGCGCTTGTGAGGGTGGCATCGCCGTGGGCCTTCAGCTCGCTGAAATCTTTGCCTAATCGATAGTTCATGTACGAATGCGCAACGCCGGCTCGCGTCGCCCAAGGGCTGACCGGGAGTTGATAGGCCATGCGGTAATAGCGTTGATGTTTATCACTGCTCAGCAAGCGGAGGTCCAGGCGGTCACCCAACCACAGGGGATTATTGATGCCGAGCGTTGCACCGCCTCGATATTCGCCGGTATAGGCATCGCCAAAGTTATCCGCTTGCAGGACACCATCCACGCGCGCTCCGGGCGTCGCTTTGATTCGCCAATCCGTGGTGCCGGGACGTGATCCTGCCGACAGGGTGCTATTGATCAAGACGCCGGGTATATCATTGAGCAGCAAAAGGTTTCGCTCTAACTGCGCGTCAGTGATCGGCATACCGCTGCGTACATTCGACAACTGCCAACGCAGTACGCCGTCGCGGATCTGTGAGTCATTATCTACCGTGATATTTCCATAATAACCTTCAACGATATCAATACGTACCTGACCGTTAACAATCTCTTGTTTGGGGAGATAAGCATTGGCCAAAACATAACCTTGTTCACGATAATAGAGCGTCACCTGTTGCACGGCTGCTTTTAACTGCGCCACCGTTAGTTTTTTTCCTTTGAAATCGGCGAGCAAAGGTAATATCTGTACAGAGGGAATTGACTTATTCCCGGTAAGGGTAAATCCGCTTACCAATAAGCTGGGTGAGTTGTCCTTAACGGGGGAAATAGCGCGAATCTGCGGTGAAGGTGGTTTCATTTCTACCGGAGGCGGAACGCTCAGACGTACCTCTTCAAGATCTCGCATTGCCTGCCCTGCGTTAGGTAAAACTGCCGCGGTTGCTATGGGGCAGGCTGTCAATAACAGGATGCTTGCTGATATCTCAACGTGGAGCTGGCGGTGCATCGCAGTGTGGATAAACACTAAGAATCCACCGAGCTTATATTCGCTCATGGCTTTTTTATTATTTATACTATTCACGAAAAGAATTCCATTTCAGGCAGAATAAAAACTTGCTCTGTTTCAATGTAAATGCGGAGAGTATTGTCGCCAATATTATTGTGGTTGGTTTCTTTCGATGCAATAAAATTATTTTCTTATTTCATTTTTGATTGGATTTTTCTTGTTTTTTGGGGTGTGCTTTTATTAATTATCTGTTTAATCGGTATTAATTAATATGTATCAGTGCTGATTTATTTTTTTATTATAATGGTAGGTCTGTGGATATGATGATTTTAGCATTAGAATAAAGTGAGATTATTTTATGGGCGATAGAAAGCAACGTGGTCGGGTGATGATGGGAAGAAAAGGGAGAGCCCGTGCCGTTCTTTGTTGGAGAAAAAACGGCACGTATATCGAGAGAGATTAAGAGGGTTAATTGCTGTCTTCCGGGAATTCACCCACCGTCATTTTCAACGTAATGCGCTTGCCGTCACGCAGCACGATAACCGGTATCTCGGTGCCCGGTCTGATCTCCGCCACCTGATCCATGGTCTCCAGCACGGACACCGCCGGTTTGTTATCCACGTTGATGATGATGTCGTTGATCTGGAAGCCGGCGCTGCTCGCCGGGCCGTTCGGCGTAATCTCGGTCACGATGATGCCTTGAAGGCGATCGATGCCGGAATTGGACGAGCGCAGCGGAATGATCTCTTTGCCCTGAATGCCGAAATAGCCGCGGATGACGCGGCCGTCGCGGATCAGCTTGTCCATGATTTTGGTGGCCAGTTCGATCGGAATGGCGAAGCCGAGGCCCTCCGGCGTTTCGCCGTCGGTAATTTTGTCATAGGTCAGGGTGTTGATGCCGATCAGCTCGCCCAGCGAGTTGACCAGCGCGCCGCCGGAGTTGCCGCGGTTGATGGAGGCGTCGGTCTGCAGGAACGTCTGTCGGCCGGTGGTGCTCATACTGATGCGGCCGGTGGCGCTGAGGATGCCCTGTGTGACGGTCTGCCCCAGGTTGTAGGGGTTGCCGATCGCCAGCACGACGTCGCCGACGTGGGCAACGCGATTTTTATTGGTCGGGATCACCGGCAAATTGCCGGGATCGATCTTCAGCACCGCCAAATCGGTCAGGCCGTCCGAGCCGACCAACAGCGCTTCGTAGCGGCGGCCATCCTGCAACACCACGGTGATCTGCTGAGCGTCTTTGATCACGTGGCGGTTGGTGATGATATAGCCGCGTTCATTCATGATCACGCCGGAACCGAGCGACAGCACGTTGGCGGCGCCGTTCAGGTTGCGGTTGTAAATGTTCACCACGGCGGGCGCGGCGCGGCGCACCGCTTTGTTGTAGCTCACTGGCGTTTCGTCGCTGGTGCTCTCAGGTTTGTCTGCAAACAGGCCGTTGGAAGAACGCAGCATGGGCAGTGCGGCCAGCAGCAGGCCGGCAACGATGAGACCGATAACGACAGAACGCAAGAGCTTAGCAAACATGGAGTTTTCGTGGTGTGGTGAACGATGTTCGGAGGATAGCATGAGTTAACCGGGCGCAGTATGTCACCGAGCCCGGTTTTTGCACAAATTAACGCAGCAGCAGATAAATGGTTTCGTTGCCGCGCACGATATTGAGCGCCATCACCGGTGGCTTGGCCTCCAGCACTTTACGCAGCGTGGTGATGTTGTCCACGCGCTGACGGTTGACGCCGATGATCACGTCGCCTTTCTGCAGGCCGATCTGCGCCGCCGTTGACCCTTTATCCACGTTCTCCACCTTCACGCCCTTGTCGCCGCTCGGCAACGCGCCATTGCTGAGGGAAACCCCCTGCAGCGCCGGCGACAGCGTTTCGGCGTTGGTCGAGGCGCTCTCGCTGTTGTCCAGCGTGACCGAGACTTCCTGCGGTTTGCCATCGCGCAGCAGGCCCACCTTGAGGGTTTTGCCCGGCGCGGTGGTGCCGACTTTGGCGCGCAGTTCGGCGAAGCTGCTCACCGGTTTACCGTCGACGGAGACCAGGATATCCCCGGCCTTGATGCCCGCCTTGGCGGCGGCGGATTTCGGCAGCACTTCGCTGACGAAGGCGCCGCGCTGCGCGTCGGTGTTGAAGGCTTTGGCCATATCCGGGGTCATTTCGCTGCCCTTGATGCCCAGCAGGCCGCGTTTCACTTCGCCGAATTCAATCAGCTGCTGGCTCAGGTTCTGCGCCATATTGCTCGGAATGGCGAAACCGATGCCGACGTTGCCGCCGCTCGGCGCCAGAATGGCGGTATTAATGCCGATCAGCTCGCCGTTCAGGTTAACCAGCGCGCCGCCGGAGTTGCCGCGGTTGATGGAGGCGTCGGTCTGAATGAAGTTTTCCAGCCCTTCCAGATTCAGGCCGGAGCGGCCCAGCGCCGAGATAATGCCGGAAGTGGCGGTTTGGCCCAGGCCAAACGGGTTGCCGACCGCGACGGCAAAGTCGCCGACGCGCAGCTGATCGGAATCGGCCATCTTGATGGCGGTCAGGTTTTTGGTGTCGCTGAGCTGCAGCAGGGCGATGTCGGATTGCTCATCGCGGCCGACCAGCTTGGCGTCCAGCTCGCGACCGTCGTTCAACTGCACGCGGATTTTATCGGCGTTGTTGATGACGTGGTTATTGGTCAGCACATAGCCTTTGGCGGCGTCGATGATCACGCCGGAGCCCAGCCCTTCAAACGGACGGGAGCTTTGCTGCTGGCCGGGGAAGTTAGGGCCGAAGAAGCGTCTGAACTCTTCCGGCAGTTGTTGACGCTGCACCTGAGTGCCGGCGACATGCACGCTCACTACGGCGGGCAAGACTTTTTCCAGCATCGGCGCCAGGCTCGGCAGCGGCTGCCCCTGAACGGCGACGGGCAGGGCCGCGTTGGCCACCGGTACGGAGCTGAGCGTCAGGCCGAGGCTCATTGCCAATGCACTAAGAATTAACGACTTTTTCTTCATTGATTATAACTCTCTCAATACCTGCCGATGAAAATTTGATGATAAGGCAATCACCTTGTCATAGTGAAGGGTAAGACCGTGAATTTGCGTGCAAAGTTCAGTAAAGGTAATGCGAGGGAAGGTCAAGATGGTAAACGGAGGAAGCCCGCGGGTGGCCCCGCGGGCGAAGGGGGTCAGTCGCGGCGCGCGCTTTGCCCGCGCAGCAGGCCGGAGGCGCCTTCCGAATAGTCGCGCGGCATTTCCACCGGCGCTTGATCGTTGTCTGCTTCCGCTTCGGTCAGGCGATAGCGGAACGGATTTTCCTGCATCGGCAGATCCGGCAGCAGGTTGTTCGAGCTTTTCGCCATGTGCTGATACAGCTGACGATAATCGCGCGCCATGTTGTCCAGCAGCTCGGCGCTGCGGGCAAAGTGGCCGACCAGCTCCTGACGGTACTCTTCCAGCTCGGTTTTGCTCTTGTCCAGCTCGTTCTGCAGGACTTGTTGTTGACGTAATTTACGGTTGCCAAAACGCATCGCCACCGCACCAATCACGATACCGACGACCAAACCAATCAGCGCATACTCCCAGGTCATGATGACTCCTATTTTGACTTCGTTGTTCCGCAGGGATTTTTCACTTAATAATATCCACTATAACCGTTAACCTTGTCCGAGTGGAATCCTGATGCGCTTCCACCTAATTTTTACAGGGTTTTCAGCGGCGCCCGCAGCGGGCATTTGTGGCGATAACGGTGCGAATCGGCATCAACTTGCCGCCAACGTTGGCTAAATAATTTCTAAGCGTTCTTAGGGAACATCGAACAGATGCAGGCACTATCACCGTTATCTCGCTACCAGCAGGCGCTGGATGCGGGGGAATATCAGGCCGATGAGGTTCAACGCCGGGCCGTCACTCAACTGGATCGCATTTATCAGGCTCTGTTGCAAAAGCCGGCGGCGAGCGCGCCTGCCGGCGGGCTGCGCGGTAAGCTCAGCCGCTTGCTGGGCAAGGGCGGCGACACGGCGCCGCAGCGCCCGGTGCAGGGGCTGTATATGTGGGGCGGCGTCGGGCGCGGCAAAACCTGGTTGATGGATATGTTCTTCCACAGTTTGCCGGGCGATCGCAAAATGCGTCTGCACTTTCACCGCTTCATGCTGCGGGTGCATGAAGAGCTGACCGAGTTGCAGGGGCGGGAAAACCCGCTGGAAATCGTCGCCGACGGCTTTAAGGCCGAGACCGACGTGCTGTGTTTCGACGAATTCTTCGTGTCCGACATCACCGACGCCATGCTGCTGGCCACGCTGCTGCAGGCGCTGTTCGCGCGCGGCATCACGCTGGTGGCCACGTCGAACATCCCGCCGGACGATCTGTACCGCAACGGTCTGCAGCGGGCGCGTTTCCTGCCGGCCATCGATCTGATCAACGAGTACTGCGACGTGATGAACGTCGACGCCGGCATCGACTATCGTCTGCGTACCCTGACCCAGGCGCACCTCTACCTGACGCCGCTGAGCGACCAGACGCGCGAGACGCTGGATCGGATGTTCGTTAAGCTGGCGGGCAAGGCGGGGGAGGACGCGCCGGTGCTGCAGATCAACCATCGGCCGCTGCAGGCTATCCGTTCGGTGGACGGCGTGCTGGCGGTGGATTTCCACACGCTGTGCGAAGAGGCGCGCAGCCAACTGGACTACATCGCGCTGTCGCGGCTGTATCACAGCGTGATCCTGTATAATGTGCGGGTGATGGGGCCGCTGAAAGAGAATACCGCGCGCCGTTTCCTGGCGTTGGTGGACGAATTCTACGAGCGGCACATCAAGCTGGTGATCGGCGCCGAAGCGTCGATGTTCGAGATCTATCAGGGGGTGCAGCTGAAATTTGAATTCCAGCGCTGCCTGTCGCGCCTGCAGGAAATGCAGAGCGAAGAGTACCTCAAGCTGCCGCATTTGCCCTGAGTCTGCCGGGCTTGCCGCCGCCGTATCGCCGGTTGTCCGCCGCCGGCGATAAATTTATTTTCCATTCAAAAACCGTTCGATCTTTGTGAGCGACTTCTCTATAATCTTGCGACCCCACGTTACAACAAAGTTTTTTTCCCAAAAACTTTATAGTGCCGGCAATGGCTATTCGAAGGGGTAGGTTTGCTGGACTTGTATGGTCGTGTGAGCCTCAACTGTTTTCGAGCGTTTGGGTGTTCACCAACGTGTAACTAATTATTGGGTAAGCTTTCTAATGAAAACTTTTACAGCTAAACCAGAAACCGTAAAACGCGACTGGTACGTTGTTGATGCAGATGGTAAAACTTTAGGCCGTCTCGCTACTGAACTGGCTCGTCGCCTGCGCGGCAAGCATAAAGCGGAATACACCCCGCACGTGGATACCGGTGATTACATCATCGTTCTGAACGCTGACAAAGTTGCTGTAACCGGCAACAAGCGTACAGACAAAGTGTACTACCACCACACCGGCCACATCGGTGGTATCAAGCAAGCGACCTTTGAAGAGATGATTGCCCGCCGTCCTGAGCGCGTGATTGAAATCGCGGTTAAAGGCATGCTGCCAAAGGGCCCGCTGGGTCGTGCTATGTTCCGTAAACTGAAAGTTTACGCGGGCACCGAGCACAATCACGCGGCACAGCAACCGCAAGTTCTGGACATTTAATCGGGATTAATGGCAATGGCTGAAAATCAATACTACGGCACTGGTCGCCGCAAAAGCTCCGCCGCTCGCGTCTTCATCAAGCCGGGCAACGGTAACATCGTTATCAACCAGCGCAGCCTGGAACAGTACTTCGGTCGCGAAACTGCCCGCATGGTAGTTCGTCAGCCGCTGGAACTGGTCGACATGGTTGGCAAACTGGATCTGTACATCACCGTTAAAGGTGGTGGTATCTCCGGTCAAGCTGGCGCCATCCGTCACGGTATCACCCGTGCACTGATGGAGTACGATGAGACTCTGCGTTCTGAACTGCGTAAAGCTGGCTTCGTCACCCGTGACGCTCGTCAGGTTGAACGTAAGAAAGTCGGTCTGCGTAAAGCACGTCGTCGTCCGCAGTTCTCCAAGCGTTAATTTCCGCTGCTTCGGCAGTGCGATTTACGCAAAAAACCCGGTGCTTCACCGGGTTTTTTTATGCCTGAAATCCGCCGTCCCCGACTAAAATCTGTGGCATATCAGACAATTCAACATGAATTCGCCGCAGCGCCCCCACAAAACAAGCAAAATCTGGTAAACTATCACCCACTTTTGCGCCTGTTCGCCGTGCAGTTGACCTCCTGGGCCGGTTTTTTATGGGTTCGGGTCGCGCTGCGTGCTGCCGGCCTGCGGCAAGATTATTCAGGATAGCAGCCTGTCAGTTGGCTATTCGCAGTATTTTCTAGATAACTTGGAGGTTTTCATGGCTGTCGCTGCCAACAAACGTTCGGTAATGACGCTGTTCTCTGGCCCGACCGACATTTTTAGCCATCAAGTACGCATCGTACTGGCGGAGAAAGGTGTCAGCGTCGAGATCGAGCAGGTCGAAATGGATAACCTGCCGCAAGATCTGATTGACCTCAACCCTTACCAGACGGTGCCTACGCTGGTCGATCGCGAACTGACCCTGTATGAATCCCGCATCATCATGGAATACCTGGATGAGCGCTTCCCGCACCCGCCGCTGATGCCGGTTTACCCGGTTGCCCGTGGTGAGAGCCGTCTGATGATGCTGCGCATCGAGAAGAACTGGTACTCGCTGATGGACAAGATCGAGAAGAGCAGCGGTCAGGAAGCGGAATCCGCCCGCCGCCAGCTGCGTGAAGAGCTGCTGGCGATCGCGCCTATTTTCGGCCAGGCGCCGTATTTCATGAGCGAAGAGTTCAGCCTGGTGGATTGCTACCTGGCACCGCTGTTGTGGCGTCTGCCGCAGCTGGGCATCGAGTTGAGCGGCGCCGGCTCCAAAGAGCTGAAAGGCTACATGACCCGCGTCTTCGAACGCGACGCTTTCCTGGCTTCCCTGACCGAAGCCGAGCGTGAAATGCGCCTGCAAACCCGGGGCTAAGCGCGATGGACATGTCTCAGATGACGCCGCGTCGCCCGTATCTGCTGCGGGCGTTCTATGACTGGCTGCTGGATAACCAGCTGACGCCGCACCTGGTGGTCGACGTGACTCGCCCTGATGTTCAGGTGCCGATGGAGTTCGCGCGCGATGGCCAGATCGTGTTGAATATCGCGCCGCGCGCGGTAGGCAACCTGGCGTTGGGCAACGAAGACGTGCAGTTCAACGCGCGCTTCGGCGGCGTGCCGCGCCAGGTTTCGGTGCCGATGGCCGCCGTGCTGGCGATTTATGCGCGTGAGAACGGCGCCGGCACGATGTTTGAACCGGAAGCCGCCTACGACGAAAGCGAAGGCGTGTTCGAAGGTTTGGACAATGAGACGATCCCTTCGGAAACGTTGATGTCAGTGATCGACGGCGATCGCCCGGATACCGCGGAAGATGACGGCCCGGACGACGAACCGCCGCAGCCGCCGCGCGGTGGCCGCCCGGCGCTGCGCGTGGTGAAATAAGCCCGCGTGAACAAACGAAAAAGCACCCCATCGGGTGCTTTTTTTTGCCCGGACGAAGCGATCAGCCTTTCAAGGCGGCAATGCAGGCATCGCGCGGCGCGCTGAGATCGCCTACGCGCACGGTGGACAGCGCGCGGGCCGCGCGCTCACGGAAGCTGGTGATGGCGGTGTCGCCTTGCACTTCCGGCGGCGCGGTACAGATGTCATTGAGCGGCAGATCGTTGCCTTTGTTGAGCGCCTGCAATACCGCCGCCGGGTTGTAGATCAGGGCGGCGGAGAGGGCAGATTTAATGCCGGCGGTAAATCCGGCATTGCCGCCGCCGGCCAGCTTGGGCGCCAGGGCAATCCAGTTGTCGTCCCCCAACCGGATGCTGTTTTCCACGGCGCTGAACTGCCCGGCCTTGCCCAACTGCGCCACGACCGGCCGCGCGCCGCGCGCTTCGATATTGTAACCGACCTCCTGCGAATCCAGCGCCAGGGCTGAGGCGTTGAAACTGACGGCCAGCAGTGCGCCGGCCAACAGGGAAATGGAGCATTTCATGTTCGCTATCCTTATCTCGGTGTCAGGCGCAGCCGCGCCCTGCAATGGTGCTAACTCAATACTATAGCGCGTTGAGGCAGTGAGGAGGGGGGAGGTTGTTACAAAGCGTGGCCGGTTAAAACAAAGGCCCGGCAATGTGCCGGGCCTTTGGCGGTACGGAAGGTTTACACTTCCAGGTAGTTCATGATGCCGTCTGCCGCTTTGCGGCCTTCGGCGATCGCCGTCACCACCAGGTCGGAGCCGCGGACCGCGTCGCCACCGGCGAAGATTTTCGGGTTGCTGGTCTGGAACGCGTTGTCGCTGCCTTCCGGCGCCACGATGCGGCCCTGTTTATCGAGCTGCACGTCGTGCGCCGCCAGCCAGTCCATGCGGTGTGGGCGGAAGCCGAACGCCATCACCACCGCGTCGGCGTCGATCACGTGCTCGGAACCCGGCACCTGCTCCGCCGCCTGGCGGCCGTTGGCATCCGGCGCACCCAACTGAGTGCGCGCCATTTTCACCCCGGCCACGCGGCCGGCGCTGTTCAGTTCGATGCTCAGCGGCTGCAGGTTGAACTGGAAGTCCACCCCTTCTTCCCGGGCGTTCTTCACTTCGCGCTTGGAGCCCGGCATGTTGGCCTCGTCGCGGCGGTAGGCGCAGGTGACCTGCGTCGCGCCCTGACGCACCGAGGTGCGCACGCAGTCCATGGCGGTATCGCCGCCGCCCAGCACCACCACCCGTTTGCCTTCCATGCTGACATAAGGCTCGTGCTGCTCGGTTTCATACCCCATCAGCTGCTTGGTGTTGGCGATCAGGAACGGCAGCGCGTCGTACACGCCCTGCGCATCCTCATTCTCCAGCCCGCCACGCATCGATTGATAGGTGCCGACGCCGAGGAACACCGCATCGTACTCGCTCAGCAAAGTCTCCATGCTGACGTCTTTGCCCACTTCGGTATTCAGCTGGAACTCGATGCCCATCTCGCTGAAGATGCCGCGGCGTTTGACCATCACTTCCTTTTCCAGCTTGAAGGCCGGGATGCCGAAGGTCAGCAGACCGCCGATCTCAGGATGACGATCATACACCACCGCCTTAACGCCGTTGCGGGTCAGCACGTCAGCGCAGGCCAGCCCGGCGGGGCCGGCACCGACGATCGCCACGCGCTTGCCGGTCGGCTGCACGTGCGACATGTCCGGCTTCCAGCCCATTTCGATGGCCTTATCGCTGATGTAACGCTCGATATTGCCGATGGTGACCGCGCCGAACTCGTCGTTCAGGGTGCAAGACCCTTCGCACAGGCGATCCTGCGGGCATACGCGGCCGCACACCTCCGGCAGGCTGTTGGTCTGATGCGCCAGGTCCGCCGCTTCCATGATGCGGCCTTCGTTGGCCAGCTTCAGCCAGTTCGGGATGTAGTTGTGCACCGGGCACTTCCACTCGCAATACGGGTTGCCGCAGGACAGACAGCGGTCCGCCTGGGCTTTGGCCTGGGTTTCCGAAAACGGTTCGTAGATCTCGACGAACTCGATTTTGCGGATCTTCAGCGGTTTCTTAGGCGGATCAACACGCTGCAGGTCGATAAATTGATAAACGTTCTGGCTCATTAATGACCTACCTCTTACTGCGCCTGCACCCGCAGCTCGGCTGCGGAACGGCTACGGTGACCCAACAGCGCTTTGACATCGCTGGACTTCGGTTTGACCAGGGCGAACTTCGGCGCCCACTCCGGCCAGTTGGCCAGGATCTCTTCCGCGCGGGAAGAGCCGGTCGCCTGCACGTGTTCGGTGATCAGGCCGCGCAGATGCTCCTCATGGATCGCCAACTGATCGACATCCAGCACTTCCACCAGCTCCGGGTTCACGCGCTTGCGAAACTCGCCGTCTTCGTCCAGCACGTAGGCGAAGCCGCCGGTCATGCCGGCGCCGAAGTTGATGCCGGTTTTACCCAGCACGCAGACGATGCCGCCGGTCATGTATTCGCAGCCGTTGTCGCCGATGCCTTCCACCACGGTGATGGCGCCGGAGTTGCGCACCGCGAAACGCTCGCCCGCGCGGCCGGCGGCGAACAGCTTGCCGCCGGTGGCGCCGTACAGGCAGGTGTTGCCGACGATGCTGGCTTCATGGCTGCGGAAGGCGGAGCCGATCGGCGGACGCACCGCGATGCTGCCGCCGGCCATGCCTTTGCCGACATAGTCGTTGGCGTCGCCGGTCAGGGTCAGCTCGACGCCGCCGGCGTTCCAGACGCCGAAGCTCTGCCCGGCGGTGCCGGAGAAGTGCGCCTTGATCGGATCGGCCGCCATGCCCTGATCGCCGTGCACGTTGGCGATAGCGCCGGACAGCATGGCGCCCACGGAGCGGTCAGTGTTGCGAATGTCGAAGTAGAAGGTTTTACCCTGTTTCGCTTCGATATGCGGCTGCGCCTGCGCCAGCAGCTCTTTGTTCAGCAGGCCCTTGTCGAACGCCGGGTTGCTGCTTTCGGTGCAGTACACCGCTTTGCCCGGATGCGGCGTGGCGGTTTTCAGCAGCGGCGACAGATCCAGCTTGTTCTGCTTGGCGGAAATGCCGTCCAGCTCGGTCAGGAACTCGGTGCGGCCGATCAGATCCACCAACTGGCTCACGCCCAGTTGCGCCATGATCTCGCGGGTTTCACGCGCGATAAACTGGAAGTAATTCGTCACGCGTTCCGGCAGGCCGTGGTAGTGATCGCGGCGCAGCTTGTCGTCCTGCGTCGCGACGCCGGTCGCGCAGTTGTTGAGGTGGCAGATGCGCAGGTATTTGCAGCCCAGCGCCACCATCGGCCCGGTGCCGAAGCCGAAGCTTTCCGCGCCCAGGATCGCCGCTTTGACGATGTCCACGCCGGTTTTCAGGCCGCCGTCCACCTGCAGGCGGATCTTGTGGCGCAGACCGTTGGCCACCAGCGCCTGCTGGGTTTCCACCAGGCCCAGTTCCCATGGGCAGCCGGCATATTTCACCGAGGACAGCGGGCTGGCGCCGGTGCCGCCGTCGTAACCGGCGATGGTGATCAGATCGGCATAGGCTTTCGCCACGCCGGTGGCGATGGTGCCGACGCCCGGCTCGGACACCAGTTTCACCGAGATCACCGCCTTCGGGTTGACCTGCTTCAGATCGAAGATCAGCTGCGCCAGATCTTCGATCGAGTAGATGTCGTGGTGCGGCGGCGGGGAGATCAGCGTCACGCCCGGCACCGAGTAACGCAGTCTGGCGATGTACGGGGTGACTTTGTCGCCCGGCAGCTGGCCACCTTCGCCCGGCTTGGCGCCTTGCGCCACCTTAATCTGGATCACGTCGGCGTTCACCAGGTAGGCCGGCGTTACGCCGAAGCGGCCGGAGGCCACCTGTTTGATGCGCGACACCTTGTTGGTGCGGTAGCGCGCCGGATCTTCGCCGCCTTCGCCGGAGTTGGAGAAGCCGCCGAGGCCGTTCATGGCGATCGCCAGTGATTCGTGCGCTTCCGGGCTCAGCGCGCCGATCGACATCGCCGCCGTGTCGAAGCGTTTGAACAGCGATTCCGCCGGTTCGACCTGATCGACCGGGATCGGTTCGCCTTTCGGCGTGATGGCCAGCAGATCGCGCAGCATGGCGACCGGCCGCTCGTTCACCAGCTTGGCGTAAGCCTGATAGTCGCTGTACTCGCCGCTGTGTACCGCTTTTTGCAGCGAGTTCACCACGTCCGGGTTGTAGGCGTGGTATTCGCCGCCGTGCACGAATTTCAGCAGGCCGCCTTGCTCCAGCGGTTTGCGTTTCAGCCAGGCGCGCTTGGAAAGGTTCTGCAGATCCTGCTGGAAATCGCTGAAGCTGGCGCCGCCAATGCGGCTGACCACGCCCTGGAAGCACAGATCCGCCAGATCGCGGTGCAGGCCGACCGCTTCGAACAGCTTGGAGCAGCGGTAAGAGGCGATGGTCGAAATGCCCATCTTGGACATGATCTTGTACAGACCTTTGTTGATGCCGTTGCGGTAGTTCAGCATCACGTCGCGGTATTTCTTGTCGATCGCCTGGCTGTCCACCAGCTTGGCCAGGGTTTCATAGGCCAGATACGGATAGATGGCGGTCGCGCCGAAGCCGAGCAGTACGGCGAAGTGGTGCGGATCGCGGGCGCTGGCGGTTTCAACGATCAGGTTGGCGTCGCAGCGCAGGCTTTTTTCCACCAGGCGGGTTTGCACGGCGCCGACTGCCATCGGAGCAGGCACCGGCAGGCGGCCGGGCGCGATGGCGCGGTCGGACAGCACCAACAGCACCGCGCCTTCGCGCACCTTACGTTCCGCTTCGTCGCACAGGGCGCGAATGGTCTGCTCCAGATCCTGCTGCTGCGGATCGAAGGTCAGATCGAGGGTCTCGGCGCGATAGTATTCGCCTTCCAGCGTGGTGAGCTGTTTGAAATCGGAGTACAGCAGGATCGGCGATTTGAAGCTCAGGCGGTGCGCCTGGCCTTCGGCTTCGCAGAACACGTTCATTTCGCGGCCGATGCTGGTGGCCAGCGACATGACGTGCGCTTCACGCAGCGGATCGATCGGCGGATTGGTGACCTGCGCGAACTGCTGGCGGAAATAGTCGTAAACGATGCGCGGCCGGCTGGAGAGCACGGCGAACGGGGTATCGTCGCCCATCGAACCGGTGGCTTCCTGGCCAATTTCGCCCAGCACGCGGATCACCTGATCCAGCTCTTCACTGCTGTAGCCGAACTGTTTCTGATAGGTTTCGAGCTGCGCGTCGTCGAGCTCGCGGCTGCCGACCTGATCGTCCGGCAGATCTTCGAACGGCACCAGGCGTTTGACGTTTTTCTCCATCCACTCTTTATACGGGTGGCGGCTTTTCAGATCGTTGTCGGTTTCCGCCGAGTGCAGGATGCGGCCGCTGCGGGTGTCGATCACCATCAGCTCGCCGGGGCCGACGCGGCCTTTTTCCACCACTTCATCCGGCTGGTAATCCCAGATGCCGACTTCGGAGGCGCAGGTGATCAGCTTGTCTTTGGTGATCACGTAGCGCGCCGGGCGCAGGCCGTTGCGATCGAGGTTACAGGCGGCGTAGCGGCCGTCGGACATCACGATGCCGGCCGGGCCGTCCCACGGCTCCATGTGCATCGAGTTGAAGTCGAAGAAGGCGCGCAGATCGCCGTCCATGTCCGGGTTGTTCTGCCAGGCCGGCGGCACCAGCAGGCGCATGGCGCGGATGAGATCCATCCCGCCCGCCAGCAGCAGCTCCAGCATGTTGTCCAGCGAACTGGAGTCGGAGCCGGTTTCGTTGACGAACGGCGCGGCGGCCTGCAGATCCGGGATCAGCGGCGTTTGGAATTTATAGGTACGGGCGCGCGCCCACTGGCGGTTGCCGGTGATGGTGTTGATTTCGCCGTTGTGCGCCAGATAGCGGAACGGCTGCGCCAGCGGCCAGCGCGGCACGGTGTTGGTGGAGAAGCGCTGGTGGAACAGGCAAATGGCCGACTCCAGGCGCAGGTCCGCCAGATCGAGATAGAAGCGCGGCAGATCCGCAGGCATGCACAGGCCTTTATAGATCGTCACTAGGTTAGAGAAGCTGCAGACGTAGAAACTGTCGTCCTGCACGCGTTTCTCGATGCGGCGACGCGCCACGAACAGGCGGCGCTCCATATCACGCGGGCGCCAGCCGGCCGGGGCGTTAACGAAGATTTGCTCGATGCGCGGCAGGGAGGAGAGGGCGATTTCACCCAGCACGTCCGGGTTGGTCGGCACTTCGCGCCAGCCGACGATCGACAGCGTTTCGTTTTGCAGCTCTTCTTCCACGATGCGGCGGCTGAGGCGCGCTTCCTCTTCATTCTGGCTGAGGAACATCATGCCGACGGCGTAGTTCTTGGCCAAACGCCAGCCGCGCTCTTCCGCCACCATGCGGAAGAAACGATCGGGTTTTTGCAGCAACAGGCCGCAGCCGTCGCCGGTCTTGCCGTCGGCGAGGATCGCGCCGCGGTGCTGCATGCGGGCCAGCGCGTGAATGGCGGTGCGCACCACCTTGTGGCTAGGTTCGCCTTCTATATGGGCGATCAGGCCGAAACCACAGTTGTCCCTCTCTTGGGATTTATCGTACAACATATCGTGAACCTCCCCAGGCTCTGCGTGACTCTCACAACCTACTGCGAGGGGGCTTCCCAATTTCAGGCAGAAGTCCAATCAGCAAGTTAACCCCGCCAATCTGCTTTTCCGCCCTCCATCAATGGCCTCTCGTGACGGTCTCACAAGTGGTATAGGACTTGTTTTAAGAGGGAGTCTTCAATTACTGCATAAATATGACGAGACGTTTGCCCGTCCAGAAAGCTTCCAGCGGACTTCCAACTTAGCGAGAAAGAATTCGCAGGTCAAATGTGGGCTTAAGATAGATTCTTATCGAATTAATGATGTTTATTTATTTGATAAATAAGTAATTTAATGCATTTTTGCACTATCGTGGGGCAACGCCGATCCCTGCAGAAGTGTGAGCTGTCTCACTATAGTGCAACCTCTTAATCTCTGCACCATGCTAGTGCGGGGGGTAATGCCAGAATTTTATTCTATAAGATATTGCTTAGCTGATGTTTATGACTATTTTTCACCGTGTTGTCATATTGCCGTTAACGGTTGCGTGACGATTAGAATAATTCATCAGAATTAGAGTGAATTGATTTGCGTTTATGATGAATAGTTATGCCTGATGGCGCCTTGCGGGGAAAGCGTTGATCTCTGTCATCGCGGGAAAAACCGTTTCTTATTAGCATCGCGGCTTTGAACACAGAGAACCACCAAGATTATGCAGTTGCCGCAATTAGTCAATATGTTTGGCGCGGATCTCCAGCGCCGCTATGGCGAAAAGATCCATAAACTCACGCTGCACGGCGGATTCAGCTGCCCTAACCGCGACGGCACGTTGGGGCGCGGCGGCTGTACGTTCTGCAATGTCGCCTCGTTCGCCGATGAAGCGATGCAACGCCAGAGCATTACCGAACAGCTGGCGCAGCAGGCCGCGCGGGCCGATCGGGCGCGGCGCTATCTGGCCTATTTCCAGGCCTATACCAGCACCTATGCGGAGGTTGAACGGCTGGAGACGATGTATCGGCAGGCGTTGGCGCAGAGCGCCATGGTCGGCCTGTGCGTCGGCACCCGGCCGGACTGCGTGCCGCCCGCCGCGCTGGATCTGCTGACGGGATACCGCGAGCAAGGCTATGAAGTGTGGCTGGAGCTGGGGTTGCAGACGGCGCACGATAAAACGCTGAAGCGCATCAACCGCGGCCATGATTTTCGCTGTTATCAGCAGACTGCGCGACTGGCCCGGCAGCGCGGGCTGAAGGTGTGCTGCCATCTGATCGTCGGGCTGCCGGGAGAAACTCAGCGCGATCATCTGCTCACGCTGCAGCGGGTGACGGAGACCGGCGTGGATGGCATCAAACTGCATCCGCTGCACGTCGTCACCGGCAGTACCCTGGCGCGGGCGTGGCATGCCGGGCGGTTGCCCGAACTGGCGTTGGAGGACTACGCCGCCAGCGCCGGGGAGATGGTCCGCCATACACCGGGCGGGGTGGTGTACCACCGTCTTTCCGCCAGCGCCCGTCGGCCGACGCTGCTGGCGCCGCTGTGGTGCGAAAACCGCTGGAGCGGCATGCAGGCGGTCGGTGCTTATCTGCAGCAATACGGCGGGCAGGGCAGCGCGCTGGATGAAAAGCGGCGCTACCGCCCCGGAATGCCGCTCTGAAGTGCAATCTTTGCCACACTTCGGCGTTTGCCGCCTTATCTCATCGCGGTTTTACGGTATGATTCAAAAGATTGTGTCTGATGGGAGCCGCTATGAAGCAAATCCGGGTGTTGGCCCAGTACTACGTTGATTTAATGGTGAAACTGGGGTTGGTGCGCTTCTCGCTGCTGCTGGCCTCGGCGCTGGTGGTGCTGGCGATGGTGGTGCAGATGGCGGTGACCATGCTGCTGCGCGGCGAAGTGGAAAGCATCGACGTGGTGCGTTCAATCTTCTTCGGTCTGTTGATCACCCCGTGGGCGGTCTACTTTCTCTCGGTGGTAGTGGAACAGCTGGAAGAGTCGCGCCAACGGCTGGCGCGGCTGGTGGACAAGCTGGAAGAGATGCGCCACCGCGATCTGGAGCTTAATCAGCAGCTCAAAGACAATATCAGCCAGCTGAATCAGGAGATCGCCGACCGTATCAAAGCGGAAGAAGAGCGCCTGCAGGTGATGGAAAAGCTGACGGAAGAGATGGAGCAGCGCGAGCAGGCGCAGATTGAGCTGGGCCAGCAATCGGCGCTGCTGCGTTCCTTCCTCGATGCCTCGCCGGATTTGGTCTACTACCGCAACGAAGACAAAGAGTTTTCCGGCTGTAACCGCGCGATGGAACTGCTGACCGGCAAGAGCGAGAAACAGCTGATCGGCCTGACGCCGTTCGACGTCTACGGCCAGGAGATCGCCGAAAAGGTCATTGAGACCGACGAGAAGGTGTTCCGCCACAACGTTTCGCTGACCTACGAACAATGGCTGGTGTATCCCGACGGCCGCAAGGCCTGTTTCGAGCTGCGCAAGGTCCCGTTTTACGACCGGGTGGGCAAACGCCACGGGCTGATGGGCTTCGGCCGCGATATTACCGAGCGTAAGCGCTACCAGGACGCGCTGGAGAACGCCAGCAGGGAGAAGACCACCTTTATCTCCACGATCAGCCACGAGCTGCGTACGCCGCTTAACGGCATCGTCGGCCTGAGCCGCATTTTGCTTGATACCGAGCTGAACGACGAGCAACTGAAATACCTGAAGACCATTCACGTCAGCGCCATCACCCTCGGCAATATCTTCAACGACATTATCGAAATGGACAAGCTCGAGCGGCGCAAGGTGCAGCTCGACAACCAGCCGGTGGACTTCACCGGTTTCCTGGCGGATCTGGAGAACCTCTCGGGCCTGCTGGCGCAGCCGAAAGGGCTGCAGTTCATCATGGAGCCGCAGACGCCGCTGCCGCAGCAGATCGTGACCGACGGCACGCGCCTGCGGCAGATCTTGTGGAATCTGATCGGCAACGCGGTGAAATTTACCCAGCAGGGGCAAATTGTGGTGCGCGTGCGGCGCGAGGCGCAGGAGAAGCTGGTGTTCGAAGTGGAAGACTCGGGCATGGGCATCCCGCAGGACGAGCAGGACAAGATCTTCGCCATGTATTATCAGGTGAAAGATCAGCGCGGCGGCCGTCCGGCCACCGGCACCGGCATCGGGCTGGCGGTCTCCAAACGGCTGGCGCAGAGCATGGGCGGCGACATTACCGTGCGCAGCGAACAAGGGCACGGTTCTTGCTTCACTTTGACCATCAAGGCGCCGGCGGTGCAGGAAGCCGTCAGCGCGGCGCCGGAGGAAGAGGAGCTGCCGTTGCCGGCGCTGCACATCCTGCTGGTGGAAGATATCGAACTGAACGTGATCGTGGCGCGCTCGGTGCTGGAGAAGCTGGGCAACAGCGTCGAGGTGGCGATGAACGGCCATGACGCGCTGGCGATGTTCGATCCGGACGAGTTCGATCTGGTGCTGCTGGACATCCAACTGCCGGACATGACCGGGTTGGATATCGCCCGGGCGCTGCGCGAGCGTTACGCCGGACAGGCGCTGCCGCCGTTGGTGGCTCTGACCGCCAACGTGCTGAAAGACAAAAAAGAGTATCTCGAGGCGGGCATGGACGATGTGCTGAGCAAGCCGCTGTCGGTGCCGGCGCTGACCAAGGTCATCAAACACTATTGGGATCATCAACCTTCTCACACTTCTAAGAAAACGGAGCACAAGGCGATGCAGATTAATGAGTCGTTACTCGATACCGCGATGCTGGAGCAGTACATGGACCTGGTTGGCCCGCAGTTGATCCATCAAAGTCTGGAGATGTTCGAACAGATGATGCCGGGTTATCTGGCGGTGCTGGATTCCAACATGACGGCGCGCGATCAGAAAGGCATCACCGAGGAAGGGCACAAGATCAAGGGCGCCGCCGGTTCGGTCGGCCTGCGTCACCTGCAGCAGTTGGCGCAACAGATTCAAACGCCGACGCTGCCGGCTTGGTGGGATAACGTGCAGGACTGGGTAGATGAGCTGAAGCAAGAGTGGCGCAACGACGTGCAGGTACTGCGGGCTTGGGTAGAGAACGCTGAAAAAAAATGACCCCGACGTGAGCCGGGGTGCGCGAATATTGCGCCAACACCAGGGAAATTGTGAACCTGCGTATTGGTTTCAGTGTTCTGGTCGAGCAGGTTGTAGCGAATTCCTAAACATCATACAGCCAACAACATAGCAAATGTAAGCGCTCTTGTTAGAAGATTCATTAAAATGTGTGATGTAGATTAGTGTTTGTCAACTCCGAGCACGAACCAGTTGACAGCAGCGACAGGAGGAAGAGTGATGAAAAAGGTGGGTGTAGTCCTCAGCGGCAGCGGCGTTTATGACGGTACGGAGATCCACGAAGCGGTGCTGACGCTGCTGGCGCTGGACCGTGCCGGCGCGCAGGCGGTGTGTTTTGCGCCTGATAAACCGCAACGCCATGTTATTAATCACTTATCTGGTGAAGAGATGGCGGAATCGCGCAACGTCCTGATTGAATCGGCGCGCATTGCCCGCGGCGCAGTGCAGCCGTTGGCGCTGGCCGAGGCCGCGCAGCTGGATGCGCTGATTGTGCCCGGCGGCTTTGGCGCCGCCAAGAATCTCAGCAATTTCGCCGAGGCCGGCGCGGAATGTTGGGTCGATGAAGCGTTGGCACGTCTGACGCGCGAGATGCATAAGGCCAACAAACCAATTGGCCTGATGTGCATCGCACCGGCGCTGTTGCCGAAGCTGCTCGATCAACAAGCGCGGCTGACCATTGGCAACGATCCCGACCTGGGAGAAGTGATTGACGCCATGGGCGGCGAGCCGGTGATTTGCCCGGTGGACGACATCGTGGTGGACAGCGAGCACAAGATCGTGACCACGCCAGCCTATATGCTGGCGCCGTCGATCGCGCAGGCGGCCGTCGGCATCGATAAACTGGTGGCGCGGGTGCTGGAACTGGCTGAATGAGTAAATCGGTCGGCGGATGGCGGCGGCTGCGTCCGTGGTATTGGCTGAAACGCGGCGTCATCGCGATTATCGGCCTGTGGGTGTTGGGCATTGTGGCCTTCGCCTTCCTGCCGGTGCCGTTTTCCGCCGTGATGGTGGAGCGGCAGGTCGGCGCCTGGCTGAGCGGCGACTTCGGCTACGTCGCTCATTCGGACTGGGTGTCGATGGACGACATTTCGCCGCAGATGGCGCTGGCGGTGATGGCGGCGGAAGATCAGAAGTTTCCAGACCATTGGGGCTTCGATGTGGCGGCCATTGAAAAGGCGCTCAGTCACAACGAGAAGCGCCCGACGCGCATTCGCGGCGCGTCCACGCTGTCGCAGCAGACCGCCAAGAACCTGTTTTTGTGGGATGGCCGCAGCTGGCTGCGCAAAGGATTGGAGGCCGGGCTGACGTCGGGCATCGAGCTGGTGTGGACCAAGCGGCGTATTCTGACGGTGTATCTGAACATCGTGGAGTTCGGCGACGGGGTGTTCGGCGTGGAAGAGGCTTCACAGCGCTTTTTCCATAAGCCGGCCAAGCGCCTGACCGCGGCCGAAGCGGCGCTGCTGGCGGCGGTATTGCCGAATCCGCATCGCTTCAGGGCCGATGCGCCGTCCGGTTATGTGGCGCAGCGACAGCAGTGGATTATGCGCCAAATGCGCCAGTTGGGTGGGGAAGGTTTCCTGAAAGAGAACAAGCTGGATTAACCAAGCGATACCCTGCTTTCGGGCAAGGTATCCCTCTCTTCGGTGGCTAATGCCGCATCAGGGCTTTTCGCTGATAAATGCAGTTAAATCCGCGTGCATCTTTTTAAGCGATAGTTCATCCACGTACGGCATATGCCCGGTGTCATACCAATAGAAACGGATATTGTCGCGTAATTTGGGCGACACGGGCAGATGGCTCATCTCATATTTGGCGACGAAGTAAGGGGTGGCCAGGTCGTAAACCCCGCCAATCACCATCACTCTCATTGTCGGAGTCATTTTCATCACTCGCGACAGGTTCGGCAACACGTTAAATGATCTGTCCCGGCTGTTGCTGGACATGTTCCAGTCATAGACCTCATTGGAAAATGCGCGATAGTTTTGGTCGGCGCTAAAATGCAGCGTTTTGCCAAGATAATCGTGGAATTGCGCGACGTAGGCGGAAGTAATTGCACTGACGTTGGGATCGTAGTTGGACGTTTCAGCGATATTATCCAGCGACGGCCCACGATAGCGGGTATCGATTCTGCCAATGGTCTCGTCTTGGCTGCGCAACAGTTGCTTGGCGAAGACCGGTCCACTCAGGCGCAAATTGGCCTTGAGCCAATAATCGGCCGGAATGCCGGTAAATTGGTAAAGCTGCTCGGCGAGCGTTTGGCGATCTTTTTCAGGCAGATTGGTACCTTGCAGCAAGGCTGGGGCATAAGTCCCCAGCGCAAACTGCTCGGCCTGGTCTAACAGGGTTTTCAGGCTCTGGTGTTTGCCCGGCAGCCGCTGGTGGTACCATGCGCTGGCTGCGTAGGTTGGGAGCGCCAGATAGTAAGGTTGATCGACGCCGGGGTTTTGATTGGGATCGTCGACGTTATTGTCGTAGTTCAGAAACTGCGACATCAGGATAATACCGTTAAGATCGATATTCTGATTTTTTAGCGTCTCGGCCAATACCACCGAGCGGGTAGTGCCGTAGCTTTCACCCAATAAATATTTAGGTGAGTTCCAGCGTTGGTAATGCGTTAAAAACTGAACGATAAATTGAGAAAAAGCCTGAGCATCACCGTTGACGCCATAGACGTTGCTGGCACTCTGTGCTTTTTGCTGCGCTCTCTCCGGCTGGCTGGCGGCACTGCTGGAAAAGCGGCTGTAACCCGTTCCGGGGGCATCGATAAACACCAGATCGCTGACGTTGAGCAGACTGTATTGGTTATCGGTGAGTTGGTAAGGCGCCAGCTGTGTTTTCTCTGGCTGAGTAGCGATAACCCGTTTAGGCCCCAGCGCCCCCATATGCAGCCACAGCGAGGCGGAGCCCGGCCCGCCGTTGTAGATAAAGGTAATCGGCCTGCTTTCGTTCTTATTCTCATTCTTTTTGAAATACGCAACATAGAACATGCCGGTCACGGGATCTTCCGGATCCTCTTTACTCAATTCCAGCACCCCGGTTTGCGCCTGATAATTGATTTTTACCTGGTCGACCGTGATCGCGCCTTGAGTAGCAACGGTTTGACCGGTCATCGGGGGCGGGGCATGTTCGGCGCGGGGCGTATCCTGAGTGGGATTGGCGGCGGAAACTCCGGCGGTGAATAAAGAAACGGCAGTGAGAAAACCGATTAAAATTCTGTCCATTTGAATTTTATCCGTAATGAAGTGAGAGATTACTTTAAACGCGGCTCATTAAACCAGGGTAAAACAGCGGGAAGCGTACAGAAAAGCGGCAAGGGGAAGCCCCCTTGCCTGAAGGATCATTTCACATAGGTAAAGGCGGTGGTGACGTGCTTCACGCCGCTGACCTGGCTGGCGATCTGCGCCGCCGACTGCCCTTCCTGCTGTGTGACCAGGCCCAGCAAGAACACTTCGCCGTTTTCGGTGGTGACTTTCACGTTGGACGATTTCACCGTATCGCTGGTCAACAGCTGCGAACGCACTTTGGTGGTGATCCAGGTGTCGGAGGACGCGGTGCTCAGGCTGACCGGCGTGCCCTGACGGATTTCGTTATACACTTCGGTCGTGCCTTCCACGCCCATGGCGATCTGCTTGGCGCGCGCGGTGAGATCGGCGTTAGGCGACTGGCCGGTCAACAGCACCTTGCCCTGATAGGCGGTGGCGACCACCCGGGCCTCTTTCTTCAACTGCTGGTCTTTGCTCAGGGCGCTTTCTACCCTGGCTTCCAGCGTGCCGTCATCCACCTGGGTCCCTACGCTGCGCGGGTCGGTGGCGGTTTTGGTGGCGACGGCCGCACTGCCGACGACGACGCCGGCGATACAGCCTTGCAACAGCAGGGCGCTGGACAGCACTGCAAATGTGGCTTTTAGCTTCATCTCAGTTCCTTAATCGTCCTGGTGGGGGAATAACGTATTGTCTATCAGGTCGCACAGGCAGTTTACGGTCAGCATATGCATTTCCTGAATGCGCGAACTGCGGTGCGACGGGATGCGGATCTCGACATCCTGTTGGCCGAGCAACCCGGCCAGCTCGCCGCCGTCGTAACCGGTGAGCGCGACGATGGTCATATCGCGCGTGACGGCCGCCTCGACCGCTTTCACAATATCACGGCTGTTGCCGCGGGTGGAAATCGCCAGCAGCACGTCGCCGGTGTGCCCGAGCGCGCGCACCTGCTTGGCGTACACTTCGTCGTGCAGGCGATCGTTGCTGATCGCGGTCAGCACCACGTTGTCGGCGTTGAGGGCGATGGCCGGCAGGCTGGGGCGCTCGGTTTCAAAACGGTTGATCATGCTGGCGGCGAAGTGCTGTGCGTTGGCCGCCGAGGTGCCGTTGCCGCAGCACAGGATTTTGTTGCCGTTGAGTAAGGATTGAACCAGCGTCATCGCAGCGCGGGAAATGGCGTCAGGTAACGCTTCCGCCGCCGCGATCTGGGTTTGGATGCTTTCGGTAAAACAGACTTTAATTCTATCCAGCACGTTGTATTAATCCACTAAGTCAAAGGGCCGGTCTGCGCCGCAAAACCCCAATTAATCCGCATTGAAGGCGTTGGGTATCCATTCTAACTGGCTACCGGTAATGGCCAAAACATCAAAACGGCAAGATGATGTGTCAAAACTGGCGCCGCGCCCCGCCAGCCAGACGGCGGCGGCGTGCAGCAACCGCTGTTGTTTGCGAGAGGTAACGCTGGCGGCCGCGCCGCCGAAGGCGTCGTTGCGGCGGTAGCGCACTTCGACGAACACCCAGGTGGCGCCGTCGCGCATGATGAGGTCGAGCTCGCCGCCGCGCACCGCAACGTTGGCGGCGCAGAAGGTGAGCCCGGCGCGTTCCAGATGACGGCGGGCCAGTAACTCATAGCCCGCCCCGGCGGCGCGTGGGTTCAAGAGACCGGCACGACCGTACCCTGACGATATTGCAGCCAAGGCAGCTTGCGGTTGATCACGCAGTTCGGCGACGCGCTCAGCGTGCCGGTGGTGCCGGAAACCTGGAAGCCCGGCAGCTGGCGCATTTCAGCAAAGTGGTTGGCCAATGTCCAGGCATCCATCCCCATCGCATACAGGCGCACCAGCGAGTAATCGTTGCGGAAACGCGCGCTGGCTTGCTGCAACAGCTGAGGGTTTGAGCCCGCCAGCAGAGGGATATCGCTGAACTGCAGACCTTCCATTTCCAGACGGAAGTCCGGGCCGGCGCCGGCCTGGTAGCTGCGCGAGCTGGCGTACATCGCCGGTTTGCCGCGCGAGCTGGTGGCCATGTCGATCATCGGTTTGATCAGCGTCAGCTGGGACTGGGTAGCGACGATATACACCGCGTCGACGCTGCCGCCGGTAGCGGCGGGCACGTCGCTCGGCGGCGCCGGAATGGTCAGCCCGGCGATGGTCACGCTCTGCGGCGCCGGGGCGCTCGACATCGGCGTGCCGGTCATGCGGATGCCGCCGCTGTTCACCATCTGGCGCAGTTCACCGGCGGAGCCGATGTCCTGACGCAGCACGGTTTGTCCGCCTTGCTTCTGCCATTCCTGGTTAAAGGCCTTGGCGACGCGATCGCCGAAGGCGCCGCGCGGCACCAGCAGCAGCGGTTGACGTTTCTGTTGTTCCCAGATGTGGCGGGCGGCGTCGCGCGCTTCATCTTCCGGCGACAGGGCGAAGTAACAGATGTTCAGATTGTCCTTCGGCGTTTCGGGCTGGTTGAGCGCCAGCACGTTCAGCGTGGTGGTGCTGGCGGACAGCTGATCGACGTTCTCTTTCAGCAGCGGCCCGACCACCAGAGTGGCGCCATCCTGCTGCGCCTGGCTCAGCAAGGCGGCCAGCGGCTGGCTGGTGGTGTCGTACACTTTGACCTGCGCATTAGCGGCCTGCAGCGGCGTTATCGGCGCGCTGGACGGCGCAGCGGGTTGCGCGGCGGTCACGGCCGGCTGGCTCTCTTGCGCCGAAGGGCTGACCGCGCCGTTGGCGTTGATATCACCGGCAGCGGCCGGCGCCGTTTGGGCCGGCGCGCCGGCCGGTTGCGCGGCTTGAGGCTGCGGCGCCGGCAGGGAACCGCCGTTTTTCGCCGCTTCGAACCCTTGCTGGATGGCGTCGGCGAACACTTTCGCCTGGCCGTTCAACGGCAGCAGCAGGGCGATTTTCGAGGTGGAGGCCTGGGTGAAGTTCAGCACCTGATTCAGGCGAGCCGGCAGCGTTTTGGCCGCCGGGTTCTTCGGATAACGGTTCTGCCAGTCTTTGATGCCGGCCTTCAACAGATCGGGATCCTGCTTGTTGTCCTGATAGACGCGCAGCAGATCCAGCCAGCCTTGCAGCACGTTCTCGTCGGCGTTGATCACCAGGCTGTTCATCTCCTGCGGCGTCAGCTGCAGCAGGGCCTGCCAGGTTTGATCCAGATTGTCCTGGTGCGCCTTGCCGGTCAGCAACGGCTCCTGGGCGATATAGGCGCGGATCAGCGGCAGCGATGCTTTGCCCTGGTTGGCGGCGATCTGCGCCTGGTAGTAACGCACCTTTTGATTCGGCGACAGCGCACCGCTGTCCAGGTGGCCCAGCGTGCTGCGGGCGCTGACGTAGCTCTTGTTGGCGATCTGCAGTTCGGCGGTCAGCAACTGGCGTTCGGTCTGCTGTGCGCCGCTGAGGTTTTTCGGCAGCTGATTCAACTGGTCGCCGGCCTGCGGCAGTTTTCCTTCACGCAGCAAGGCGCGAATAGCAAGTAATTGCCAGTCAGCCTTGTTATCATCGCTGCTTTGCTGCAACTGCTGCAGGTAGTAATCGGAGCTGGCGCTCGCTTCGTCCTGTATATTGGCGGGCGGCGTTTGCGGGGCCCGACTCGGACAGCCTGCCAGGAAAAGGGCGGCCGCGATGACTGCGGTAAGTCGGACAGGCTTGGAACGCCCTGCTTTGGTACGAACGAATGTTGAGGAAAGCATACTGTATCCAGTGATGTTTTTTTCAAGATGCTCAATATTAAATCGGCAACCCGGATGAAACAATGAATCAACACCAACAATCAGTCATTTCTGCATCAACGCTGTATGTGGTGCCCACCCCAATCGGCAATCTGGGCGATATTACCCACCGCGCGTTAGAGGTACTGAAAAGCGTTGATCTGATCGCGGCGGAAGACACGCGCCATACCGGATTGCTGCTGCAACACTTCGCGATCAACGCGCGTCTGTTCGCGCTGCACGATCACAACGAACAGCAAAAGGCCGATCAGCTGCTGGCGAAACTGCAGGAAGGCCAGAGCATCGCGCTGGTGTCCGACGCCGGCACGCCGCTGATCAACGATCCCGGCTATCACCTGGTGCGCCGCTGCCGCGAGGCCGGCATTCGCGTGGTGCCGCTGCCGGGCGCCTGCGCCGCCACTACCGCGCTGTGCGCCGCGGGCGTCGCTTCCGACCGTTTCTGCTACGAAGGTTTTCTGCCGGCGAAAACCAAGGGGCGCAAGGATACGCTGATGGCGCTGGCGGAGGAACCGCGCACGCTGATTTTCTACGAATCCACTCACCGCCTGTTGGAAAGTCTGCAGGACATGGTCACCGTTTGGGGCCCGCAGCGTTATGTCGTGCTGGCGCGCGAGCTGACCAAAACCTGGGAATCTATCCACGGCGCGCCGGTGGGCGAGCTGCTGGCGTGGGTGCAGGAAGATGAAGTGCGCCGCCGCGGCGAAATGGTGCTGATCGTCGAAGGCCACAAGGCGCAGGAGGATGCGCTGCCGCTTGAGGCGCTGCGCACGCTGGCGCTGCTGCAAAAAGAGTTGCCGTTGAAAAAGGCGGCGGCGCTGGCGGCGGAAATCCACGGCGTGAAGAAAAATGCGCTGTATAAGCACGCGCTGGAGCAACAACAGCCGTAAAGCGGTTGACCTGCCGCCGCCGCGACGCTACTATCCGCGCCGGAGTTGACCAGACAGTCGCCGCTTCATTGCCGTCCTCTTCGGGGAGACAGATGGAGGGGAGGAAAGTCCGGGCTCCATAGGGCAGGGTGCCAGGTAACGCCTGGGAGGCGCAAGCCTACGACTAGTGCAACAGAGAGCAAACCGCCGATGGCCCGCGCAAGCGGGATCAGGTAAGGGTGAAAGGGTGCGGTAAGAGCGCACCGCGCGGCTGGCAACAGTTCGTGGCACGGTAAACTCCACCCGGAGCAAGGCCAAATAGGGGTTCACATGGTACGGCCCGTACTGAACCCGGGTAGGCTGCTTGAGCCAGTGAGCGATTGCTGGCCTAGAGGAATGACTGTCCACGACAGAACCCGGCTTACCGGTCAACTCCCTCGACAAAAGAAAACCCCGCGCAACGTCAGTTGCGCGGGGTTTTTCGTTTTCCGGCCGGCTTACACCGGCAGATCAATCAGCAGCGCGCGCAGCGGCGTCTCGGCGCGGACCGTCAGGCGATTCTCCTCGCGCACGAAGGCGCCGTCGCCGCAGGTCAGGCGTTGTTCCTCGTGGCGCTCGCCGGTGGCGGCGATGGTGCCGTGTATCGACTGCAGATAAGCGCGCGGCCCGTTAATCGTCAGCGTTTGTTCTTCGCCCGGCTGCAGATCGAGATGATGGATCCAGACCTGTTGACGCAGCTGCAGGCTGCCCTGCGCGCCGTCCGGCGAAGCCAACAGCAGGTTGCCCGCCGCCGGCAGCGCCAGGCGCTGCACCCGTTCGTTGCTGCGTTCCGGGCAGGCGTCCAGCCACAGCTGCAGGCGGGTGAGCGGCGTATCACTGCTGACGTTCTGCTCGCTGTAGCTCAGGCCCGGGTGGGTGGCCAACAGCAACGCTTCGCCGGCTTTAACGCGCGTGGTGTTGCCGTCGCTGTCGCGGTATTCCGCCTCGCCCTGCAGGATCAGGTTCAGGATATCCACGTTGGGATAGGTGCGCGGCTGGAACGACGCGCCCGGCGCCAGCACCTCCTGATTCAGCACCCGCAGCGACGCGTAGCCCATCAGTTTGGGATCGAAGTAGTGACCAAAGGAAAAGGTGTAGCGAGCCTGCAGCCAACCAAAGTCAGCTTGCCCGCATTGTTGTGCTGTTCTGCATGTAATCATGGCAATCGGCTCTCTAAATTCATTATCCAAATGGTAAGCATCTGGACGTCGGATTGTTAGCCAGTTAATCTGGTCGGCATATTCAAATTTCCTGACAGAGGGATGCGATGGCCAGAGATCGGGCGCTCACGCTTGAGGCACTAAGGGTGATGGATGCAATCGACCGGCGCGGCAGCTTCGCCGCGGCCGCCGACGAATTGGGCCGGGTGCCGTCGGCACTCAGCTACACCATGCAAAAATTGGAAGAAGAATTGGACGTGGTGCTGTTCGACCGTTCGGGCCACCGCACCAAGTTCACCAACGTGGGGCGCATGTTGCTGGAACGCGGTCGGGTGCTGCTGGAGGCGGCCGATAAGCTGACTACCGACGCCGAAGCGTTGGCGCGCGGTTGGGAAACTCACCTGACTATCGTCAGTGAAGCGCTGTCGCCGCCGAGCCTGCTGTTCCCGCTGGTCGACAAGCTGGCGCTGAAGGCCAACACCCAGGTGTCCATTTTCACCGAGGTGCTGGCGGGCGCCTGGGAGCGGCTGGAGCAGGGGCGAGCCGACATCGTGATCGCGCCGGACATGCATTTCCGCGCGTCGTCGGAGATCAACACCCGCAAACTGTATAAGGTGATGAGCGTTTATGTCGCCGCGCCGGATCACCCGATCCACCTGGAGCCGGAGCCGCTTTCCGAAGTGACCCGCGTGAAGTACCGCGGCATTGCGGTGGCCGACACCGCCCGTGAGCGCCCGGTATTGACCGTACAGCTGCTGGACAAGCAACAGCGCCTGACGGTGAGCACCATTGAAGACAAGCGCCTGGCGCTGCTGGCCGGGTTGGGGGTGGCGACCATGCCGTATCCGATGGTGGAGAAAGATATCGAAGCCGGGCGGCTGCGCGTGGTCGGGCCGGAATACAGCCGCGAAGCCGACATCATCATGGCCTGGCGGCGCGACAGCATGGGGGAGGCGAAAGCCTGGTTCCTGCGTGAGATTCCGCGCCTGTTCGCGCAGCGTTAACGTCGGTTGGATGACATCCCCTTGCCGGGCGGCAAGGGGATTTTTTTCGCCTTAACCGAAGCGCTGGTCGCGGCCGTGCGGCTCGTCCAGATCCTGCGCCGGCCCGATGGAAATGATGCCGTGCGGGTTGATGGTGGCGTGGCTGCGGTAGTAGTGGTTGCGGATGTGCGGCAGGCTGACCGTCTCGGCGATGCCTGGCATCTGGTAGATGTCGCGCAGGAAGCCGTACAGATTGAGGTAGTCGCTGATGCGGTGTTTGTCGCACTTGAAGTGGGTGACGTACACCGGATCGAAACGCACCAGCGTGGTCCACAGACGCAGATCGGCTTCGGTCAGCCGATCGCCGGTCAGGTAACGATGCTGCCCCAGGATCTGCTCCAGGCGTTCCAGCGCGTTGAATACCCCGTTGACCGCTTCGTCATAGGCTTCCTGGCTGGTGGCAAAACCGGCCTTGTACACGCCGTTGTTCACTTGATCGTAAATCCAACCGTTCAGCTCATCGATCTTGCCGCGCAGCGCGGTCGGGTAGTAGTCGCCTGCCCGAGCGCCGACGCCGTCAAACGCGCTGTTGAACATGCGGATGATGTCGGCGGACTCGTTGCTGACGATGGTTTGCCGCTGTTTATCCCACAGCACCGGTACGGTCACGCGCCCGCTGTAGTGCGGATCGGCCCGCAGGTAGATCTGGTACAGGAAGTCGGCGTGATACAGCGGATCGCCGGTGGTTTCAGGAAAATCCTGGCCGAAGGTCCAGCCGTTTTCCAGCATCAGCGGGTGCACCACCGAGACCGGAATGATCTGCTCCAGCCCTTTCAGTTTGCGCATCAGCAGCGTGCGATGCGCCCAGGGGCAGGCGAGAGAAACATAAAGGTGATAACGGCCCGCTTCGGCCTGGAAGCCGCCCACGCCGTGTTCGCCCGGCTGACCGTCGGCGGTCACCCAATTGCGAAACTGAGCGGTTGAACGTTTGAAACGGCCGCCGGTAGATTTGGTGTCATACCAGATGTCTTGCCAAACGCCATCGACGAGTTGTCCCATGGGAATCTCCTTGGTGTCCGAGTTAAAAAACGACAAGGCCCGGCATGCCGGGCCCTGAATGACAGTTTAGATTACCATTTTTTGTTCAGAAGACGGTCGATGCTGAAGCCGCCCGGGCCTGCGACCGCCAACACGATGAAGCCGCCGGCGATGGTCAGGTTTTTCATGAACATCAGCTGGTTTACTTCGTTCGCAAAATCAGTGTGGAACAGCAGCGCGGTCAGGATGGTGAAACCGGCGGTGAACAGCGCCACGGTGCGGGTCAGGAAACCGAACAGGATCGCCAGACCGCCGCCAAATTCCAGCAGGATGGTCAGCGGCAGCAAGAAGCCAGGCACGCCCATCGATTGCATGTACTGTTGGGTACCGGCGTAGGCGTCACCCATTTTGCCGTAGCCTGCCACGATAAACAGGATTGGCATCAGAATACGAGCAACCAACAAACCTGTATCTTCTAATTTTTTCATCATCTACTCCAAAGTGTTTTTGTATGCCTGTTCGGCGGAAGCCATGTCAACGAGCGGTATATCAGGACATTCGCCCTGTCCGGCTCGTATCGTATTGATGGAGTGAATGTTAAGCGGGAAGTGCTCAGGTTGTTAGCAAGTAAAACTGTCGTAATTTTTCAAAAAATCTGAATCTTTAGCGTGCTAATAAAATGCCGCCGATCAGCAGGTTGCCCGGCCCCGGGGTTGGACGCGTTGTATCAAGGGAGAAAATGCGGGCAGAGCAACAGGAGGTTTGAAGGAAAGACCAAGCGGCTTACTTGGCGGAAAACGTCTTTTTAAACAGACGGATAGCGCTCCAGGCGCCGAAAGCGCGACGCGACCAGCGGATCATCTTGCTGGGATGGCGGATGCCGTACAGCGCCATGACGCTGGAACCGAGCACCAGATAGCGGCGCAGGCCAAACACCGTTTGCCAGCCGCGGTCGATGCGTTCGGTCTTTTCCAGCCACAGGGACTTGTTTTCGGCCAGATCCAGACGCTGTTGCTGGATCTGCCGAATCAGCCTCTCTTTTTTCCATTCCAGATAGCGGCGGCGGCTCATGGCTCTCGCTCCAGTTCGGCGCGATCGAGCTCCAGTTGCTTGCGCGTGGCGCCCAGCAGCGTGGTGCGACGGGCCTTGACCAGCGTCCAGATGGTGCCGACTACGGCGAGGAACAGCAGCACGCCGGTTGTCGCACCCAGCGCCACCAGCCGATAGACCGGATCGATGGCCCAGAAGATCAGGATCAGCAGGCTCATCAAACCGAAGGCGGTGAACAGCAGCGTCATGCCGGCCATGATCAGCAGCTGAATGAGGTTGGCTTTCTCCTCTTCCAGCTCGACTACCGCCAGCCGGACACGGGTTTCCACCATGCCGACCAGGATCGTGATGATGCGCTGACCGATATCCAGGACCCCTTTAGCGGGGCCCTGCGCGCGCACTTGCGGTTGTTCAGCCATGATTAACGACGCGCGAGCAGCACGCCCAACACCACGCCGACCGCCGCGCCGATACCGATGCCGGTCCACGGGTTGTCGCGCACATAGTCGTCGGCCTGGCCGGCGATCTGTTTGGTTTGCGAAGCCAGCTTGTCACCGGCGTCGCTCAGGCGAGCGCGAGTCTCTTTCAGCGCGCCTTCCGCCTTTGATCGCAGCTTCTCCAGCTCGGCTTTCGGCTTGTCGGTGGAGGAGTTCAGCACTTCCTCCAGCGTATCGGCTAAGGACTTCAGTTCAGCGCGTAAGTTTTCTGCATTTGAATCATGTGCCATGTGATTATTCCTTAACGTTTATTTCGACAGACTTTTAACATAGCGGATTTTTTCGCCGGAGCAAAGGGGTGATGACCAGCAGATAACACCAGACATCAATTCCATATGCTTAAGAAATCCCGTGTGATGGGGCTCTCATCGATAAATCCGCTGGTGTAAAAAAATTATTCCGCCTGGGCGCGTTTCAATTCAGCCTGCGCTTCGGCCAGCTTTTGCTGCTTCTTGGCGACCTTGTCCAGCTTGCCGGTTTGTTGCGCTTCTTTCAGCTCTTCCCGGCGCTCGTCCACCTTGCGCTGTTTCTCTGCGATATTTTTCTGGCGTTCGGCCTGCAGGCGGCTTCGGTGCAGTGGGTCTGCACTTCGCTCAGCGCTTTTTTCAGCCCATCCACGCGGTGGGTGTTGCCGTGCTGAGTCGCGTAGTCGATTTGCTGCTGGATATTTTGCGCTTTGGCGGCGCAGCCGCCCTCAGCGGCCGAGGACAGCGTCGGCAGCGCGCAGAGTGGCAGCAGCAGTAACAGTGAGTGGCGAAATTTCATTTCTCAGTTCCTTTTCATGGGATGCCTGAACAGGCATCCGCTTTCCTGACTGCCGGAGGCGGCAGCGCGAGAGGAGGGCGTTCATCGCCGGCTGAAGTTATCCTTCAGCATAGCCATGAAACCGGCGCGCCCCCAAAGAATCAGCCGAAATTCGGCGCGACTGATTGTTTTTTGAGCTAAATGATGCGAATGAAAATGAAGATAACGGCAATGAAAGGAATCCCCTTCATTTGAAGGGGATTATCCCAGATTGAGTGGGGAGCGCGCAAATTCGCGCACCCAGTGCGTTGGCACGGGAGATTCGCTCAGCGCGATGTGGTAACCGGGAGGCAGGATGGTTTGCAGCGCTTCGCGCGCCAGCAACTGCTGCTCCGGCGAATCCAGACGGATAACCAAGCCATCGCCTTCCGGCGTGATGCTTTTGATGCGGATACCGCGCTCATCCAGGCGCTGGTAGACATAAAAACCGTCGGGCAGCGACAGCCCTTGCTGGCTGGCGCGAATGCGCAGCTCGCTCTCGGTGCGCACCATGCAGGGCACCAACAGCGTCGCCAGCGCCAGCAGGGCGAGCGCGATCATCAGGACGTATTGCCAGCGCGGGCGCTTTGCTGTCACGCCCCTTTCCCCGGGTTCTGGCCGCTGGCGCGTTTCTTGCGCCACAGCACGATCAGCGAGCCGACCAGGCCGACCACCAGCAACACCAGCGGCAACATCATCAGGCAGAACATCAGCTGGTCTTCGTACTTGCGGAATACCGGGGTTTTTCCGAGGGCGAAGCCCAGCGTCGTCAGGATCAAGACCCACAGCAGGCCGCTCATCCAGTTGAAGAACTGGAAGCGTGCGTTGCTCAGGCCGGACAGGCCGGCGATGGTTGGCAGCAGGGTGCGCACGAAGGCCAGGAAGCGGCCGACCAACAGGGCGGAAAGGCCGTGGCGGTGGAACAGGTTATGCGCACGCTGATGGTAATGGGCCGGCAGATGCGAAAGCCAGCCTTGCACCGTTCGCGTATTGCCGAGCCATCGGCCCTGTATGTAACTGACCCAGCACCCCAGGCTGGCGGCGACGGTCAGGATAACGATGGTCAATGGGAAGCCCATGGTGCCTTTGGCGATCAGCACGCCGACCAGGATCAGCAGGCTGTCGCCCGGCAGAAAAGCGGCCGGCAGCAGGCCGTTTTCCAAAAACAGGATCATGAACAGCAGGATGTAGAGGGTCCACACCAACGAAGGGTTCGCCAGCGTCTCAAAATCCTGCTGCCATAAGGCATGTATCAGTTCTTTAATGATGTCCATCCGGTGTTCCTAAAACGTCATTGTTTATTTTTATCTCAGCGGCGGAGCGGGCGTGGGCTGAAAGCGCGCGGCGATCCTGAATGCTGATAACGATGAAACGGCGTTGCTTTAAGGTTTCTAAGCGGTGCGACACCGGTCATAGGTGGTAAGTCAGCGTGCCACGGTATTGCATGTTGCTTTCTTTCCAGCCGGCCTGCCGACTTTGTTGCCTGGAGGCGTCCAGCATCCAGTCGACCTGGGCAAGCCGGTTGGGGGCCGGGGTGTCCTGGCGGGGGAAACGAATTCGGTAGCCCGGCTCTGCGGCCAGGGTATAGACCGGCGCCGGCAGGGAGGACGCGAGCAGCGAACCGGGGAAAGAGTACGCTCTGGGCAGCAGCAGCGGCAACTTGCCGGGCGCTTTGCGGCGCGCTTCGGCCGGCGCCCGATACACATGATCATAGGGGGAAAGCGCCGGCTCCGCCAGCGGCGGCAGGCTGCTCAGCGCGCTGGGGGTGGGCTTGGATGACGCCACGCATAGCTGTTGGCCGGAGACCGAACCGGTCCAGCAGAAAAGAGCAATCAGCATGGCAAACAACCAGCGCATTTATTCGCGTCCCGCCCCCGCAGCAATGGGTAAAAAAGTGGGCTAACTCTACCAAAATAGCACGATTGGCAACAGGGAAATCTACGTTGCCGACGGTGAAATAGTACACGGCAAACGGCGGTTCCGGCATCGATTCAGCGGATTTTACATTACCTGACATAAGCCGACGGTTTTTGACCGCCGTGGCTATTTCGGCTCGTGGCTCACGCCGTCCAGATGCACCACCGGGTTCTCGGCGAACAGATAGCGGTCGGCGTTGTATTCGAAGTCGTCGCTGGTGGCGTTGAACAGCATCTGCTTGGTGTTCTCCAGGTGCTGCCACATCGCCAGTTTGGCGGCGTAAGGATCTTTGCGCATCAGCGCCTTGAGGATCTGATCGTGATCGTCGCACCAGCTGGCGATCGAGCGTTCGTCGATATGCTCGTGCAGTTTCTTCCAGTAAGGGTTGTTGACCCGCTGCACCCACATTTTTTCCACGATGGTGGCCATGGCGGTGTTCTGGGTGGCCAGCGCCACCTGCACGTGGAACTTCAGATCCCACTGCGAGTCGCGGAAACGATCTTCTTTGCGGGCGTGCTCCTGGATCTCCATCAGTTGCACGATATCCTGCTTGGTCACCTGGGTGGCGGCGAATTCGGCGATGTTGCTTTCTATCAGCTGGCGCGCCTGCAGCAGCTCAAACGGGCCGGCGGTGGCGAACTCGATGCTGTCGCCCGGCACCACCAGGTGCTTTTGCTGGTTGGACACCACGTGGATCCCGGATCCCTTGCGCACGTCCACATAGCCTTCCACTTCCAGCATGATGATCGCCTCGCGCACCACGGTGCGGCTGACATTCATCTCTTCGGCGATGTATCGCTCGGCCGGCAGCTTGTCGCCTACCGGGTAACGGCCGCTTTCGATGCGTTGCTTCAGCTCGGCGGCCAGTTGCTGATACAGGCGTCTGGTTTCAGTGAATTCCATAGTGAATGCTCTATACGGTGCGGTGGGAAGGGGCGCGTGGCCATCGGATTTGTTATACCACTTATTCGGCACCGCTGCCAGAGGAGCAAGGGGCCCGGCGCAGCGGCCGGGCGGGGGATCAGCTGCGCGCCGGGGTGGGCTGCAGCGCGGCCGGCTGCGGGTCGGCGGCCGGGCGGTTTTGCAGCACCGTCCAGATGACGATGGCGCCGAGAATGTCGAAGACCGACAGCGCGGCGAACAGCGGGCTGAAGCCGAGGGTGTCCGCCAGGGCGCCGACCACCAGGGCGAACAGCGTGCTGGCGGTCCAGGCCGCCATACCGGTCAGCCCGTTGGCGGTCGCCACCTCATTGCGGCCGAACACGTCGGAAGAGAGGGTGATCAACGCGCCGGACAGCGCCTGATGGGCGAAGCCGCCGACGCACAGCAGCGCGATAGCCGCGTAAGGGCTGGTGAACAGGCCGATCATGCCGGGGCCGATCATCAACACCGCACCCATCGTCACCACCAGCTTGCGCGAGACGATCAGGTTGACCTTGAAATACTTCTGGAACAGCGGCGGCAGATAACCGCCGACGATGCAGCCGAGATCGGCGAACAGCATCGGCATCCAGGCGAACATGGCGATCTCTTTCAGGTTAAAACCGTAGGCCTTGAACATGAACAGCGGGATCCAGGCGTTGAAGGTGCCCCACGCCGGTTCCGCCAGAAAGCGCGGCAGCGCGATGCCCCAGAACTGGCGGTTGCGCACGATCTGCCAGGCGGACATCTTTTTGGCGTTAGAGGTCTGGTGCTGCGCTTCCTGGCCTTCGAGGATGTAACGGCGTTCCTCCTGGCTCAGTTTCTTCTGATCTTTCGGGTGTTTGTAGAACAGCAGCCAGCAGATGGCCCAGATCAGGCTCAGCACGCCGGTGATGATGAACGCCATCTCCCAGCTGTGCGCGACGATGGCCCATACCACCAGCGGCGGGGCGATCATGCCGCCGATCGACGAGCCCACGTTGAAATAGCCGACGGCGATCGAACGCTCTTTGGCCGGAAACCATTCGCTGCTGGCCTTCAGCCCGGCGGGGATCATCGCCGCTTCCGCCATGCCGACCGCGCCGCGCGCCAACGCCAGCCCGCCCCAACTGTTGGCCAGCGCGGTGCCCATGCAGAACAGCGCCCACAGAATGGCGAACATGGCGTAGCCGACCTTGGTGCCCAGCACGTCCAGCACATAGCCCGCCACCGGTTGCATCACGGTGTAGCACGCGGAGTAGGCGGCGACGATATAGGAATACTGTTGGGTGGTGATGTGCAGCGTATCTTCCAGCGTCGGCGCCGCCACGGCGATGGCGTTGCGGGTCAGATAACCCAGCACGGTGCCGATGGTCACCAGTCCGATCATGTACCAGCGTAACCCTTTAATTTTACGCATCCGAAGTGTCTCCCCGTTTGAAGGTGTGGCCGTCGATGCGGCTGGCGAGACAATAACCTGTCATACAGGTTTAAAAGTTGAGTGATATCACAAAAGGAATTATTCGCCTGAGTGATACTGTGGCCGGTGAAACAGGGCATTTTTGCCGGTAAATTGAGCGAAAAAGGGCGTGGAGAGAGGATGAACGGCAGACATCGGGAAAAATTTGCTGGACGCCAGTAAAAATTGGTGTGATAACTTTTGTGATTCGAACCCCGTGCCGCACGGCAAGTAAGGAGCCCGAGATGGCGACGTTTTTGAGCGAAGATTTCCTGCTGGACAGCGAATTTGCCCGGCGCTTGTATCACGACTACGCGGCGCAGCAGCCGATTTTCGATTACCACTGCCATTTGCCGCCGCAGCAGATCGCGGAGAATACCCGCTTCAGCAACCTGTACGATGTCTGGCTGCGGGGCGATCACTACAAATGGCGGGCGATGCGCACCAACGGCGTGGCGGAGCGGTTATGCACCGGCGATGCGGGCGATCGCGAGAAATTCGACGCCTGGGCCGCCACGGTGCCGCACACCATCGGCAACCCGCTCTATCACTGGACGCATCTGGAGCTGCGCCGCCCGTTCGGCATCACGGATATGCTGTTGTCGCCGGCCACGGCGGATGAAATCTGGCAGCGCGGCAATGCGCTGCTGGCGCAGGATGCGTTTCGCGCGCGCGGCATCATGCAGCAAATGAACGTGAAAATGGTCGGCACCACCGACGATCCGATCGACGATCTGCGTCATCATCGGGCGATCGCCGACGATCGCAGTTTCGCTATCAAAGTGCTGCCGAGCTGGCGGCCGGACAAGGCTTTCACCATCGATGCGCCCGGCTTCAACGACTATCTGCAGCAGCTGGAGGCGGCGGCGGACACCGCCATCGGCCGCTTTAGCGCGCTGTGCGACGCCCTGTACAAGCGCATGGATCACTTTGCCGCCCACGGCTGCAAGGTGGCCGACCATGCGCTGGACGTGGTGGTGTTCGGCGAGGCCGATGAAGCGACGCTGGATGCGATCCTGCTGCGCCGCCTGAACGGCGAGCTGCCGACGCCGGAACAGAGCGCCCAGTTCAAAAGCGCGGTGCTGCTGTTTTTGGCCGGCGAATACCGGCGTCGCGGCTGGGTGCAGCAGTATCACATCGGCGCGCTGCGCAATAACAACAGCCGCATGTTGGCCGCCGTCGGGCCGGATATCGGCTTCGACTCGATCAACGACCGGCCGCTGGCGGAACCGCTGTCGCGGCTGCTGGATGCTCAGGCGCGGCAGGGCGGCCTGCCGAAAACCATTCTCTATTGCCTCAATCCGCGCGATAACGAAGTGATCGGCACCATGATCGGCAATTTTCAGGGGGAAGGCACGCCGGGCAAGATGCAGTTCGGCTCCGGTTGGTGGTTCAACGATCAGAAGGACGGCATGCAGCGCCAAATGACGCAGCTGGCCCAGCTCGGGCTGCTGAGCCGCTTCGTCGGCATGCTGACCGACAGCCGCAGCTTCTTGTCTTATACGCGCCATGAATACTTCCGCCGCATCCTTTGCCAGATGATCGGCCGCTGGGTGGCGGACGGCGAAGCGCCGGCGGATATCGCGCTGCTGGGCGAGATGGTGAAAAACATCTGTTTCGACAACGCCAAAAACTATTTCGCCATTGAACTGGCGTAGCCGTTATCCGGGACCGGTTTATGCAAAGTACGATAAAGATTCACGAGCAGGATAACGTGGCGGTGGCGCTGCGCGATCTGGCTGCCGGAGAGCGCGTTGAGCTGGAAGGGGCGGTCGTCAAACTGGCGCAGCCGGTGGCGCGCGGGCATAAATTTGCGCTCGGCCCGATCGCCGAAGGTGAAGACATCATCAAATATGGCCAGCCGATCGGCCATGCGCTCGCGGCCATTGCGCCTGGGGAGCACATTCATTCGCAAAACGTCAAAACCAACCTGAGCGATCTGGACAGCTACCGTTACCAGCCGCAGTTCCCGACGCTGCCGCCGCAGGCGGCGGATCGCGAGGTGCAGCTGTACCGCCGGGCCAACGGCGAAGTGGGGATCCGCAACGAGCTGTGGATCGTGCCGACCGTCGGCTGCGTCAACGGTATCGCTCGCCAGATCCAGCAGCGCTTTTTGCAGCAAACACAGGCGAACGGGATCGACGGCGTGCATCTGTTCAGCCACCCGTTCGGCTGCTCGCAGCTGGGGCAGGATCATGCCAACACCCGCATCATGCTGCAGAACATGGCGCGCCATCCCAACGCCGGCGCGGTGCTGGTGATCGGGCTGGGGTGCGAGAACAATCAGGTGGATGCCTTTCGCGCCACGCTGGAGATAGGGGACGAGCGGCGGCTGCGCTTTATGGTGTGCCAACAGCAGGACGACGAAGTGGAGGCCGGGCTGGCGCTGTTGCACGAGCTGTACCGGGAGATGCGCCACGATCGCCGCGAGCCGGGCCGCCTGAGCGAGCTGAAGTTCGGCCTGGAATGCGGCGGTTCGGACGGGCTGTCGGGCATTACCGCCAACCCGCTGCTGGGGCGCTTTTCCGACTATGCGATCGCCAACGGCGGCACCACGGTGCTGACCGAAGTGCCGGAGATGTTCGGCGCCGAGCGCATTCTGATGAGCCGCTGCCGCGATGGAGAAACCTTCGACAAAACCGTCGACATGATCAACGATTTCAAACGCTATTTCATCGCCCACCAGCAGCCGATTTATGAGAATCCGTCGCCGGGCAACAAGGCCGGCGGCATCACCACGCTGGAGGAGAAGTCGCTTGGCTGCACCCAAAAGGCGGGGCTAAGCCAGGTGGTGGACGTGCTGAAATACGGCGAGCGGCTGCGCGTGCCGGGGCTGAATCTGCTCAGCGCGCCGGGCAACGACGCGGTGGCGACCAGCGCGCTGGCCGGCGCCGGCTGTCATATGGTGCTGTTCAGCACCGGGCGCGGCACGCCGTACGGCGGCTTTGTGCCGACGGTGAAGCTGGCGACCAACAGCGAGCTGGCGGCGAAGAAACCGCACTGGATCGATTTTGACGCCGGCAGCCTGATCCACGGCGTGGCGATGGAGACGTTGCTCAGCCGCTTCATCGACCTGATTGTCGAGATTGCCAACGGGCGTCCGGCGCGTAATGAAACCAACGACTTTCGCGAGCTGGCGATCTTTAAAAGCGGGGTGACGCTGTAAAGCTGACAAAAAAGGCGCTCGAGGGAGCGCCTTTTTATGAAGCAACGCGCGATTAACGCACCTTCAGCGGGTCTTCGTTCGCCAGCCGCTGGTCTTCCGCCTGGCAGGCGGCGGCGGTGAACAGCACGTCGGTGGAGGAGTTGAGGGCGGTTTCCGCCGAATCCTGCAGCACGCCGATGATAAAGCCGACCGCCACCACCTGCATCGCCACGTCATTCGGAATGCCGAACATGTTGCACGCCAGCGGGATCAGCAGCAGCGAGCCGCCGGCCACGCCGGAGGCGCCGCAGGCGCACAGGGCGGCCACCACGCTCAGCAGCAGGGCGGTCGGGACGTCCACCGCGATGCCCAGCGTGTTTACCGCCGCCAGCGTCAGCACGGTGATGGTGATCGCCGCGCCGGCCATGTTGATGGTGGCGCCCAGCGGGATGGAAACCGAGTAGGTGTCCTCATTCAGGTTCAGCTTTTTGCACAGCTCCATGTTCACCGGGATGTTGGCGGCGGAGCTGCGGGTGAAGAAGGCGGTCACGCCGCTCTCGCGCAGGCAGGCGAACACCAGCGGATACGGGTTGCGGCGGATCTTCCAGTACACGATCAGCGGGTTGAGCACCAGCGCTACCAGCAGCATGCAGCCGATTAACACCATCAGCAGTTGCGCATAGCCCCACAGCGCGCCGAAGCCGGTTTCCGCCAGCGTGGAGGCCACCAGGCCGAAGATGCCGAGCGGCGCACAGCGGATCACCGCGCGCACCACCAGCGTGACCGCATGGGACATGTCGTTGATCAGCCCCTTGGTGGTTTCGGAAGCGTGGCGCAGCGCCAGCCCCAGCCCGACGGCCCACGCCAGAATGCCGATGTAGTTGGCGTTAATCAGCGCATGGAACGGGTTGGCCACCACGCTCATCAACAGGCCCTTCATCACGTCCACGATGCCGCCTGGCGGGGTGATGTCTGTTGCGCCGGTGGTCAGCGCCAGCGTGGAAGGGAAGATAAAGCTGACGACGACCGCCACCAGCGCCGCAGCGAAGGTGCCCAGCAGATAGAGGAACAGGATGGGGCGAATGTTGGTTTTCTGCCCCTGTTTATGGTTGGCGATCGAGGCCATCACCAGTATCAGCACCAGCAGTGGCGCTACCGCCTTCAGCGCGCCGACGAACAGGGTGCCGAGCAGGCCGACGGCCGCCGCGGCCGCCGGCGAAACCAGCGCCACCAGAATGCCGGCCACCAGGCCGACCATGATTTGTTTAACCAGGCTGCCCTGAGTCATCCTTTGTAGTAGTTTTTGCATAGTGCTTCTCTTCCTGATGTTATCTGGCCGCCGCGGCGGGAACGACGCCGGGCAGCTTTATATGATTCTGTAACTAAGTGTGTTTGCCGAATCAGTATTCAGTAATCGAATGATGTTGGAAAGAGGCGAGGGTGAAATTCTGAGCGCGGATCAACACTTGATAACATACTGGTTACATTTGTGTGATCGTAATAACGTTTGGCGTTTTGGGGGAATTGCCAAACAATCGCGGGGCGACTAGCGCCCCGGATAACAGATTATGGTTATTTCTTCGCCAGGCGATCGTTGCGGCGATTGACCCAGGCGTTGATCAGCAAGGTGAGCGTCAGGATGCCCGCCACCACGCCGAGCGAGATACCGATCGGGATGTGGAAGAAGTCGATTATCAGCATCTTGATACCGATAAACACCAGGATCACCGACAGGCCGTATTTCAGCATCGAGAAACGTTCCGCCACGTTGGCCAGCAGGAAGTACATGGCGCGCAGGCCCATGATGGCGAACAGGTTAGAGGTCAACACGATGAACGGGTCAGTGGTCACGGCGAAGATCGCCGGGATGCTGTCCACCGCGAAAATCACGTCGCTCAGTTCCACCAGGATCAGCACCAGCACCAGCGGCGTGGCGAACAGGATGCCGTTGCGGCGCACGAAGAAACGCTCGCCTTCCAGGCTGTCGGTCATGCGCAGGCGGCTGCGCAGCCATTTCACCAGCGGCTTGTCGCCGATTGCCGAGTCGTCTTCCTTCGCCAGCGCCATCTTGATACCGGTGAACAGCAGGAAAGCGCCGAACAGATACAGCAGCCACTGGAACTGGCTGACCAGCCAGCTGCCGGCGAAGATCATGATGGTACGCAGCACGATCGCCCCCAACACGCCGTAGATCAGCACCCGCCGCTGCAGGTTGGCCGGCACGGCGAAGTAGCTGAACAGCATCAGCCAGACGAACACGTTATCCACCGCCAGCGCTTTTTCGATCAGGTAGCCGGTCAGGAAGGCCAGCGCCTGGGTATCGGCGACGGCGCGCCCGGCGGTTTCATTCAGGTAGTACCAGAAACCGAAATTGAACAGCAGGGAGAGGCTGACCCACACCAGCGACCAACTGGCGGCCTGCTTCATAGTCATGGTGTGCGCGCCTTTACGGCCCTGCAACAGGAGATCGATTGCGAGCATCACGACTATGACGGCGGCGAAGCTGCCCCATAACCACGGTGTGCCAACGGAATTCATCATCAGAGGTATCCTTCAAAAACAAAAACGGCCAACGTCGGAAGACGCCAGCCGCTCTGTGAACGCTGCAAGCAAACCTCGCCTTCCGGCAAGGTCTCACTTACAACGTTGATGAAGGTGGTTACACCTTTGACATCAGGTTGCCCGGTAACCGGATGCTTGCGCATCGTAATGACGATTGACCGGCAATGAAGTTACTCCCCTTTGCAGAGCAGAAAGTAATGCAAAATGTGTCGGCGGTCAACGTGAATCGCGTTAGCCGGCCAACGCTTTTTGCGCGCCCAGGCTGACGACGAATCCCTGCAGCAGCAGGCGGCTGAACGGCGTGTCGCTAACCTGTTGTTGTTGCTGCTGATAGCGGGCCTGCTGCTCGGGGTGCAGCTCGCCGAGCCACTGCAGATACTGGCTCATCACCGCGCCGTTGAATTCCGGGTGGAACTGGGTGGTCAGGGCATGATCGCCATAGCGCAGGATCTGGTGCGCGTCCTGCTGCGAACGCGCCAGCGTCTGCGCGCCGGCGGGCGGCGTCAGCACGCTCTGCGAGTGGATCAGGTTGGCTTTGAAGCGCGGCGGCAGCAGGGTGAGCCGCCGGTCTTCGGCCGCGGCGGGCAGCAGTTCGATCTCCAGCGTGCCCACCTCCATGCCCTGCGGGTGGTAGCCCACTTCGCCGCCGAGCGCGTAGGCCAACAGCTGGTGGCCGTAGCAGACGCCGAACAGCGGCAGTTTGATCGCCATCGCCTGGCGCAGCCACTCGGCCGCCGCCTCGCTCCACGGAAGCTGTTCGGTCACCATCGCCGGCGAGCCGGTGATGACCACGCCGCAATAGGCGGCCGGCGGCAACGGCCGCTCGCCGGCGGGCAAGTGTACGATGTGCGCGCGTTCAGCGTCGATATTGCCCTGTTGCAGGAACATGCCATCAAAGTTGGCCAATTCCTGACGAATGGCCTGCGGCGCGTCGCCGGTTTGCATCACGAGCAGCGGTTTCATCTCATTCTCCGTCGGCGGGGAAGACGACGCCGGTCTGGCGGCGGATATCGGTCAGCAGGCGGGCGACGATCAGCGAATTCTCCAGCCCCGGATGTTCCACCTGACGTTTCTCAACCAACTCGGCGAAGGCCAGCGCTTCATACAGCATGGTGTTGATGTGCTGCGGCTGGCTCAGATCCTGGCGGTTGCCGCCGCGCGGCGTCAGCGCCACGCCCTGGCACTCGGAAATCTTGTCGATAATCAGCGTGCCTTCCTCTCCTTGGATCTCGCTGGGGATCGCCGAGTCGCTGACCTTGGAATGGGAAAGCGTGACGTCGAAATCGCCGTAGTTCAGGCAGACGGTGCCGTGGGCGTCCACGCCGGTCTCCAGCAGCGTGGCGCTGGCGAGCACCGACTGCGGCGCGCCGAACAGCGCCACCGCGCTGGCCAGGCAGTAGTAGCCGATATCCATGATGGAGCCGTTGGAGAACTGCGGGTTAAACGTGTTGGGGTTCTCGCCGGCCAGGTAGCGCGGGTAGCGCGAAGAGTATTGGCAATAGTTGATGAAGGCTTTGCGCAGCCGGCCGACTTTCGGCAATGCCTGCTGCAGCGCCAGAAAATTCGGCAGATAGGCGCTTTTGAACGCTTCGAACAGCACCACCTGATTTTCCCGCGCGCAGGCCGCCAGCTGTTCCGCTTCGCGCTGGTTGGAGGCCAGCGGTTTTTCACAGATCACGTGCTTTTTATGGCGCAGGAACAGCAGCGATTGCGGGCAGTGCAGGGAATTGGGGCTGGCGATATATACCGCGTCTATGGCGTCGGACTGGGCCATCGCCTCGAGCGAGTCGAAAAACTGCGTGACCTGATAGTTGGCGCCAAACGCCTGCGCCTGTTCCAGCGAGCGTGAATACACGGCGCTCAGCTTGAGTTTGCCGCTCTCATGGGCGGCATCAATAAAACGTTCCGTAATCCAGTTGGTGCCGACGACGGCAAAGCGAATCATGGCGAGCTCCGGTCCAGGCTTAAAACCGCAGATTATCACGCTCTCATTCGCTATGCATACAGCTCGCCGAACAGCGAAAGGTGCGTCAGATACAGCCGGGTATCGAACTCCAACTGGTGGTAATCCGGTTCCATATGGCAACACAGGCTGTAGAACGCCTTGTTGTGATCTTTCTCTTTCAGGTGCGCCAGCTCATGCACCACGATCATGCGCAGGAACGGTTCGGGCGCGACCTTGAACACCGTCGCCACGCGAATTTCCGCCTTGGCTTTCAGCTTGCCGCCCTGCACGCGGGAGATGGCGGTGTGCAGGCCCAGCGCGTGCTTCATGACGTGGATCTTGCTGTCGTAGGCTACCTTGCTCAGCGGCTGGGCGTTGCGCAGATACTGGTTTTTCAGATCGACGGTAAACTGATACAGCGACTTGTCGGTGGTGCAGTCGTGCACCTGCGGATAGCGCTGCAGCAGCACGTCCCCCAGCCGGTTCTGGTGGATCAATTGCTGCACCTGGCTTTGCAGATGCGCCGGGTAGCCTTGCAGGTAGGCGAGTTCGATGTCATGCATGAGTGATATTGCGTCCCAGTATTTCTTTGATTGGCCGCAGCCGCACACGCTGCGCATCGGCCTGTCTGGCTTCCCAGCGATCGTGTGCCGCCTGCAGGTTTAGCCAAAAGTCGGCGGTCGTTTCGAACAGATCGGCAAACAGATTGGCCTCGGCAACGCTCATGCGTCGATGCCCGTTGCACAGGCGATTGACGGTGGCGCGGGTGACGCCCAATACCTTTGCCAGTTCTTCTTGGCCGATGCCTAACGGCGTTAAATATTCTTCCTGCAGGACTTCTCCCACCGTGGTGGGTTCGCGAGTCGTGGTTTCCAACATAGGTTCCCCCTCGTTCAGGTATCTTGGTGAGGATCGAGGTAAATTTTTTCGGCGGCATCATGCCGCCACTGGAACATCAGCCGCCAGTGCATATTGACGCGCAGACTCGACCATCCCTGAAATGGCCCGGATAGCCGCTTGTAATAGTTACCCGTGGAGTGATGCAAATCACGCTCTTGCTGCGCGGCGGCTAACATATCGAGCTTTCTGGCCAACTGCCGCTCGAGCGCGCCGGGGATAAGACGGCTGCGCCTGCCTTCCAGATAGAACTGCTCCAGATAGCGATCGCGGAAAGATTTAATCATGCTTTCCCCCTTCCATAGGGACTGGCAGTGTAACATTTAAAGTTACACCCCGTCAGGTTAAAAAAACATCGGCATGGGTGCTCGGGAGGGAAAGGTTAATGTTGTTGAAGGAGAAAAGGGGCGCAGGTTTTCAGATACGCGGCGCAATACGCAATTTATCCGAAAAAACATTTTACTGACGGGCGTTTTTAGGGGATAAACAGCCCAAATTTTATCAGTCAGGAGGGGCAATGAGCCAACTCGATCTGGGAACACAGCAACTTGAGCTGGAGCGTTATCCCCAACAGGAAGAATCCACCCAGCTGCAGGCGTGGGAAGCGGCGGACGAATATCTGCTGCAACAGCTTGAAAACGTAGATATCGGTGGCCGCCCGGTGCTGATTTTCAACGATAACTTCGGCACCCTGGCCTGTGCGCTGCACGCGCATCGTCCTTACAGCGTCAGCGACTCGTACATGAGCCAGCTGGCGACGCGTCACAACCTCAAGCTCAACGGTCTGGATCCTGAGCAGGTCACGCTGTTGGACAGCCTGGCCGAGCTGCCGGCGGCGCCGGCGGTGGTGCTGATTCGCGTGCCGAAAGCGCTGGCGCTGCTGGAACAGCAGCTGCGCGCGCTGCGCCACGTCGTGACCGAAGACACGCTGATCGTTGCCGGCGCCAAAGCGCGCGACGTGCACACCTCGACGATGCAGCTGTTTGAAAAGGTGCTGGGCCCGACGCGCACCAGCCTGGCGTGGAAGAAGGCGCGCCTGATTTTCTGCCAGGCGGCGGACATCGTCCCGCCGGCGGCGGCGGAAACCACCAACTGGACGCTGGACGGCACCGATTGGCTGATCCACAATCACGCCAACGTCTTCTCGCGCGGCAGCCTGGATATCGGCGCGCGCCTGTTCCTGGATCATCTGCCGCGCGGCCTGAACGGCCATATCGTCGATCTGGGCTGCGGCAACGGCGTGATTGGCCTGACGGCGCTGGCGCAGAATCCGGACGCGCAGGTGACTTTCGTCGATGAATCCTACATGGCGGTGGCCTCCAGCGAGCTGAACGTGGAGCACAACCTGCCGCAAGAGCTGGACCGCTGCCAGTTTGAGGTGAACAACGCGCTGGCGGGCATCGAGCGCGAAAGCGTGCAGGCGGTGCTGTGCAACCCGCCGTTCCACCAGCAACACGCCATTACCGATCACACCGCCTGGCAGATGTTCTGCGACGCCAAGCGCTGCCTGCAAGTGGGCGGCGAACTGCGCATCGTCGGCAACCGTCACCTCGACTACCATCAGAAGCTCAAACGTTTGTTCGGCAACTGCACGCTGGTGGCCTCGAACAAGAAGTTCGTGATCTTGAGAGCGGTGAAATCCGGCGCGCGTCGCTGAGCGTGAATAACAAGGGGCGCGATGCGCCCCTCAGGCTGTAGACAAAGGGGGAAAAAGCGTGGTTTTTCCCCCTTTGTGGTTATCAGCCGAAAATCAATAAATTGATTTTCCTTGTTTTCTATTCGCTGCTCTCTGCCAACCCGGCATGGGGATGAGATTTGTCATCAATATCAGGGGCGCGATGCGCCCCTTTTTTACAGCGTCATCGCCAGCCGCGTGCCCTGATCGATCGCGCGGCGGGCGTCCAGCTCGGCGGCCACGTCGGCGCCGCCGATCAGATGCACGGTTTTCCCCATCGCCAGCAGCGGCTGCTGCAGTTCGCGGCGCGGTTCCTGCCCGGCGCAAATGACCACCGTGTCCACCGGCAGGCAGCTGTCTTGCTCGGCGCGGGTGATGTGCAGCCCTTCATCGTCGATCAGCCGATAGCTGACGCTATTGAGCATCTTCACGCCGCGCATCGCCAGGCTGGCGCGGTGGATCCAACCGGTGGTTTTCCCCAGGCCTTCGCCCACCTTGCTGGTTTTGCGCTGCAACAGGTAGATCTGCCGGGCGGCGCGCGGTGCCTGCGGGCCTTGCGCCGCCAGCCCGCCGCGCTGTTCAAGGCGGCCGTCGATGCCCCATTCGCGGTTGAATTCCGCCTGATCCAGGCTGCTGGAGACGCCGTGCTGGCTAAGGTACTCGGCGGTGTCGAAGCCGATGCCGCCGGCGCCGATGATCGCCACCCGCTGGCCGACCGGTTTTTTATCGCGCAGCACATCCAGATAGCTCAGCACCTTGGCGTGCCCGATGCCGGGAATATCCGGGGTGCGCGGCACGATGCCGCAGGCGAGGATCACCTCATCGAATTCGCTTAAATCCGCCGCCTCGACTTTGGCGCCCAGTTTGACCGTCACTTCACGCAGCGCCAGCTGACGGCGGAAGTAACGCAGGGTTTCATGGAATTCTTCCTTGCCGGGGATCTGCTTGGCGATGTTGAACTGGCCGCCGATCTGCTCGGCGGCGTCGAACAGCGTCACCTGATGACCACGGCTGGCGGCGGTGGTGGCAAACGCCAGCCCGGCGGGGCCGGCGCCGACCACCGCCAGTTTTTTCGGCTTTTCCGCCATTGTCAGCGGCATTTCGGTTTCACGGCAGGCGCGCGGGTTGACCAGACAGGAAGTCAGCTTGCCTTCAAAGATCTGGTCGAGGCAGGCCTGGTTGCAACCGATGCAGGTATTGATCTCGTCGGCGCGCCCCTCGGCGGCTTTCTGCACAAAGGCGGCGTCGGCGAGGAACGGACGCGCCATCGACACCATGTCGGCGCAGCCGTCCGCCAGCACCTGCTCGGCCACCGCCGGATCGTTGATGCGGTTGGTGGTGATCAGCGGGATGCTGACCTTGCCCATCAGCTTGCGGGTCACCCAGCTGAATCCGGCGCGCGGCACCATGGTGGCGATGGTCGGAATACGCGCTTCGTGCCAGCCGATGCCGGTATTGATGATCGTGGCGCCCGCCTGTTCGATCGCCAGCGCCAGCTGCTCGATCTCCTGCCAGCTGGAGCCGTCTTCCACCAGATCGAGCATCGACAGCCGGTAGATAAGAATGAATTCCGGGCCCACGGCCTGGCGTACCGCCCTGACGGTTTCGACGGCGAAGCGCATGCGGTTGGTGAAGCTGCCGCCCCATTGGTCGTCTCGCTGATTGGTGCGCGTCGTCAAGAATTGGTTGATCAGATAACCCTCGGATCCCATCACCTCAACGCCGTCATAGCCGGCCTGCTGCGCCAGCGCCGCGCAGCGGGCGAAGTCGGCGATAGTCTGCTCGATCTCCGCTGCGCTGAGCGCGCTCGGCGTAAACGGGTTGATCGGCGCCTGCAGCGCGGAAGGGGCCACCAGCTTGGGTTGATAGCTGTAGCGGCCGGTGTGCAGGATCTGCAGCGCAATTTTGCCGCCCGCCCGGTGGACGGCTTCAGTCACCGGGCGGTGGTGAGGCAATTGCTCCTCGCTGTTGAGGATCGAACCGCCGCGAAACACCACGCCCTGTTCGTTCGGGGCAATGCCGCCGGTGACGATCAGCGCCACGCCGGCGGCGGCGCGCTCGGCATAGAACGCGGCCAGGCGCTGCGGGCCGTCGGGCAGCTCTTCCAGGCCGGTATGCATCGATCCCATCAGCACCCGGTTTTTCAGGGTGGTGAAGCCGAGATCCAGCGGCGCCAGCAGGTGAGGGTAATTGCTCATTGCACTCTCCATCGTTCATCCCCCGCCTCTTTCAACCTGCAGCGTTGTTGCCTGCGTTCGCTCGCCCCAGTCACTTACTTGAGTAAGCTCCTGGGAACGCCCGAACTTGCCGCCTAGCTGCAGGTTGAAAGCGATTGGGGATGAGCATCTGTTATTATTATGTGAACACAAGTGGTCGGATGAGATAAATCTAGCCGTTGTCGCGCCGCTTGGGAATTTGCGTTGCGCCGAATGTGATAGATGTCATGAATCTCAGACTCTGTTTGCATAACGAACAAAAGATCGGTTAGCCTTTACGCGTTGTAAATTCCTTCTCTCTGCGGAGCCATTACCGAAAATGAACACCCACACCTGTTGATATCGTGTCCCACGCTGTGCGCTCTCGCGCCCTGTGGGGATATTTTGATCTCATTCAGGAGTGCTTATGGCTCATTCAGCGCAGTCCCCTTATTTCGTTTTACATCAACTGACCTGCCAATTTGCTGACGGCGAAACGCTGTTCGGCCCGCTGGATCTCGCTTTCGACCGGCAGCGCTGCGGCCTGGTAGGGCGCAACGGCGTCGGCAAAACCCAGCTGCTGCGCCTGATCGCCGGGCAGGATCAACCGGGCAACGGGCACGTCGAATCTCATGCCGCAGTCGCTTACGTTGCACAGCAACCGGAGATCGCCGCGGACACCACGCTGGCCCAGCTGTTGGGCTATGGCGAGGCGTTCGCCGCGCTGGCGCGTCTCGAGCAGGGACGGCCGCTGGCGGACGATATCGATCGTCTGGAAGGGCGATGGGATCTCCACGATCGCCTGCAAAACGCCTTCGCCGCCGCCGGGCTGCCGGCCTTCGATCCGTTGCGATCCGCCGGTTCGCTGAGCGGCGGCGAGCGGATGCGCGCGGCGCTGTGCGGCGCCTTGCTCGGCGAGGCGGATTTTCTGCTGCTGGACGAACCGACCAACCACCTCGACAGCGTCGGGCGCGCCTGGCTGTATCAGCAGCTGGATCAGTGGCGGGGCGGGTTGCTGATCGCCAGCCATGACCGGCAGCTGCTGGCGCGCATGGAGCGCATCGTCGAACTGACGCCCGGCGCGCTGCGCAGCTACGGCGGCAACTATGATGACTACCGGCGCCAGCGCGATACGGAGCAGCAGGCGGCGCGCGCCGATCTGGAGCATGCGCGCGAGGAGCGCCGCCGCACCCGCGCCCGCCAACAGAAAGAGCACGACATGAGCCAGCGGCGCTCGGCGCAAACGCTGCGCGTCGTCGATACGCTGAATATCGCCTCTTTCGAGCGGGTGGCCTACAAGTCGGCGGCGAAAGAGAGCCTCGGCACGCTGCGCAAACAGCATCAGGATCGGCGCGACAGCCTCGATGCGGCGGTGCGCGAAGCCTACCAGCGGGTGGAAGAGGAACAGCCGGTGTTGCTGGCGCTGCCGGGCAGCGAAGTGAACGCGAACAAGCAGGTGCTGGTGCTCGAGCGGCTGCAGCTGCCGTTCGTCAGCGCGCCGCCGCTCGATCTGCGTATCGACGGCCCGATGCGCGTGGCGTTGACCGGCCCCAACGGCTGCGGCAAATCCACTTTGCTGAAGACTATTCTCGGCCGGCTGGCGGCGCTTTCCGGCCATTGTCATTGTCCGCTGTCGACCGCCTACCTCGATCAAACCCTGTCGCAGCTCGACCCGGGCCTGTCGGTGATGGAGCATCTGGGGCTACAGGATTCGCCGTTGGCGGAAGGCGCGTTGCGCACCCGGCTGGCGCAGTTGCAGCTTGGCGCGGATCGCATCGCGTTGCCGCTGGGCTCGCTGAGCGGCGGTGAACGGCTGAAGGCGGCGTTGGCCTGCGCGCTGTGGCGGCGACAACCGGCGCAGCTGCTGTTGCTCGACGAGCCGACCAACCACCTGGATCTGGCGTCGTCGTTGGCGATCGAAACCGCGCTGGCGGATTTCCCCGGCGCGATGCTGGTGGTGTCGCACGACGAAGACTTCCTGCAGGCGCTGCGGCCGACGCACCGCCTGCACCGACAGGCGGACGGCTGGTGGCTTCAGGCCTGGTGAGGCAGGTGGGCGGCGCTCTGACTTAGTGCGGGGCGTTGATGCACGCCAGCAGTTGGGTGAAGGCGGCGGCCATCTGCTCTTCCGGCACGCAGGCAAAACCCATCAGCAGGCCGCGCCGCCGATTGGGCAGCATGTAGTAGCGCGACAGCGGCCGCACCAGCACCCCTTGCGCGCCGGCGGCGGCGGCGATCGCCACATCGTCGGCCTCGTCCGGCAGGTTGAGGATCAGGTGCAATCCGGCGTTGCTGTTGAACTCGCTGAGCGCCTGTTTGCCGAGGTGCCGTTCGATCAAGCCGGTCAGGAAGGCGCGCCGCCGGGCGTACAGCAGCCGCATGCGGCGGATATGCGCGGTGTAGTGCCCCGCCTGGATGAACTCCGCCAGCGCGCTCTGGATCAGCAGGTGCCCGCCGCGATAGAGCTCGGCGTGGGCGGTTTTCAGCGCCTGCACCAGCGGCGGCGGCAACACCACATAGCCGAGGCGCAGCGCCGGGTAGAGTGTTTTGCTGAAGGTGCCGATGTAAATCACCGGCGCGTCGGCTTCCAGCCCTTGCAGCGCCGGGATCGGTTGGCCGGAAAAGCGGAATTCGCTGTCGTAGTCGTCCTCGACGATCCAAGCGCCGGCGTTGCGCGCCAGCGCCAGCAGCCGTTGGCGGCGCGCCAGGCTCATCACCGAGCCGAGCGGATACTGGTGCGACGGGGTGACGAAGATCAGCCGCGGCGGGTTGGTCGGCTGCTCCGGCGGCACCAGCCCGGCTTCGTCCACCGCCAGCGGGCAGATGTTCAGCGCATTGATGCGCAGAATATTGCGGATCCCCCAATAGCCCGGCTCTTCGATCCAGGCGTCATCCCCCGGATTGCACAACATGCGCGTCACCAGATCGATCGCCTGATGGATGCCCTCGGTGATCAGGATCTGTTCCGGCGAACAGCGCACCGAGCGCGCCACCCGTAAATACTCCACCAACGCATGCTGCAGCTCCGGGCTGCCGCCCTGATTGCTGTAGGTCAGCCGCTGCGGCGTCGGGCGGCGGCTGAGGCGCGCCTGGATCTTGCTGAACAACTGATGGGGAAAGGCGTTGACGTCAGGGACGCCGGGAATGAACGCCCCCCACTGTTTGGGGCTGGCGCTGGCGTGGTGCAGCAGCGTGGCGCCGCGCGCCGACAGTTCGACGCGTCGCGGTTGCCCGCTGCCGTCCGCCGGGGCGCCGCCGGTGGAGAGGCAGCTGTCCGGCACCGTGTCGGCGACGAAGGTGCCGCTGCCGGCGCGCGCCGACACGTAGCCTTCCGCCAGCAGTTGTTCATAAACGGTTAACACGGTGTTGCGGGACAGGCTGAGCTCCTGCGCCAGATCGCGTGAGGCGGGCAGGCGGCTGGAGGGCGGCAGGCTGCCGTCGAGAATGCTGGTGCGGATCGCGTTGTAAAGCCGCTTGTGCAGCTTGTCATCGGGCTGTTCGCCGAGGCGCTGCAGCAACAGATCACCACTCAATGAGCGCAATTGGATCCCTCAATTATTCGTAACTGGCACTCGATTATAGGGCCACATCCTGTGTAAATAAACGGCATTGTTTCACGAATGTGAACGAAACGTGTAACTGGCACCGACCGGAGAGAACAGCATGAAAAACGCAGAATTGAACCAACGCCGTCAGGACGCCACCCCGCGCGGAGTGGGCGTGATGTGTGGTTTTTACGCCGAGCGCGCAGAGAACGCCACGCTGTGGGATGTGGAAGGCAAAGAAGTGATCGACTTTGCTTCGGGGATCGCCGTGCTGAACACCGGGCACCGTCACCCGAAGGTGATCGCCGCAATTGAAAAGCAGCTGCAGGCCTTCACCCACACCGCCTATCAGATCGTTCCTTACGAAAGCTATGTTTCTTTGGCGGAGCGCATCAACCAGCGCGCGCCGATCGCCGGCCCGTGTAAAACCGCTTTCTTCACCACCGGCGCGGAAGCGGTGGAAAACGCGGTGAAGATCGCCCGCGCTTACACCGGCCGTCCGGGCTTGATCACCTTCGGCGGCGGCTTCCACGGCCGCACCTATATGACCATGGCGCTGACCGGCAAAGTGGCGCCTTACAAACTGGGCTTTGGCCCATTCCCCGGCTCGGTGTTCCACGGCCAGTACCCCAACGCGCTGTACGGCGTGACCACCGAAGACGCGATGAACAGCCTGGATCGCCTGTTTAAAGCGGATATCGATCCCAAGCAGGTGGCGGCTATTGTACTGGAGCCGGTGCAGGGCGAGGGCGGTTTCAACGTGGCGCCGGCCGATTTCATGCAGGCGCTGCGCACGCTGTGCGACCAGCACGGCATCCTGCTGATCGCCGACGAAGTGCAGACCGGCTTCGCCCGTACCGGCAAGCTGTTCGCCATGGAGCACTACAGCGTTAAGCCCGATTTGATCACTATGGCGAAAAGCCTGGCGGGCGGCATGCCGCTGTCGGCGGTGGCGGGCCGCGCCGAGGTGATGGACGCGCCGGCGCCGGGCGGGCTGGGCGGCACCTATGCCGGTAACCCGCTGGCGGTGGCCGCCGCGCACGCGGTGCTGGACGTGATCGACGAAGAGCAGCTGTGCCAGCGCGCTCAGCGCTTGGGTCAGCACCTGGTGGAAGTGCTCCAGCAGGCGCGCAAAACCAGCCCGGCGATCGCCGATGTGCGCGCGCAGGGATCGATGGTGGCGGTGGAGTTCAACGATCCGGTTACCGGCAAGCCTTCGGCGGAGATCACCCGTCAGGTGCAGCAGAAGGCGATGGAGGAAGGGCTGCTGCTGTTGAGCTGCGGCGTGAACGGCAACGTGATCCGCTTCCTCTACCCGCTGACCATCCCGGACGATCAGTTCACCAAGGCGATGGGCATTCTGTCCCGCGCGCTGGCCCACTAAGGAGCGATCGGCATGAAATTGAATAATCCCGAGCTGTTGCGCAGCCAGTGTCTGATCAACGGCGAGTGGTGCGATGCCCTGAGCGGCAAACGTGAAGCGGTGATCAACCCGGCCACCGGCGTCGAACTGGCCAGCATTCCGCTGGTCAGCGAAGAGGAAACCCAGCAGGCGATCGCGGCGGCGCAGCGGGCGCAAAACGACTGGAAACAGCTGACCGCCAAGCAGCGTTCCGCGCTGCTGTTGGCCTGGGCCGACAAGGTGCTGGCCGCACAGGAAGATCTGGCGCAGCTGATGACTGCCGAGCAGGGCAAATCGCTGGCGGAAGCGCGCGGCGAAGTGGCGTACGCCGCGTCGTTCATCACCTGGTTCGCCGAAGAGGCCAAGCGGGTGGACGGCGCGGTATTGCAGGCGCCGCAGGCTTCGCAGCGTCTGGTGGTGGTGAAGCAGCCGATCGGCGTGTGCGCGGCCATCACCCCGTGGAATTTCCCGGCGGCGATGATCACCCGCAAGGTGGCGCCGGCGCTGGCGGCCGGTTGCGCCATCATCGTCAAACCGGCCGAGCAAACGCCGCTGACCGCGCTGGCGCTGGCCAAGCTGGCACAGGACGCCGGCATTCCCGCCGGCGTGTTGCAGGTGGTGACCGGCGAAGCGGCGCAGGTGGGCAGAGTGCTGTGCGACAGCCCGGTGGTGCGCAAGCTGAGCTTTACCGGTTCGACCGAGGTCGGCCGCATCCTGATGGCGCAGTGCGCGCCGAGCATCAAGAAACTGTCGCTGGAGCTGGGCGGCAATGCGCCGGTCATCGTGTTTGACGACGCCAATCTGGACGCGGCGGTGGCGGGCATCATGGCCTCCAAATTCCGCAACAGCGGCCAGACCTGCGTGTGCGCCAACCGTATCTACGTGCAGGACGGCATCTACGAGCGGCTGGCGGAGAAACTGGTGGCGGCGGTCGAGCAGTTGAAAGTGGGAGACGGCAGCCAGGAAGGCACCACCCAGGGGCCGCTGATCGACAGCGATGCGGTGGCGAAGGTGCAGAGCCATATCGACGACGCGCTGATCAAAGGGGCGCAGATCGCCACCGGTGGCCAGCCGCACGCGCTGGGCGGCACCTTCTTCCAGCCAACGGTGGTGACCGGCGTGACGCAGAAGATGCGCTTCGCCAAAGAAGAGACCTTCGGGCCGGTGGCGCCGCTGTTCCGCTTCCATGACGAGGCAGAAGCCATCGCCATGGCCAACGACACCGAATTCGGCCTGGCCGCCTACCTGTTCACGCAGAACGCCGCGCGCCAGTGGCGCGTGCCGGAGGCGCTGGAGTACGGCATGGTCGGCATCAACACCGGGCTGATTTCCAACGAAGTGGCGCCGTTCGGCGGCGTGAAACAGTCAGGGCTCGGGCGTGAAGGATCGCGCTACGGGATAGAAGAATATCTGGAGCTGAAATACCTGTGTATCGATGTGAGCTGTTGAGCGTCAGGACGTTAACCCATCCCGGCGGCCAGCGTCGCCGGGCGATAAAGGATGATGCATGTCTGATAATATCTCTGTTTCTCCGGCGCTTGCCGCCGGGGTGCGAGCACCTGCACCCGCCAAATCGTTAAGTTTCCTCGAAGGGGTGGCGATGATCGTCGGCACCAACATCGGCGCCGGGGTGCTCTCCATCGCCTACGCCTCCAGCAAGGCCGGCTTTCTGCCGCTGCTGTTCTGGCTGGTGCTGGTGGGAAGCCTGACCACCATCACCATGCTGTACGTTGCCGAATCCACGCTGCGCACCCGCGCGCATCTGCAGCTGAGCGGGCTGGCGAAGCGCTACGTCGGCGGCCTGGGCGCCTGGCTGATGTTCGCTTCGGTGTGCGTCAACAGCGTTGGGGCGCTCACCGCCTATATGACCGGCAGCGGCAAGCTGCTGCAATCGCTGTTCGGCATCTCGCCGGCGCTGGGCAGCCTGCTGTTCTTCGTGCCCGCCGCCGGCGTGCTGTACCTCGGTTTGAAAGCGATTGGCCGCGGCGAGAAGTTCATCAGCATCGGCATGGTGGTGATGTTGACCGCCCTGGTGGCGGCGACGCTGCTGAAAGACACCACCCAGATGCGCAACCTGTTAGACGGCGACTGGCGCTATATGGTGCCGGTGTTCAACGTGGTGGTGTTCTGCTTCTCGGCGCAATACATCGTGCCGGAAATGGCGCGCGGCTTTGCCGACAAACCGGAGCAACTGCCGAAGGCGATCATTGTCGGCATGGTGGTGACGTTCATTTTGCTGGCGGCGGTGCCGATGTCGGTGATTGCGCTCAGCGGGCTGGATGACATCTCCGACGTGGCCACCATTTCCTGGGGCCAGGCGCTGGGGCAGTGGGCGTTCTTCTCCGCCAACATCTTTGCGCTGTGCGCGATGCTGACCTCGTACTGGGGATTGGGCGGCAGCTTTCTGACCAATATTTTCGACAAGTTTAGGCTGGGCAACGACGAGCTGCCGCTGCGCCGTTTCGGCGTGCTGCTGCTGGTGGTGGTGCCGCCGTTCGTGCTGGCCTACAGCGGGCTGGTGTCGTTCGTCAACGCGCTCTACTTCGCCGGGGTGTTCAGCGGGGTGATCCTGTCGATCATGCCGATGCTGATCCTGCGCGGCGCGCGCAAACACGGCGACCAAACCCCACGCTGGCAGTGTAACTGGATCACGCATCCGCTGCTGCAGATCAGCATTGTGTTGCTGTACCTGGCCAGCGCGGTGTACGCCATCGCTTCATTGTTAGGCTATCTGCCCTCTGGATGGTGATTTGCCTTCCCTCAAGCAGTGATGTTGTTTCTCGGCATTGAGAACGGCGGCGTCGTGGCCGCCGATTTTTTTCTCACGCGCGCCGTTTTTCCGACAATGCCAGCCAGGCCTGCACCGACGGGCGCTGCCACTGCTTGTGCGCATAGTGGCGCACTCGCTCCGGCACCGGATCGCCGTGCATCACCAGCCGGTTAAGCATCAGCGCCAGATCGGTGTCGGCGATGCACCACTCCCTGAACAGATTGTCCTGCCCGTGGCTCAGCAGTTTTTCTACGGCGGCGATCAGCTTGCGCGCGGCCTCCTGCGCGGCTTCGGACAGCGGCGGGAACTTGCCGTTGTTGAACACCACCTCGGTCGAGCGCTCGGCGCGGATCGGCAGCAGATCGCTGCGCAGCCAGGCCTGGATCTCGCGCGCCTTGGCGCGCAGCTTCACGTCGCGCGGGTATACGGCGTGGGCCGGGTGGATGTCTTCCAGGTATTCGGCGATCGCCGAAGACTCCGAGAGCTGGAACTCGCCGATCGCCAGCGTCGGCACCCGGCGGGTGAGCGACAGCGCCGCGTAGGCCGCCTCTTTGTTCTCTTCTTTCGCCAGGTCCACCGGCTTCACGGTGAACGGAATGCCTTTTTCCGTCAGCACGACAAAGGCGGACATGGCGTACGGGCTGAAAAATTCACTGTCGGTATAAAGCTCGGTGATCGGTTGAGACATCGGCGGTTCCTCGGGGTTAAGGGGGGAACATTCATCATTGTTGAGGGGAGGCTAAAAATCAATCTGTTAGCCTAAAAGTTCTTTTATGACGCGGCGGACGGCGGCGCTGGCGCGACGTGATATATTTGTTGCCAACACGTGAATTGAGCCGTATCGGGTAACATGAAGACGCAGTGGATAGAACGGGTAAGAGTGCGAGTTGCGCGCCTGTGGCCGCACCCGCTGGCGGTGGGCAAGCGAGAGATGCTGATTTCCAGCGTCGGTGCCGGTTTGGGGCTGATGCTCGCCGGCTGGATCAGCCACTTTATTTTGGGTGAGGTGAACCTGTGGTTTATCGCGCCGATGGGCGCTTCGGCGGTGCTGCTGTTCGGCGTGCCCAACAGCCCGCTGGCGCAGCCTTGGTCGATCGTCGGCGGCAATGCGCTGGCGGCGACGGTGGGCGTCAGCGTCGGTCTGCTGATCCCCGATCCGGGCCTGGCCTGCGGCGCGGCGGCGGCGGTGGCCATCGGCCTGATGTTCAAGCTGCGCTGCCTGCATCCGCCGGGCGGCGCGGTGGCGCTGACCGCCATCCTCGGCGGCCCCGGCATTCACCAAATGGGCTATCACTTTGTGCTTTACCCGGTGCTGCTGAACTCGGTGCTGCTGGCGGTGCTGGCCATTCTGTTCAATAACCTGGCCGGGCGACGCTACCCGCACGCGCTGGCGCCGGCGGAGGCCAAGCCGGCCAATCTGCCGATCGATGCCGTTGCCATCACCCGAGCCGATCTGCACGAGGCGCTGATGGAGGGAGATCTGTTCGATATCGACGAGGACGACCTGCAGGAGATCCTGCTGCGCGCCGAGCAGCTGGCGCATCAGCGGCAAAGCAAGGCCGCCTGATCAGCCCAGCGTTTTGCGGTAAAACACCACCCGCTCCGTTTCTGCAAAGCCCAGCGCCGCATGCAGGCGCTGGGAGTCCAGATTGGCGATGTCGGTATCCGACGCCAGCTCGCTGCACCCCTGCTGCTTGGCCCACTCTTGCACCTGCGCGATCAAACGCGCCGCCCAGCCCTGGCGGCGGGCGCGTTCGACGGTATAAATCCCTTCCAAAAACGCCACCGGCGACGATTCGCAGCCGTTGACATAATCGTAGCGTAGCGCGACCTCGGCAAAGGCGACAAAAACGCCATCCAGCCCCCGCGCCATAAACGCGGTGTGGTGCGGCGAAGCCAATATTTCGCGCATTTCTGCGCGGTGTTCTTCCTGCGGGCAGGTGGGCCACAGCGCCGAGCGCAGAGCCAGCCAGGCATCGAGGTTGTCGTGGTCGCAGTTGACGATCATGCGGGGGCCTTTTGAGTCGGAATAAATCAGGTATGCCGAGAGGGAAGTGTGGCACGGCGGCGGGAAACAAAAAAGCCATCCCGGACTGGATGGCTTGTAAGGCTGTGAAAACAGCTAAAATTTGGTGGCCCCTGTTGGGTTTGAACCAACGACCAAGCGATTATGAGTCATAAAAATCATGGTTTCTTATATGTTCTCATTTGTGCGTGTTTGTAATTTTATGTGATATAAATCATGGTGTTATTTATTCGTGGTAGTTTCTGTTTGCCCGTAAATGTTCGCGGCAGTAATATCGTTACCTGACCCATTACCTGACCCATTACCTGACCCAAAATTTGATTGGGTCAGGTAAGCGAAAATGAACAGGTGATGACGTGGCAACGCATTTAACGGATACGGCAATACGCGGGCTTAAGCCTAAAAGCACGTCCTACTATGAGTGGAGTAATAGCGGCCAACGCGGCGCAGGGCGGCTTGGCGTAAAAGTGCAACCTTCTGGTCGTAAAGTTTTTTACTTTCGCTATTACGTTGATAAAGGCAAGAAAGAGAAGTTTATCCAGTTGGGTATCTGGCCCGAGATGAAACTGGTGACGGCCAATGAGCTGGTGAAAAAGTATGGCGCATGGCTTATTGAGGGCAAAGAGCCGCAGCAAGAGCTTGAGCAACAACGTCTGGCCGAGCAGCACATCATGCAGCTGCATCGTTCGCAGGGATCGTTTGAAGAACTGGTGCATGGTTACGTCAATAAGATGAAGCTCGACAATAAGCGGACCTGGGCTGATGTGTTGAAACGGCTAGAGAAAGAGTGCTACTCAATTATCCCTCGAGAAATGAAAGCAAAGGATGTCACGTCCTCACAGGTTAAAGAAATTCTGGCTGGCATCATTCAACGAGATGCAGTTGTCCACGCGAACCGTATCCGCTCGTATCTGATGGCCGCGTTTAATTATGGTCTGAAAGCGGATAACGATCCGATGAATACCAGTGTGGGTATCACGTTCGGTCTTGAAGTTAACCCGGTTTCGGCTATACCGAAGCAGTCTTCGGCGGAAAAAGTGGGTGATACATGGCTATCGCTGGAAGAACTGCGCTTTGTCATGGAGGAGTTCGCACAGGCCACCAATGTTGGGCCATTGATGCAACATCTGATTCGCTTCTGCGTATACGCTGGTGGTCAGCGTCCATTCGAAATGATTGCCAGTCAATGGAGTGCGATCGACTGGCAGCAAAAGACGTTACTAGTCATAGCTGATGTATCGAAAACCAAGCGTGAGCACCTGATCCCGTTGACTGAATCGGCATTACAAGAATTAGCCTCGGTGAAAGAGCTGACTAAGGAAAGTCATAGTCCCTATATTTTCCCGCTATCAACCAACGGTGAGCGGCCAGTGCGTACTGATAGCCTGGCACGTTCCATCATGTATTTCCGCGCGTTCAATCCGGAGTTTAAGGTCTTCACCGCCCGCGATTTGCGTCGTACCTGTAAAACGCTGATGGGGGAAGCAGGAATCAGCAAAGAGATCCGTGACCGTATCCAGAATCATGCTTTGAATGATGTCAGCTCGAAACACTATGACCGTTATGATTATCTGTCTGAAAAGCGCAGGGCGCTTGAGATTTGGGAAGACAGGATCAATTCCTATCAACGACAGCAGGAACACAATGTCGTGAACTTGTTAGGGCGGAGGTAATGCTTGTCAAAATATGAGCTTAATTCAGCAGAAGAGCGGTATCAGCCGGGCTCTGGCGATTTGGTTTTAGCGAACAAGCTGGACATTATCGACGTGGCTGAAATGGATGCATTGGAATCAGGGCTGCTGCTCATGTTGTATGAGCAGCTATTTATCAGCCAGCGATCACCAGCAACCTTGAGGTTTGAGCATATTCGCGAGTGGCACCGCAAATGGTTAGGTAATGTCTACGACTGGGCTGGAAAGTTCCGTAACGCGAACCTTGCAAAAGATGGGTTTCAGTTTGCTGCTGCGGACAGGATCCCATTGCTGATTGCTGGCTTTGAAAAACAATACCTTTCTCGCTTCGCGGTATTGAACACACTGCCTCGCGCCGAGCTGGCTGGTTTTTTGGCGGAATGCCACGTGGAATTTATTTTGATCCATCCCTTTCGGGAAGGTAACGGGCGTTTGTCGCGTTTACTTTTTGATGTACTGGCGGTTCAGGCGGGTGTTGGGGTGCTGGATTACAGCTTATGGGATGAGCATAAAGCATTTTACTTCAAGGCGATTCAGGCTGGTGTATCAGGTAACTTTGCCCCCATGATCCGGTTGGTTAGCGATATTCTTCCTGATTAACGAGCCAAGCCAACCGCTTTGGCCTGTGCCTGAAAGCGCTTGAGCTGCTTCTCGATTTTCTCCACAGAAACGCCGGTTTCAATTGCAGTAGAGCTGGCTACGGTGCGGAAGAGCTGCGTTTTAGTGACGACTGGAAGTGCCGTTTTCTTTGTCATGGGTAGAGCCTCGTAGTTGATGCCTACATTCTAGTTCGCCCTGATACTACCCACAAGAGGGGATGGTAGATGGATTAGAGAACCCTCAGTAGTGGTTTGACTAATACAATCACCCTGGCCATTCGCAAAAAAATGCATCTGGTCGCGTCTTTCACATCCGGTGAAACGTGATCACTACGGCTAAAGCCAGTCACAGCAAGGGCTGGCAGGTGGGGATCATTTTTTGTATTGGTTTTTTCGGTGGTTTTTGATGATCACTTTGGAAAATGATCATCATGTTTTTGCTCAGTGATTTACTTTCAACTATATGATTTATTTGGATTAAATATCGTTGCAACTAGACGTGACAGTGAGCGTTTATCCACTTTGATCTGCAGCAATTCATAATCATTTTGCATTTTCAACCAGTGCTCGGGCGTTCCGCCTAATACATAGCTGAGCCGAACAGCGGTTTCTGGCGTGATCCGCGAGCTGCCATACACCAGATAATGGCAGGCCGAAAGACTCATGTTCATCGCTCTGGCGAAAGTGGTCAGCGTTATTTCATTCAGGGCAAGAATCCCTCTGATTCTTTCTGCAGGGAGAGGGCTTTGCAGATTTTCGTAGCCTTGCATCCAGCGAGAGCAGGAGCGTAGTGCTCTGCGCTTAGCCTTGCGGGCCCGTTCGTAGGCATAATCAGTTGGCATGACGATGGTTCCATTTACAAGCGTGTTCTGGTGCCCAGCCTGGTCATCAGAAATGGGGTTTTGCGCCATTCTAACCTGTAACTGATGAGTGCAGGACGTGGGTAACGCGCTCATTCTGGCCACCGTTCATTTCTTTGTCCCGTATCGTTTGCGATAGTCCCTGTAGCAGGTATTATTTTGCGCACTGCATTCCAAAATTGAATTTTTATCCGAGCATTTTGCTCCATGGCTGCAATCTCCTCCGAGGGTTTCATGACGAACACTAACTTTTCTCAAACGGCTGCGTTTATCTGGTCGGTGGCCGATTTGCTGCGTAGTGATTTCAAACAGTCGCAGTACGGGCGCGTGATCCTTCCCTTTACGCTGCTGCGCCGCCTTGAATGTGTGTTAGCGGAGACCAAAGATGCGGTGGTGGCGAAATATGATGAATTAAAAACCAGCCCACTGCCGGAAGATGCCAAAGAGAAGTTTCTGCTGCGCGCCAGTGGGCTCTCCTTCTTCAATACCTCGAAGATGGATCTGGGCAAGATGGAACAGAACGACATCAAAGCCAACCTGGAAAGCTACGTACAGGCATTTTCCCCAGACGCGCGTGAGATCTTCGAACACTTCAAATTCAGTGAGTTTGTCGGCCTGCTGGAAGATGCCAACCTGCTGTTCAAAGTGGTGAAGAAATTCGCCACTACCGATCTCAGCCCGAAGGCCATTTCCAACTATGAAATGGGCCTGGTGTTTGAAGAACTTATCCGTCGTTTTGCGGAAGGTTCCAACGAGACTGCTGGTGAGCACTTTACCCCCCGCGATATCGTGCGTCTGACCACTTCGCTGGTGTTTATGGAAGATGATGAAGCGCTGACGCAGGACGGTATCATCCGCACCATTTACGACCCGACGGCCGGAACCGGCGGCTTCCTTTCTGCGGGCATGGAATATGTGCATGAGCTGAACCCTAACGCGGTCATGCGTGCCTTTGGCCAGGAGCTGAACCCAGAGTCTTACGCTATCTGTAAAGCCGATATGCTTATCAAAGGTCAGGACGTCAGCCGCATTAAGCTGGGTAACACCCTCTCTAACGACCAGTTACCGCAGGACCAGTTCGACTACATGCTCTCTAACCCACCGTTTGGCGTCGACTGGAAGAAGATCGAGGGCGAGATTAACGACGAACATACGCAGAAAGGCTTTAATGGTCGATTTGGCCCGGGCCTGCCGCGCGTCTCCGACGGCTCGCTGCTGTTCCTGATGCACCTGATCAGCAAAATGCGCGACAACCACAATGTGGATGGCACAGTAAGCAACGGTGGGCGTATCGGGATTATCCTTAACGGTTCGCCACTGTTTACCGGCGGTGCGGGCAGCGGTGAAAGTGAAATCCGTCGCTACATTCTGGAAGCCGATTTGCTGGAAGGCATCGTCGCGCTACCAACGGACATGTTCTACAACACCGGCATTGCCACCTATGTCTGGATCCTCTCCAACAAGAAAGCGCCTGAGCGTAAGGGCAAAGTACAGCTGATTGATGGCACCAATTTGTGCGGCAAAATGCGTAAATCGCTGGGTTCCAAGCGTAACCTGATGGGCGAAGACGATATTAAGCTTATTACCCAGACCTTCGGTGATTTTAAGGTAGTGGATGCAACAACTCTGGAAGAGCTTGGTCTGGAAAAAGCCGCTGAGCAAAAATCCAGTCGTGGCCGCCAACCTGCCACCGCAAAAACCGAAGTGCCGAAAACCTTCGCCAGCAAAATCTTCAACAGTACCGACTTTGGCTATCGTCGCCTGACCATTGAACGCCCGCTACGGTTATCTGCACAGGTGACAGATGAGGCGATTGCGACTCTGCGCTTTGCACCGAAGCCGTTTAACGCGCCGATGGAACGTCTGTATGAAGAGTTCGCATCCCAGTGGCAGGATGACACCTATGGTGATTTCTCCGAACTGGAAGCCGAAGCGCGCGCCATCATCAAAGCTGAATTTTCCGAGCTGAAAGAGAAGCAGATTAAAGACCTGCTCGACAGCAAACTGTGGCTGGCACATCGCGGATTGATGGAAAAGGCACAGCAGATTCAGGCAGCGTTGGGTGCGCAGGCGGGTGGTAAAACGCTGGTGAGCAATGACTTTAACCAGTTCCAGCTAACCCTGAAAGGGGCTATCAAAACGGCTGGCGTGAAGCTGGATGCGAAAGAGAATAAGCAGTTTATCGACGCTATCACCACCAAAAACCCGGATGCCGAACCGGTGGTGAAGAAGATGCTGAAAGAAGCGGCTCAGCCGCTGTACGGTGCGTTTGAATACAAAGGTAAAGTAGTTGAGTTTGAGCAGGACGGAGACCTGCGTGATAACGAGAACGTGCCGCTGAACCCGGCGGTATCCACCATCGACCTGATTGAAAACTACTTCAAAGCTGAAGTGCTGCCACTGGTGGCTGATTCTTGGATTAATGCTGAAAAGCAAGATAATAAAGATAATAATGTCGGAATAGTTGGTTATGAGATCAACTTTCATTCCTGTTTTCAACGAAAACACTACAGAGATAAGCTTCTTCAAGGAAAATCGGTTCGTTTAAAAGAAATAGTGAAAATAAACAACTCTGGGTTTTATGTATTGGATCAATTAACTGGAAGGGTAAATGAATTTTCTTCCTTAAGTGAAAAGAGAATTGCTCTCAATCCAATTCGCTTTGATTTTCACAATGAAACTCTCATTCCTGAGTTTTATAATATATTTTTACAACAGGAAGAAGGTTTGGATTGGCTTAAAAATAATTTCAAAGCATCTTCTATATATTCAAGAAATATATCAATGTTTGCATGGTTAAATGCGAGATTCTCGCTTCCAACCGTAGGTAATCAGTCAGGGTTAATAGAGGTTTGGAATGAGTGTGAGGCAGTGTTAGCTCGAGTCTCGTTACTTAAAAAATCTGTTTTTTCAAATTTTATCTCGGCACAACAACAATTACTACCATATCAAAGTGTTGTGCATAGATATGAACAAGAATTCTCAGCGATGTTGCCTACACCTTTAGCCATCCTGTGGGAGTTAGTAGAGTCAAAATTTAATAATAGAGAACGATGTGAGTCTCTTATCAAGTTTTTTGAATATCTTGGCTTGTATTTTGTTTCATTTGTTTTTGGGCATAAAAAGCCGTCAAAAGAATGTTTTTGTAAAAAGAAAAAAGACTTGCCAGATATTACAATGGCCTTTAGTCATAATCGAATTAAAGACTATAAAAATAGATTTGATTTAAGTGATGGTAACGTTAGTTTGATATGTAGTGACGAGATTGTAAACATTCTCCGTGAAGCCACTGAGCTAAGAAATGATATTTATCATAGAGGATTGCCCTCTGCTACAGCTGTAAATTCAACGAAAGAGGTTATTGAGCGTTTAGTTAATCGTATGCAACTTGAATGTCGAGAGTTTTTTGAAGTGACCACTCTTATAAAACCAATTCAAGCAAAATTCGATGGAAGTGGGTTTTTGAATGAAGTTGAGATTCTTAAAGGGTTAGGGATTAATCCGAGTAAAACTACGCAATTCAAGACTTCTGAACCTATGATCTCTGGAGAGCTATATCTTGCACATGGTGATTTAGCAGTCAATGAAAATATAAGCGTAACCAAAATGTTTCCTTTAATGGTCATGAGAGAAATTTTACCCGAAAGTGATATAATGGGTTTTTACTTCTATAGTGACATTTTTGACGATAATATTCGTTTTGTTTGTCCTTATCCTAATGTGACAACTTACACATTTCTCGATCAAAATATTATTACGGATAGCCTAGGGTGAATCATTTAAAATAATTATTCTAGTATAAATTCTTGGATGTCTGGGTATCCGCTGTAATGAGTTTTGACGCCTGCAGCTAACAAGCTTATGATCCAGCAAAATTTCTTTTCCGCATAAGGGACAGGTATGGGCAACAGAATGTGGATGATTCGCGGCGATGGCGGCAAACTCTACGACGATTTTCGCGATAAACAAATCGTAGGTATTGGTTGGTCTCAACTGGCTCCTTTAGTCAAACCCGGCCTGTCCCGACCTCAGTTACTCACCTTGTATCAGGAAGCAGACCCTTTGATTAAGTTGGGTAGCGCTCGTTCTGGTGCATCGCAGGTCTGGCGTTTTGTGAATGAAATTCAAAAGGGTGATTGGGTTATTACCTATTCGCCAGCCAATCGTACTTATCTGTTAGGCAAAGTTACTTCCGACTTTCAATACCATCCTGAATGGGTGGAAGAAGGTATGGGAATCGTTCGCCAGGTTAAATGGAATAATGAAGAAATCGACCGCGATCGATTGTCTGTTGCTACTAAAAATACACTGGGCTCTACGCTGACGGTTTTCCAGCTACCAGAGTATGCGTTAGTAGAGCTGTTACAGGATAAGAAACCCACAGTTGACGTTATTACTCAGAATTCAGTTCCAATGGATGAGGATGAAGTTGTTTCAGATCCGCTTCGTGATATGGAAATGCTTGCATTTGAGGGGATTAAAGATCGAATCAACTCACTCGACTGGGATGAGATGCAGGACCTTGTCGCCGGAGTCTTACGCAGTATGGGGTATAAAACTCAGATGTCACCCGCAGGAGCCGATCGTGGTAAAGACATCATCGCTTCACCTGATGGATTTGGTTTTGAAAATCCGCGTATTATCGTTGAGGTAAAGCACCGCAGAGAACAGATGGGAAGTCAGCAAATCCGCAGTTTTATTGGCGGCCGTCATAAAGACGATCGTGGGCTTTATGTTAGTACTGGCGGCTTTACAAAGGATGCTCGATATGAAGCCGATCGCTCGACGATACCGCTGACGCTCTGGACGCTGGATGACCTTGTCAGAGCGCTTATCGAAAACTATGAGCAGGTCGATATTGATACTAAGCTGCTGGTGCCTCTCAAGAAAACCTATATTCCTGCCAAAAATTAGCTTCTACGGCAATTAAGTTGCAAGATTAAGTCGCTTCAGGGCGGCTTTTTTGTCTGGCATTTGGCGTTTATGAGTCTCATTGAATGTAGATGGACATTAACCCGGCACAGCTACCGCTCTCCTCAACTGTTTCTCAATAGCAGTATTCATTTCTTTGTCCCATATCGGTTGCGATAGTCCCTGTAGCAGGTATTATTTTGCGCATTGCATTCCAAAACTGAATTTTTGCCTGAGCATTTTGCTCCAGGGCTGCGATCTCTTCCGAGGGCTTCATGACTAACACTAACTTTTCTCAAACGGCTGCGTTTATCTGGTCGGTAGCTGATTTGCTGCGCGGTGATTTTAAACAGTCGCAGTACGGGCGCGTGATCCTTCCCTTTACGCTGCTGCGCCGCCTTGAATGTGTGCTGGCAGAGACCAAAGATGCGGTGGTGGCGAAATATGATGAATTAAAAACCAGCCCGCTGCCGGTAGATGCCAAAGAGAAGTTTCTGCTGCGCGCCAGTGGGCTCTCCTTCTTCAATACCTCGAAGATGGATCTGGGCAAGATGGGACAGAACGACATCAAAGCCAACCTGGAAAGCTACGTACAGGCGTTTTCACCGGATGCACGTGAAATCTTCGAGCACTTCAAATTCAGTGAGTTTGTCGGCCTGCTGGAAGACGCCAATCTGCTGTTCAAAGTGGTGAAGAAATTCGCCACTACCGACCTTAGCCCGAAGGCCATTTCCAACTATGAAATGGGCCTGGTGTTTGAAGAACTTATCCGTCGTTTTGCGGAAAGCTCTAACGAGACCGCTGGTGAACACTTCACCCCACGCGATATCGTGCGCCTGACCACCTCGCTGGTGTTTATGGAAGATGATGAAGCCCTGACGCAGCCCGGTATCATCCGCACCATTTATGACCCGACGGCCGGGACAGGCGGCTTCCTTTCTGCGGGCATGGAATATGTGCATGAGCTGAACCCTAACGCGGTCATGCGTGCCTTTGGCCAGGAGCTGAACCCAGAGTCTTACGCTATCTGTAAAGCCGATATGCTTATCAAAGGTCAGGACGTCAGCCGCATTAAGCTGGGTAACACCCTCTCTAACGACCAGTTACCGCAGGACCAGTTCGACTACATGCTCTCTAACCCACCGTTTGGCGTCGACTGGAAGAAGATCGAGGGCGAGATTAACGACGAACATACGCAGAAAGGCTTTAATGGTCGATTTGGCCCGGGCCTGCCGCGTGTTTCCGACGGTTCGCTGCTGTTCCTGATGCACCTGATCAGCAAAATGCGCGATAGCCATAATGTGGATGGCACCGTGAGCAACGGTGGGCGTATCGGGGTTATCCTTAACGGCTCGCCACTGTTTACCGGTGGTGCGGGCAGCGGTGAGAGTGAAATTCGACGCTACATTCTGGAAGCCGATTTGCTGGAAGGCATCGTCGCGCTACCAACGGACATGTTCTACAACACCGGCATTGCCACCTACGTCTGGATCCTCTCCAACAAGAAAGCGCCTGAGCGTAAAGGAAAAGTACAACTGATTGATGGCACCAACCTGTGCGGCAAAATGCGTAAATCACTGGGTTCCAAGCGTAACCTGATGGGCGAAGACGATATTAAACTGATCACCCAGACCTTTGGCGATTTTAAGATGGTGGATGTCACAACACTGGAAGAACTGGGTCTGGAAAAAGCCGCCGAGCAAAAGTCTAACCGTGGCCGCCAACCTGCCACCGCCAAAACCGAAGCGCCGAAAACCTTCGCCAGTAAAATCTTTAACAGTACCGACTTTGGCTATCGTCGCCTGACCATTGAACGTCCGCTGCGGTTATCCGCTCAGGTGACAGATGAAGCGATTGCGGCTCTGCGCTTTGCGCCGAAGCCGTTTAACGCGCCGATGGAACGTCTGTATGAAGAGTTCGCATCCCAGTGGCAGGCGGATAACTACGGTGATTTCTCCGAACTGGAAGCAGAAGCGCGCGCCATCATCAAAGCCGAATTTGCCGAGCTGAAAGAGAAGCAGATCAAAGACCTGCTCGACAGCAAACTGTGGCTGGCGCAGCGTGAGTTAATGGAAAAGGCACAGCAGATTCAGACGGCTCTGGGTACGCAGGCGGGTGGCAAAACGCTGGTAAGCAATGACTTTAACCAGTTCCAGCTAACCCTGAAAGGGGCCATCAAAGCGGCTGGCGTGAAGCTGGACGCGAAAGAGAATAAGCAGTTTATCGAGGCCATCACCATCAAAAACCGGGATGCCGAGCCGGTGGTGAAAAAGGCGCTGAAAGAAGCGGCTCAGCCGCTGTACGGTGCGTTTGAATACAAAGGCAAGGTTGTTGAGTTTGAGCAGGACGGGGAGCTGCGCGATAACGAGAATGTGCCGCTGAATCCAGCAGTATCTACCAGCGACCTGATTGAAAACTATTTCGAGTCTGAAGTGCTGCCACACGTGAATGACGCGTGGATCAACGCCGATAAGCGCGATGCGAAAGATGGCGAGGTAGGGATTGTCGGTTACGAGATCCCGTTTAACCGCCATTTCTACGTCTATCAGCCACCGCGCCCGTTAGAAGAGATTGATGCCGATCTGGACGCGGTCAGCGCCGAGATTATGAAGCTGCTGCAGGAGGTACATTCCTGATGGCTAAGTATAAGGCGTATCCGGAGTATAAGGAGTCTGGGGTTGAGTGGTTGGGGGAACTTCCAGCTCATTGGACAACGCTAGCAATAAAACATGTTGCTCAATTAAATCCTTCTAAATCATACATTAGCGTAGAAAAAATGAAAGGGATGTGTAGCTTCATTCCGATGGAAAAGCTCAAATTCAATTCCTTATGTTTAGATGAAATAAAAGATGTTACCGATGTATATAATGGATATACATATTTTGAAAATGAAGACATCCTAATTGCAAAAGTCACACCATGCTTCGAAAATAAAAACATGGTCGTTGCGCATGATTTGAACAATGGCATAGGATTTGGCTCTTCTGAAATTTATGTTTTACGTTGCAATGATATTATAGACAATGATTTTTTATTTTATCGTCTTCAGGAAGATAACTTCATGTCCATAGCTGAAGGTGCTATGACCGGTGCTGGTGGATTGAAGAGGGTACCTTCAGAAGTTCTAAATAATTTTAAATTTGGGCTTCCAAGTAAAAAAGAGCAATCAATAATAGTAGATTTCCTCGATCACGAAACCGCAAAAATCGATAACCTGATCGAGAAGCAACAGCAACTGATTGAACTACTGAAAGAAAAACGTCAGGCGGTGATTAGTTATGCCGTCACAAAAGGGTTAAATCCTGATGTGCCGATGAAAGATTCTGGTGTTGAGTGGTTGGGGGAAGTACCGGAACACTGGAAAGTATCTAGCCTTGGTTACTATAGCTCACTCAATACGGGAGCAACTCCTGACCGTTCAAATTCTAAATACTGGAACGGAGAGATTGCTTGGATTAAAACCGGAGAGGTTAATTACAATAACATATGTTCTTCCGAAGAGAAAATAACCTGGGAGGCTGTAAAAAATACTTCTGTTCGCCTTTCTCCTCCTGGGACATTATTAATGGCCATGTATGGGCAAGGAATTACAAGGGGAAGGGTTGCAATATTAGATATTAGTGCGACTTACAATCAGGCATGTGTTGCAATTTCCCCAAGTGAAACACTCCTGAATGTATATTTAAGATTGTTTTTTATTGCTGGCTATCATGCAATTCGTGACGGTGGTAATGAAACAAGCCAAATGAACTTAAATGCAGATATTGTTAGAAAATTTAAAATACTGGTACCACCACTATCTGAGCAAAAAGAAATTGTAAGTTATTTAGATTGCCATCTACCTCAAATAGAAATGCTTGTAGAAAGGGCCGATTCGGTTATTGCCCTATTACAAGAACGCCGCACCGCCCTGATCTCCGCCGCTGTCACAGGAAAAATTGACGTCCGCGACTGGGTCGCACCCGCCCTTAACGACGCAGAGGTACCTCAGGAGGTCACCGCATGAGCATGGACAGCACCAAAGAGCTGATTTTTCAGAATGAGATGATTGCTCAGATGGAGGCCAAAGGCTGGATATGTGGCAAAACCGACGGCTACGATCGCGAACGTGCGCTGTACTCGCAGGATGCACTGGCCTTTGTGCAGACCACGCAGCCGCAGGAGTGGGAGAAGTTTGCCAAAATTTATCCTACCGACACCGAACGTCATTTCCTCGATGCGCTGGTGGCACAGCTGAAAAAAGCGGACATCAACGCTACCAATATGCTTTCGCGCACTTATGGCATCCTCGGCGTGCTGCGTCACGGTATCAAAAGCCATAATGCACGTTTTTCCCTGTGCCAGTTTAAGCCGGAGCATAATCTCAATCCAGAAACCCTGACGCGTTACAAACAGAATATCTGCCGCATCGTGCCGGAGCTGGTTTACAGCCCTCATGCGTCGAACGCTGCATTTGAAGAAACGGGTGTTAAGGCAAAGAAATGGCGTATCGACCTGGTGCTGTTCGTCAATGGCCTGCCAGTGGCGACGCTGGAACTGAAGTCTGAATTTAAGCAGGCGGTACAAAACGCCATTACGCAATACAAGAAAACGCGTCTGCCGAAAGATCCCGGCACCAATAAGCCTGAGCCGCTGCTGACTTTCAAACGCGGCGCGCTGGTGCACTTTGCCGTCAGCCAGTACGAAGTGTTTATGGCGACCAAGCTCGAGGGCGATAAAACCTTCTTCCTGCCGTTTAACAAAGGTACCCATGACGGCGGTGCGGGGAACGGCATCCCGGAAGATGCCAACGACTACGCCACCAGCTACCTGTGGAATGAGGTGCTGCTGCCGGACAATCTGCTGAAAATTCTTGCGAGCTTTGTGCACCTGCAAATCGTCGAAAAAGAAAATGCCATTGGCCTGAAGTACAAAAGCGAGAGCCTGATTTTCCCACGCTATCACCAGTGGGACGTGGTGAACAAACTGATCACCGCTGCCACGGTGGAGGGGACCGGCAATAAATATCTGATCCAGCACAGCGCGGGGTCGGGCAAATCGAACTCTATCGCATGGACGGCCCACCAACTTTCCCGACTGTACGATGAAAATGGCGAGAAGCAGTTTCACTCGGTGATTGTGGTGACGGATCGCACCGTGCTTGACGATCAGCTGCAGGACACCATCTATCAGTTTGAACATCAGGACGGCGTGGTCGGGCGTATCAATAATAAAGAGGGCGACGGCTCTAAATCGGAGAAGCTGGCGAGCGCGCTGGAAAACTCGCAGCCGATCATTATCGTTACCATCCAGACATTCCCGTTTGTCCTGAAGGCGATTGAAAACAGCGTCAGCCTCAAGCAGCGTAAATATGCGGTGATTGCCGATGAAGCGCACTCCTCGCAGAGCGGTTCTACGGCGCGTCAGCTGAAAGAAGTGCTGATGACCGAAGAGGCGGATGATGATGTGGAGATGTCTTCAGAAGATATTCTGGATGCTACCGTCGCGGCGCGTAAAGGCAGCAGCAATCTCAACTATTACGCCTTCACCGCCACGCCGAAGGCCAAAACGCTGGAGCTGTTTGGCCGTCGTCCTAACCCGCAGGAACCGGCATCGAAAACGAACAAACCGGAAGCGTTCCACGTTTATTCCATGCGTCAGGCCATCGAAGAAGGCTTTATTCTTGATGTGCTGAAGAACTACACCAACTACAAAGTGGCGTACAAGCTGCTGCAAAAACTGGACGATCCTGATCGGGAAGTGGACAGCAAGAAAGCGAAAATCAAACTAAACCAGTGGGTGTCGCTGCACGATCATAACGTGTCGCAGAAAGTGAAGGTGATCGTAGAGCACTTCCGCAAGCATGTGATGCACTTACTGGCCGGTCAGGCAAAAGCGATGGTGGTGACGAGTTCGCGTAAAGCGGCGGTACGCTACAAGCTGGCGTTCGATAAATACATCGCCGAGCAAAAGTACGACAAGATCAGCGCGATGGTGGCGTTCTCCGGGCAAGTGGAATTCCATGAGGATGACCACAACAGCCTTGCGCTGCTCAACCAGAAATTCACCGAGATCAATATGAATCCAGGCCTGAAAGGCCGGGATATGCGTACAGCGTTTGATACCGACGACTACCAGGTGATGCTGGTGGCCAACAAATTCCAGACCGGTTTTGATCAGCCTAAGCTCTGTGCCATGTATGTGGATAAAAAGCTGGGCGGCGTGGAATGCGTACAGACGCTTTCGCGCCTGAACCGTACCTATCCTGGGAAGGCACAGTCCGGCACGTTTGTGCTCGATTTCTACAACGAACCTGACGAAATTTTGGGGGCTTTCCAGCCGTACTATCAGACAGCGGAACTGACGGATGTTAGCGATCCGCAGTTGGTCTTTGAGCTTTATGAAAAGCTGCGCACCAGCGGTATTTTCCTGTGGAACGAAGTAGAGCAGTTCTGTGAGGCGTTCTTCAGCAAAAACAGATCCAACGCTGCCATCAGCAATATCTGCAAACCTGCGGTGGAGCGCTGGAAGCATCGCTACACTTCGGCAATAGATGCCTATGTGCTGGCTAAAGAGATGTTTGAACGCACCAAGAAGACCGGTGATGTTGTGCTGATCACCAATGCGGAAAACACCTTTAAGGACTGCGAGAAAGAAAAAAGTAAGCTGGATATCTTCAAGAAAGATCTCGGCAGCTTTGTCCGCTTTTACGAGTTTATGTCGCAAATCGTCGATTATGACGACAAGAACCTTGAAAAGCTGAGTCTCTTTGCTCGCCATTTGCGTCCGTTACTGCATGAACAGCGTATTGAAGAAGATGAAATTGATTTAAGCAACGTGGAGATGAGCCATTACCGCCTGTCCAAACTCCACGAACAGCACCTGAAGCTGCAAGAGGATGCTGAAGAATACAAAATCAAACCGGGTAATGATGTCGGAACGGCGAAACCAAAGGACAAGAAAGAGGAGTTTCTTTCAAATATCCTGGCTCGTCTGAATGAGCTTTTTGTCACCGATAATCTGACCGATAAAGACATGATCAATTATGCCTTTGCGGTGCGCGACAAGCTGTCAGAAAATCAGGCGGTGATGACCCAGATCGCGAACAATACGCGCGAACAGGCGATGCTGGGCGATTTCCCGAAGGCGATTGATGATGCCGTCATGGACAGCAACGAAGCCCAGCAGGAGATGATGGTGCAATATCTCTCTAATCCTGAACTGGCGAAGGGCTTTGCCCGCGTGGTGTTTGATATGTTGAAAGGGGCTTAATTGTTGCACTGATTGGGAGCAATAGGGCAGGAAATCACCGAGAACGGGTGATGCGCCTGCTTGGTTCCTTCTGACTTCTTGAGTTAGTTGCGTTCATTTACAGGAGCAAGCTATGCCTACCGTAGGTTGGATTCAGGAGACGGCCATTGACCTCTTTCTTGAACGAGGTTTTTCACCGCAAGAAAAAGGGTCTACGACCAAATTTAAATGTCGTGAATGCCCAATGGAATTTTCTTCTATAGCAGAGCGTAGCCAACATGAACGCCTTCATCCTGTTGCGAATCCTATGCTTACCATCGATGGACGAGAGGTCATGGGAGATAACTTCAAGCTTACTCGAGCGGTGGGTCCGGGAGACATTGTATTAAGTTGTGTTGATGAAATTGAACTGAACGGTGATGTTCTCGGACACCCGGACGAGTTATTGAAACAACTCTGTTCAGCGAAGAAAGGCTTTTTTGATATCAAGCTATCGCGCCGGGGGATACGCCCTAAGCGCATTAAGATTGATTTGCTGGTGGCCTCTCTGACTCAGCTTGAACTGGTCGATCAGAGTTTCTTGCGCCTGTTTGGCCGGGATGATTTCGATGGCGATACGATATCTCATTTTATAAGTGAAACAGAGGGCTGCGATGAAGTTATCTGGTACAGAGATGGGCTTATTCGTTATTTACATGGTGTGATGGCGAAGGATCAGCGCGCTGAACGATTAACCACTGAAGACTTTGCAAAGTGTTTTAATCGTTCACATCAGTTGCTTGTGCAGTATCCCACGGCGTTATCGTATTCACTGTCTCAACTCATTAAATTCTCATTTAATGATTTTTCGGATTTCCATGGGCGATCGTCTATTTCTCGTTTGGATGACGCGTTGATGCTCTTCCGTGGGGATACTATTTCGACCAATGCTGGCGACAAGAATGCCATTTTAAAATTACCGACAGACCATATTACCAGCCGCATTCTGAATGATTATGTTGCCCATTTTTTGCGCTATACACTGGAAAGCCTCGAGCTGGCTATCGACCAGATTAACACCTCTAAACTGGTTAATCAGGATCGCCAAAAACTGAATTACCTTCGTTATCTCAAGGCGACTGAAGAAGGTAATCTTAAAGCTCAGCGTAACTACGGTATAAAATTGAAATATAGTGAAGTTTTTAACGTTACAGTTCCAGAATCAGAGGCTTCAGATGTCTGAAAATAAAGAAAAAATGACAGGGACCTTATCCTTGAAACGAAACAAGGATCATGCGGAACCCCAAGTTAATCCAGCTGCCACTGAAACTGAATCAGTGATTGCCGAATACCAGGCCGAGTTTGACAAGGCAGAACGTTTTTCAGACAAAGCGTCGTCAGAAGTAGCTGCGAGCAGCAGCAAAGCGAATGATGCGGAAAAAATAAAAACACTAGAGAGTATTTTAAACCAGCTGTTTATTCCTGTGACGAATAAGGGCGGCAAGGTGCGTGCAAGTGCGCTAACTCAGGCATTACAGTCGGATTTAAAGCGCATACAGCAGCCCGGAAGAATACCTAACGAGGTACTCAAGAAACTGGTTGCATCTGTCGGGGTGACAGATCCTGAGTTCAACAAACTGTCGCAAGTAGTAATTCTCACTCAATCGAATCATGAGGTTAGCAAGGTAGTCCTCGATTTTGCCGTAAAGGCATTAAGTGAGCATTGGGTGGGCAAACACCTGGGGTACTCAAATCTTTTTCTGTCGGAGGCTGAACCTCTGAGTTTGAGTAATCCTGGGATTCTAGCGCACTTAACCCGTAGCTTTAGTGAACGCTATGAAGCAAGAATTACGTCGATTAAGGAGCAGCTTAAGCAGAAAGAGGGCTCAGATTCATCTTCTTCGCTCCGCTCACTAACTCCGGAGCATCTTCGCCAGCAATGCGAAAATTTGCTGACTATCTGTTATTTATGGGCGGTAGAAACAGGCAAATGTGATGTAAAAATAGGTATTCAGGCATTCGAAAATCGCATCGTAGAACGCGGCGATGGCACAATCAATGAGAAGAAAGTTTGTGGTTATCTCGCCTCTCAACTAAGCGAGTCGCGAAGTGGTATCGCAGACACGATTAGATATTACGAAGCATTATTGAACGGCGCTCGTGACAGACAGCGAGGTGCTGAGGCTATCAATGAAAAGCTCAGAATAAATCTGCATAAAATAGACGTAGAAAAGATGCAACTGACACAGCAAGTGTGTACGTTGCAGCAGGAAATTGAGCTGCTAAAAGTTAGCCTTAATGAGGTTAAAACTCAGTCGGAAGAGCAAGTGCTTGATGATAAAGCTCTACGCGTACACCTAAAAGATGACGTCAGTAAGACAAAATCACGCGCGTTCAACCTGTTAAATGAAGATGTTATGGAACCACTTAAATTATCTCTTAATGCATTGCAGAGAGAAAAGCCGAAGGTGGAAATTGCGACACATTATGTCGAGTTGGTCCTTGAAAGCATTGAGAGAGAATTATCATGGTTCAGAAAATAGGTATCGATTTTGGAACAACAAACAGTCTGATTTCAGTGGTGACGCGTGCAGGGAAAATTAAATCATTTGATGACTTAGGACGGCCTCACCCCTCAGTTGTTCGCTATGAGAGCGATAAAACCATCTGCGGTAAAAAAGCAAAAGATAAACTCGATCAACATGGAATCGGTGTTTTAGGAAATACCGTTCGTGGCCCTAAAAAGCTGTTGGGTTGTTCTGATATCAATGTTGATGGGCGTTTACTCAGTCCTGGCGAAGTGGTGACGGAGTATATCCGATATCTTATTGAACACGCCCGAGATGAAGATGACGAAGAAAGTGCCGATTTGAAGAATGCAGTGGTAACTATTCCTGTCGCGATGGGAGGCCGCGAGCGGCAGGTACTTCGTGAGGCATTGCTAAACGCTGGTGTCTATGTTGAGAGCTTTGTACACGAGCCTCTTGCAGCCCTCTATGGCTATTTTCGTGATCAGGAAGACCCTAAAGGGGCTCTAAGACGATTCGAAGGCAAGATGTTATTGGTATTTGACTGGGGGGGCGGTACCCTTGATCTAACGTTATGCAAGGTCGTTAATGGCAATATCCTGCAAATTCTGAACCGCGGTAATAACTCTGTGGGAGGAGACTATCTTGATGATGCTATTCAGAAGTATGTTGAGCAAAAGCATGCAGAGCAGCACAACTGGGACGAAGAGAGCCAGCTAGAGCGTAGTCCTGGGATGCTAGCCAAATTACAGGCGGCCTGTGAGCGTGCAAAAATCACGCTTTCAACCCACGACAAGACTTCTATCTTTGTGCCTGACTACTACCTTGGTGAAGGGGAAGAGTCGGAAATTGATTACTGGTTAACTCGAGAAGAGCTTGAGACTATTTCTAAGCGATTAATTAGCCAAGGGATTAATGAAATCGATGCGTTGTTAGCTGATAATCAGGCCGATATTGATAGGCAGACGATCGCTTTGTGTCTGGCTACTGGTGGCATGGTTAACATGCCCCTTATCAAACGGCAGTTGAGTGAGTTGTTTGGTATTGCTTCGCTTGAGATTTCAAAAAAGGGAGACCGTATTATTTCTGAGGGCGCAGCCTGGATCGCGTCGGATGAGTTGAAGCTGACATTATCAAAGCCTTTTGAACTACTCGAAGCACGCAATTCGATGCTGACTATCATTCCTGAGGGGACATTGCTACCGACCCGTGGAAATTCGATCAGGTATCCACAATCCATGTATTGCACAGACCTCGAGATGGGAATGCACTTGCGTCGTTTAAACGACCACAAATGGTAGGTAAAACAGCTGCCGCAGATCCGCGCACCAACTATGGTGAATTGGTTATCCCGATTAACCCGGATTTTCCCCCTCTGGAAGAGAGAATTGAGCTGGAAATTAGCATCGATGAAAATCTGATTGTTCATGTTTCTGGTGTTGGCGGGGATATGCAGATCCCGCGCTCGACAGAGTTTTATGATCTTGAATTCGGTCTTGCAACGATGACAGTTCAGCCGGAATCAAAAAAAAACGGCTTAAGTTAAAAGGCGAGAAAAAGCTTCCTTATGGCTTGATGATCAGAGCAAATGTGACGCCTGATAAAGAAGACTGGGAGCTTGTCCCAGGGGAACTTTTGAAAGCTTACAATGACGAACATCCGTTTCTGAGGAAAACTCTTACTGAACAACAAAGAACCGAATTTGTTCGTTATCAGCCATGCAGTAATTGTGGGGCAAGGTGGGGTAAAAATTGTTGCTCGAATAGCTGAGAAAGCTGATTCGCCTACCTATGGCCTTTTATCGTTGTTATTATTCAAGGGTTCTGCAGCCAGTAAATAATTGCTAGCTGCAAGACCTTGATGTCCACCAGTTAACTAAAACAGGCAAGGGTTCAGTGATTATCCTCACTCTGATTATGTCCCTTGAGGAGATAGTCGTATGTTAAGAGCGATTCACTGAGCACCATGTTATTACAGTTCTGAAGTGCCTTAACGTTAATCTTACCGGCCTGACAGTACGTTCAAAGTTTGCGTGGGCAGTTGGCTGCTGGCAGAGAGACAACGATTGCCGTAACGTCTGGTTTTGGTATTGAAACGTTTTTTAGTGATGTTTTTCGCCAGATAGCTCAGTCTATAAATAATCAGTCCGAGTAAATGGCTTTCGCCACGTTTCCAAAAGTAATAACAGTTAGATGGCAGGCTTAAACTACCCCCGGAGGAGGTCTGCCAGCACTCGTCTATCATTGGGATGAGTTTCGCCGGATGCTGTATCTTCTGGCCGTTAGCCATTAACACACAGTGATAATGCTGTTTCGGGCTGCGACCATGCTCACGGACCCACATCAGATGAAACTAGGTACCAGGACATTGTTTCTTCAGTGTGCTTGCCAGTGTCTGACTGAACTGGCTGATGACTTGATTAGACTCGCTGTGTTCTTTGACATGCAAGTCAAAACGTAGCACCAGCACTTTAGTCGATTGGCTGAATATCTCAGTAAGGCAGTCCATCATCGCACGCATGATTTTAGGTTCAGGATATACCGCACGCTGAGACCATTCATACACGGGTAAGGCATAACCTTGATAGATAAAGACACCAAGCTTTTTTCTTGATATCTGAAACGGATTCATGGGTGTGCTGGTGGACATATATTATAAATAATCCTGAGTTAGTTTTGGCAATATGGCCATGAGGCCTGTAGCTCTGATGGCTTATTGTCTGTAAAAATTACGCCATTCAGGTTCATGCTTGTGATAAATAAAACCCGCAGGCTCCGGGAGTCTGCTGATTTTCGTTATATCCTTTAGCGTTTAACTATTTCTGGCGGCCAGCCCACAATGCACTGACCAAATTTATGGGGTGGGGGGGGAAATCGCCATTACGTATCCAGCAGTTAAGCGTCGGTAAGCTGATGCGAAGAAAAAGGCACACCTCAACTTTGTTGAGGTAACGGCGAAAAGAAACCGGTGCCATATTATTGTGAGAGAAAATATCCATATCGGGCTCCCTAACGCTGGTGGCTCCAGATTAACAAATCAGAAAGCAGCCATGCGCAACTGTGAGAACCCAGTTTTTTGCGCGGGGGAAATTTGCCCTGATTTTCTAGCTCCCACGTACGAGAACGAGAGATGCTGGTAATCGATTTGCGCTCATCTTCACGTACCAATCTGTCGACAGTCAGACCATAGGTTTTGAGAATGCTAAGGCGTTGTTCTGGTGAAACTTCAAACATTGATAATGCCTCTCTTGGTTTTAATGGGTAGGAGGCATTCTGGTTCGTACGACAGGGGACGTATACCGAACCACTTACTGGTTCGGTGTTGACGGCTCAAAAAATGGTCTAAGCCGACCTTCTTTTTAAGCAAACGTAGTTTATCTTCAATAGCACGCGTGGCGTCAGGTCCGTCTTTAGGCGAGTTATCGGGATTTAAGAGGATTTTTTTGCTCTGGGGTAACTCAGGATTTTCTTTAAAGAAATTGATGACATCTTCATGTATGGCAGCATTTACTTCTTTCAACGTAAATGAAGCATCTGAAGGTCTGGGAGAGTGAGCTTCCAAAAAGGCCATTGCAAGATTATGAATATGATTCTTGACTGTCTCCATGCGTTCATGGCTCTTTTGACCACCATTTTTCCGTTTTTTAGTTTCTCGCTGGTTTTCATCTTTTCTCATGCTGTTTACAACATGGCCTGACTCTACAAGCGCGATTTTGTTGAATCGGTCAGAAAGGTAACGCTTTACGTTATCGAGTCGTAAGATGTTCAAATGGTTTAAAATAAAGCGAGGAGCCAGTACCTGAAAATCGGCCTTTAAATCAGTAACTGAGCCCGGACCCATTCCTGCAATTTGTTGCTTTAACAAATGGCCGCTGTCTTCGAAACGGACCTTGTAAACTGGCTCCAATCCATTTTCAGCCTCCAGCAAGTTATATAGCGCCACCTCAAGATGTGATAGCAAATCCTTATCGTACTTACTCAGGTTTGGGGTTTCTTCACTGACGAGTCGTTGCAGCAGAGCATGGATGTCCGAAGCAAAAGTGTTCATGTAAACCTTTAGTCTGGAAGTTGGCATTTCAGGTTCGAAGCCAAAACGTTACCTGACCCATTACCTGACCCATTACCTGACCCAAATTTGATGCAAAGAAAAAGGACTTAGATAATTTCTCATCTAAGTCCTTGATATATCTGGTGGCCCCTGTTGGGTTTGAACCAACGACCAAGCGATTATGAGTCGCCTGCTCTAACCACTGAGCTAAGGGGCCAAGCCGCGAGATTATAGGGAATCCTTAAGCGGCGGTCTACTGTTACCCGCCCGTATGTTGCTTTTCTGCACAGTTCTAGCCTGTTGTAATTGCTGGCGGATTTTGCGATAACCGCAGTAAATCCCTGCAATGGACTCACGATACTCATGGAACTTCTGGCACCTGGCCTGCGGGTGGTGTTTTGCGGCATCAACCCCGGCCTTTCTTCCGCCCATCAGGGCTACCCTTTCGCCAACGGCAGCAACCGTTTCTGGAAGGTGATCCATCAGGCCGGCTTTACCGAGAGCCAGTTGGCGCCGGAGCAGTGGCAGCAGCTGAAGGATAACGGCTGCGGCATTACCGCGCTGGTGGCGCGCCCGACGGTGGCGGCCAGCGAGCTGTCGCGCGACGAGTTGCGCAGCGGCGGTGAGGCGCTGCAAGAGAAGATCCTGCGCTACCAGCCGCGCGCGCTGGCGATTTTAGGCAAGCAGGCGTTCACCACCGCCTTCGGGGTGAAAAACGCGCCCTGGGGAAAGCAGGCGATGATGCTGGGGCAAACCGAGGTGTGGGTATTGCCCAACCCCAGCGGCTTGAACCGCGCCACGTTGGAGCAGCTTACCGCCAGCTATCGCGAGCTGTTCCTGGCGCTGCAATGACATAAGGGAGTATGCGATGACATCGATAATGAAAGGCTGTGTGATGGCGCTGTTATTGGTGACCGGCGCTGCACAGGCGGGGCATTCACCACAGGAAGCGCGCAACAAGCAGAACGTGCTGGAGTTTTATCGGCAGGGGCTGAACAACAAGGATTTTGCGGCGGCGCGGCCGTTTTTGGGGGAACAGTACAAGCAGCATAACCCCAACGCCAAAGACGGCGTGGCGGGTTTTCGTCAATTTGTCGAGCTGCTGAAAACGCGTTACCCCAACTCGCACAGTGAGGTAAAACAGGCGTTCGTCGACGGCGACTACGTGATTCTGCATGTGGAAGTCAGCGGGCGCGAGGCCGGCAAGACAGCGGCGATCATCGATATCTTCCGTCTCGACAGCGCCGGAAAAATCGTCGAGCACTGGGACGTGACGCAGCCGGTGCCGGAGAAGACCGCCAGCGGCAACAGCATGTTCTGAGGCATAAAAAAACCCCGGCAGGCCGGGGTTTTTGTTTTGAGTGCAACCGCCGGACTTAGTCGTCCAGGAAGCTGCGCAGCACTTCGGAGCGGCTTGGGTGACGCAGCTTGCGCAGCGCCTTGGCTTCGATCTGACGAATACGCTCACGGGTAACGTCAAACTGCTTGCCAACCTCTTCCAGCGTGTGGTCGGTGTTCATGTCGATGCCGAAACGCATGCGCAGCACTTTCGCTTCGCGCGCGGTCAGGCCGGCCAGCACGTCGTGGGTGGCGGAACGCAGGCTTTCCGAAGTCGCGGAATCCAGCGGCAGCTCGAGGGTGGTATCCTCGATGAAGTCGCCCAGATGCGAATCTTCGTCGTCGCCGATCGGCGTTTCCATCGAGATTGGCTCTTTGGCGATCTTCAGCACCTTGCGGATCTTGTCTTCCGGCATCAGCATGCGCTCGGCCAGCTCTTCCGGCGTCGGCTCGCGGCCCATCTCTTGCAGCATCTGGCGCGAAATACGGTTGAGCTTGTTGATGGTCTCAATCATATGCACCGGGATACGGATGGTGCGCGCCTGGTCGGCGATGGAGCGGGTGATAGCCTGACGGATCCACCAGGTGGCGTACGTCGAGAACTTGTAGCCGCGGCGGTATTCGAACTTGTCTACCGCTTTCATCAGGCCGATGTTGCCTTCCTGGATCAGATCCAGGAACTGCAGGCCGCGGTTGGTGTATTTCTTGGCGATGGAAATAACCAGACGCAGGTTGGCCTCAACCATCTCTTTCTTCGCGCGGCGGGCTTTCGCTTCACCGATCGACATGCGACGGTTGATGTCTTTGACCTGCTCGATGGTCAGGCCGGTTTCTTCTTCGATCTGACGCAGTTTCTGCAGGCTGCGCTGCACGTCTTCAGCCACGTCTTTCAGCTTTTCCGACCATGGCTTGGCCATCGCCAGTGCGGCTTCGAACCAGGAATCGCTGGTTTCGTTGCCGGCGAACAGGGTGACGAAGTTTTTCTTCGGCATTTTGCACTGTTCAACGCACAGCTTCATGATGATGCGTTCTTGGGTGCGAACGCGGTCCATCATGGTGCGCATGCTGTTGACCAGGAAGTCGAACTGTTTCGGCACCAGGCGGAACTGCTTGAACACTTCAGACAGCTTCAGGATCTCGTCCGCGGCGCTGGCGTGGCTGCGGCCGTTCTTTTTGATCACCAGACGCGTCGCTTCATACTGATCGCGCAGTTCGGCGAACTTCTGACGCGCCAGCTCAGGATCGATGCTGTTGTCGTCTTCGGTGTCGTCGTCTTCGGCATCCTCATCTTCTTCGTCGTCGTCTTGCTCTTCGCTCGACAGTTCGGAACCGATGTGGGTCGCGGTTGGGGCGATGTCCTCTTCCGCGTTAGGATCGACGAAGCCGGTGATCAGATCGGACAGGCGCGCTTCGCCCGCTTCGACGCGATCGTACTGCTCAAGCAGGTAGGTGATGGCTTCCGGGTATTCGGCAACCGAGCACTGCACCTGGTTGATGCCGTCTTCGATGCGCTTGGCGATGTCGATTTCGCCTTCGCGCGTCAGCAGTTCGACGGTACCCATTTCGCGCATGTACATGCGCACCGGGTCGGTGGTGCGGCCGATTTCGGATTCCACGCTGGACAGAACCTGTGCGGCGGCTTCTTCCGCATCTTCGTCCGTGCTGTTCGAGTTTTCGGCGAGCAGCAGGTCATCGGCGTCCGGTGCTTCTTCCATCACCTGGATGCCCATGTCGTTAATCATCTGGATGATGTCTTCGATCTGATCGGAGTCGACGATATCTTCCGGCAGATGGTCATTGACCTCAGCATAGGTCAGATAGCCTTGCTCCTTACCACGGGTGACAAGTAGCTTCAGCTGTGACTGCGGGTTTTGCTCCATAAGACGGTATCCACACTTCAGAGTATTTAGGTTGGTGTCGGTCGGCGAAACCGCCAACAATAGCATTTGGGGCGTTTTCGTTATCGCCGCGGCCCACTATGGCGGCACTGTGCAGGGCTCTGCCCTCGCAATTATCGGCACTTAAGCCGTTTGGTATTCAGTTTTTCTTCGCTAAAACCTGGTTGAGGGAACGGACTTCTTCACGTTCCTCCGGGCTCAGGCCGCGCGTTCTGGCCTGCGCGATCAGCGTTTCCAGCCGTTGCTCGAGCACCGAGTCGTACAGGCTGGCCAACGTATCCAAAAAGGTCTGTTCGACCATGTCCTCAACGATCATATGGTTCCAGGTCGCCAAGGTTTCAAGCTGCTGGCTGAATTTGTTGTCGCGATACAGCTCCAGCAATTGCCCGGTTGTCAGGCCCGGCTGCGCCAAACAGGTCTGCACCAGTTCGACGAACAGCGGCAATCCCGCCTGTTTGGTCTGCTCCAACCCTTCCAGCGAAGGGATAAGTGTAGCCAACTGCGGATTTTGCACCAGTAACCCTATCAGTATACGCATGGTTGTGCGTTTTAGCTGGGGCGCCTGATAAGGATTCGCATTTTCAGCCTGCTTGGGCATCAGCTTGTCGAGCTGGCTGTCGTCCAGCAGCCCCAGCTTGTTGCCGAGCTCCTGACGCAGGTACAAGCGCAACGTTTCGCCCGGCACCTGAGTAATCAGCGGCAGCGCCAGCGTGCTCAGCTTGGCGCGCCCGTCCGGGCTGCTCAAATCCACCTGCGGCAGCAGGCTTTCGAACAGGAAAGTGGACAGCGGCTGCGCCTGCTCCATTCGCTGTTCGAAGGCTTCTTTGCCTTCCTTGCGCACCAGGGTGTCCGGGTCTTCGCCATCGGGCAAAAACATGAACCGCAGTTGGCGCCCGTCGTTCAGGTACGGCAGCGCGGTTTCCAGCGCCCGCCAGGCCGCTTCGCGGCCGGCGCGGTCGCCGTCGTAACAGCAGACGACGTTGTCGGTGGCGCGGAACAGCAGCTGAATGTGTTCAGCCGTCGTCGAGGTTCCGAGCGAGGCGACGGCATAATCGATGCCGAATTGCGCCAACGCCACCACGTCCATATACCCTTCCACCACCAGCAGCCGCTGCAGGGTAGGGTGATTCTGCTGTGCTTCATACAGGCCATACAGCTGGCGGCCCTTATGGAAAACTTCGGTTTCCGGCGAGTTCAGGTACTTGGGCATGCCGTCGCCCAGCACGCGGCCGCCGAAGGCGATGACGCGCCCGCGCTTGTCGCGGATGGGGAACATCACCCGTTCGCGGAAACGGTCGTACGAACGCCCCTGATCGTTAGTCACCAGCATGCCGGCATCGTTCAATGCGCGGCGCGAGTCGGCGTCGCGGCCGAAACGCTTCAGGGCGTTGTCCCATCCCGCCGGCGCGAAGCCGATGGCGAAATGGCGAATAACGTCGTCACTTAATCCGCGCTGCTGCAAATAGCTGCGCGCCGGTGCCCCGGAGGACTGCTGCAGTGACTGTTGATAGAACGCGCTGAGCTGTTCCATCAGTTGGTATAGGCTCTGGCGCTGATGGCGTTCGATCTGGGTCGGCCCGGTGCCCGCTTCGTAAGGCACTTCCAACCCGTGCATGGTCGCCAGCTCTTCGATGGTTTCGACAAACTCGAGTCGGTCGTAATTCATCAAAAAGTCGACGGCGTTGCCGTGCGCACCACACCCAAAACAGTGATAAAACTGCTTTTCGCCATTAACGGTAAATGAAGGCGTCTTTTCGTGGTGGAACGGACAGCACGCGTGGTAGTTCTTGCCTTGCTTCTTGAGCTTCACGCGGGCGTCGATCAAATCGACGATGTCGGTGCGAGCCAGCAAGTCATTGATAAATACGCGCGGAATTCGTCCAGCCATAAGCCCTTACTTCATTAGCCTATAAACGAGAACAAGCCGCGCATTCCTTTCGGAAAGCACGGCCTTCGTATGCAACTACTCGGTCTGCGCGATTTTGAAAATCAGAAATTCACGCGGTGGGGTTGCCCCCGAAGAATTAATACAGACGAGTGCGGCGTGCGTTTTCGCGAGCCAGTTTCTTCGCGTGACGTTTCACAGCAGAAGCTTTAGCGCGTTTACGTTCGGTAGTTGGTTTTTCATAAAACTCACGACGACGAACTTCAGCTAAAACACCCGCTTTTTCGCAAGAGCGTTTGAAACGACGCAGAGCAACGTCAAATGGCTCGTTTTCACGTACTTTAATTACCGGCATGTGCCTCTCACCTCAATAAAATTCGGTTTGCTGCTGGCCAAGCGCCAGCCTTTTCAAAATGGTGCGGAATTTTACTCCAATGGATGCTGCTTTGTAAAGCATCACCGCAAATTGAAACCCGCGTCGCTCTGCCGCAACGTGCGCAATTTTGCACCGGGCGCTGATTATAGACTAATCAGAAAAAAATGCTCGTGTTTAATCGCTCGGGCATTTTCTGGATGAATCATCGACATAGGCGCAAGCCGGTGACAAGATGCGCCGCATCGGCGGTAAATGCGGCGGAATGTGGTAGACTGGCGGCCGCACGTGAATGATGGGAAATGTAATGCGAGTACTGGGTATAGAAACGTCCTGCGATGAAACCGGAATTGCAGTGTATGACGATCAAACCGGTTTGTTGGCCAACCAATTATACAGCCAGGTGAAGCTGCACGCCGACTATGGCGGCGTGGTGCCGGAACTGGCCTCCCGCGATCACGTGCGCAAAACCGTGCCGCTGATTCAGGCGGCGCTGAAAGAGGCCAACCTGACCCCGGCCGATATCGACGGCGTGGCTTATACCGCCGGGCCGGGCCTGGTAGGCGCGCTGTTGGTCGGCGCTACCGTCGGGCGTGCGCTGGCGTTCGCCTGGAACGTGCCGGCGGTACCGGTGCACCACATGGAAGGCCACCTGCTGGCGCCGATGCTGGAAGATAACCCGCCGGCGTTCCCGTTCGTCGCGCTGCTGGTCTCCGGCGGCCACACTCAGCTGATCAGCGTCACCGGCATCGGTGAATATGAACTGCTGGGCGAGTCGATCGACGATGCCGCCGGCGAAGCGTTCGACAAAACCGCCAAGCTGCTCGGCCTGGATTATCCCGGCGGGCCGATGCTGTCGAAGATGGCGCAGCAGGGCACGGCGGGGCGTTTCACCTTCCCGCGGCCGATGACCGATCGTCCGGGGCTGGACTTCAGCTTCTCCGGCCTGAAAACCTTCGCCGCCAACACCATCCGCTCCAACGGCAACGACGATCAGACGCGTGCCGACATCGCCCGCGCCTTCGAGGATGCGGTGGTGGATACGCTGGCGATCAAATGCAAACGCGCGCTGGAGCAAACCGGCTTCAAACGCCTGGTGATGGCCGGCGGCGTGAGCGCTAACCGTACGCTGCGCGCCAAACTGGCGGAGATGATGCAGAAACGCGGCGGGGAAGTGTTCTATGCCCGCCCGGAATTTTGCACCGACAACGGCGCGATGATCGCCTATGCCGGCATGGTGCGGCTGAAGAGCGGCGCCAACCCGGAGCTGAGCGTGTCGGTGCGGCCGCGCTGGCCGCTGGCGGAACTGCCTGCGGTATAAAACAAAGGGCCGGATTATCCGGCCCTTACGTTATTCGTCTTTCGGCTGGTCGCCGTTATCCTCATCCGCGTCGTTTTTCTTCTTGCGGAACTTGCCCCAAATCTTGCCTTCCTGGCCGCGCCACAGGCGCTGAATATTGTCGTGATGCCGCATCAGGATCAGGCAGGAGAGCATCGCCACCGGGAAGGTGAACTGCGGTTTGAACCACCAGACGTAGAACGGGGCGATCAGCGCGCTGACGATGGCGCCGAGCGAAGAGTAGCCGCTGAGCAACACCGTCAGCAGCCAGGTGCCGGTCATCAGGCCGGTCAGATCCCAGCCGATAGGCGCGATGGCGCCAAACGCCGTCGCCACGCCTTTACCGCCGCGGAAGTGGAAGAACACCGGATAGATGTGCCCAAGACAGGCGGCGATCGCCGTCAGGCCCAGATACAGCGGCGGCACATTGAGTTTGTAGGCCAGCCAGACCGGCAACATCCCTTTCAGAATATCGAACACCAGCACCGCCGCCGCCGCCAGCCGGCCGCCGATGCGCAGGACGTTGGTCGCCCCGGGGTTTCCTGAGCCATGTTCACGCGGGTCCGGCAGCCTGGCGATCCGGCAAACCAGGATCGCGCTCGAAATCGAGCCGCACAGATACGCGAAGATAATCATGCCAAGCGCGGTAGCACTCATAACGCGGTTCCGTTTAATAATGGTCGTTTTACTCGCAACATCTATGGATAATACGCACATTCCGCTGGAAGTGGTATCCGGCAAGGCCAAAAACAGAGAATGACGTGATGGATATCGTATTTATTGAAGAGCTTACCGTAATTACCACCATTGGCGTTTATGAGTGGGAACAGGGCATTCGTCAGAAGCTGGTGTTCGATATCGAAATGGGCTGGGATAACCGGCCGGCGCCGCCAGCGACGACGTAAATGACTGTCTGAGCTATGCCGACGTCAGCGATGCCGTGATCCAACACGTGGAGTCGAACCGGTTCGCGCTGGTGGAGCGCGTGGCGGAGGAAATATCTGAAATTTTGCTCCAGCGCTTCAATTCCCCCTGGGTCCGTATTAAGGTCAGCAAACCGGGCGCTGTAGCACATGCCAATCGGGTCGGCGTGATCATTGAGCGCGGCACCCGTCCCGCATGATTTTATGTCATCTGCTTGCAACGAAAGACCGTTAACCTGGTCTTAATCCTGAGAATTGTTTTAGCGGCATTGTCTTTAAGCATTGCCGCTTTTTTATGTGATAGCCGTTATTTTATGGGGTGAGCGAAGCACATGGCAGACATGCATTCACTGTTTATTGCGTTTGTTCTTGGGGTTGTCGAGGGATTAACCGAATTTTTGCCGGTTTCTTCCACCGGGCATATGATCATCGTCGGCGAGTGGCTGGGCTTTACCGGCGACAAAGCCAAAACCTTTGAAGTCATTATCCAGCTGGGGTCGATCCTGGCCGTCGTCGTGATGTTCTGGCGCCGGTTGTTCGGTCTGATCGGCATCCATTTCGGCGGCAAGCCGGTGGAGCACGAAGGCAAAACCAGCGGCCAGCTGAAGCTGGGGCACATCCTGCTGGCGATGATCCCGGCGGTGGTGCTGGGGCTGGCCTTCCATGATTTCATCAAGTCGCTGTTTGCGCCGAAAAACGTGATGTACGCGTTGGTGGTCGGCGGCCTGCTGCTGCTGGCGGCGGAATGGCTGAAGCCGAAGAAGCCTAGCGCGGAAGGGTTGGATGACATCACTTACCGTCAGGCGTTCATGATCGGCTGCTTCCAGTGTCTGGCGCTGTGGCCGGGCTTCTCCCGTTCGGGTTCCACTATCGCCGGCGGCATGCTGGTGGGCGTGAACCGCTATGCGGCGTCCGAGTTCTCCTTCATTCTGGCTGTGCCGATGATGATTGGCGCCAGCGGCCTGGATCTGTATAAGAGCCTGCACTTCCTGACCTGGGGCGACCTGCCGATGTTCGCCGTCGGTTTCGTCACCGCCTTCGTGGTGGCGCTGGTTGCGATCAAGACCTTCCTGTCGCTGATCAAACGCATCTCGTTCGTGCCGTTCGCTATCTATCGCTTTATCGTGGCGGCCGTGGTTTACATGGTGTTCCTGTAAGCCTTCACGCCAAGAAAAAACCCCGCTCCGCGGGGTTTTTTTATGCCTGATCGTTGATGATAGTTTGGGTGAGCTTCCACTCGGCCAGCGCCTGCTGGCGGCGGCGTTTGAGCTCGTCGCGGATCGCGGTGCCCTGCAGCCCGCTGGCCACCACCTCTTTAATAGATACCGCGTTCGCCACCTGATACGCCTGGCGCAGATAGTCGCCCTGTGGATAGGGATTCTCCTCAAAGCCGGTACGGCGCGCGCGTCCGCCTCGCTGGTCAGGATCATTTGCTCCAGCCGGTGCGGCTTGCGCCAGACGTCGATGGCGTCGAACAGCTTCAATAGGGTCTCCGGCCGCAGCTTGTTCACGGTGTGGATCAGATCATGGTACTCGGCCACCAGCTTGCTCAGATCGCGCACCGGGTTGGGCACCCGCAGCCGCTGGCACAGCGCCTCAACCAGCCGCACGCCGGCCGGGCCGTGGCCATGGTGATGCGGCCAGAACGCTTTTGGCGTCAATCCCTTGCCGAGGTCATGGCACAGGGTGGCGAAGCGCACGTCCACCTCCGGCGTGAGGCGGGCGGCGATCGCCAACGCCATCAGCGTGTGCACGCCGGTGTCGATTTCCGGGTGCCACTTGGCGGGAGCCGGCACGCCGAACAGCGCGTCGATTTCCGGGAACAGCACCGCCAGCGCATCGCAGTCGCGCAGCACCTGAAAATAGACCTGCGGGCTCTGGCTTTGCAGCGCCTTTTCCGTTTCTTTCCAGACGCGTTCGGCGGTCAGCGCGGCCAGTTCACCGCTGTGCGCCATCCGGCGCATTAGGGCGAGCGTTTCGTCGGCGATGCGAAAACCCAGGTGGGCGAAGCGGGCGGTGAAGCGCGCCACGCGCAGTACGCGCAGCGGATCTTCGCCGAAGGCGTCGGAAACGTGGCGCAGCACGCGCGCCTGCAGATCGGCCACGCCGCCGTAAGGATCAATCAGCTCCCCCTCGGCGGAACGGGCGATGGCGTTGATGGTCAGATCGCGCCGCAGCAGATCCTCCTCCAGCGTGACGTCCGGCGCGGCATAGCAGGTAAAACCGGTGTATCCCTGGCCGGATTTGCGCTCGGTGCGCGCCAGCGCGTACTCCTCGTGGGTGTCGGGATTGAGGAATACCGGAAAGTCTTTGCCGACCTGCTGGTAGCCCAATGCCAGCAGCTCGGCCGGCGTGGCGCCCACCACCACCCAATCATGATCGACCACCGGAATGTCGAGCAGGCTGTCGCGAACGGCGCCGCCGACCAGATAAATCTGCACTGTTGACTCCTGAATATCGTGTAAGGCTCTGTCTATCAGATTACATGAATTGGCCGCGGGATGTCGGCGCCAATGAAAAGGGCGCCCGCAGGCGCCCATACTCAAACTGAACGATACTGAGATCAGTTCATCCAGCGATTGTTGTTCTTGCGGCGCGGGATCAGGTGCGGCAACAGCAGGCCCAGCAGCAAGCCGACGCCGGCGACGCCGCCGCCGTACATGAACCACTGCAGAATAATGGTGCGCTGTTTGTCGTCGAGCTGCAGGTTAACGGCGTTAACCTTCTTCTGCGCGACCACCAGCTGGTTTTTCAGATCCTGGTTTTCCTTCTGCAGGCTGCTGATGGTGCTGTCGCTGCCCGCGACTTTTTCCTGCATTTCCGCCGTGCGCTGGTTCCAGGTGTTATCGATGTTGGCCAGCTTGTCGGTCAGGGTTTTCACCTGCTGTTCCAGCTCGGGCACGCGGGTGCGCAGGCTCGGCGTCTGGCTGAGCTGATCGAGTGGGATCCAGGTGGTGCGGCCTTTCGGATCGCGGATCTGGCCGTAGTTGGTGCTGTCGTTGACGCTCAGCAGGGTGACTTCTTCACCGGCGTTCAGAGTGCCGACAATACGGTACTGATTACCTGGGCCGCTATGGACGTAAGTGCTTAACTCATCGGAGATATAGCGTTTATCTTCGGCATGTGCGCCCCAAGTGATGCTGAAGCTCAGCGCGGCAAGGCAAATCAGGCGTAATTTCTGCATTAGTTCATCGTTTCTTGGTGAATTTATGGAACGATAGTAGAGCGTTCAGTCTGACGACGCAACGCCAAAACCGGAATGAGAACTATCTTACTGTGGCTGATTCTGTGAGTTGCGCGGCGTTTTATAACGTAACAGGTTTTTTCTACAGTTAGCAGGGTTAAGGCGCCGGGAATCGCGGTAAGATAACGGCAACTGTGCGTCATTGGGCAGTATGCGGCGGCCGAACGCGCCGCGCTGAAACAGACGTGAATGCATAACTTATTGGTGTTAAAGAATTATGACCGTTGAAATTGAACTGAAATTCATCGCCGCGCCGCAAGCGGTGGCCGCTCTGCCGCAATGGCTTGCCGCCTGGCCGCATCAGCATTCCGCGCCGCAAAAACTGACCAACATTTACTTCGAAACGGCCGATAACTTCCTGCGCAATCACGACATGGGGCTGCGCATTCGCGGTTTCGACGATCGTTATGAGATGACCATCAAAACCGCCGGTAAAGTGGTGGCCGGCCTGCACCAACGTCCGGAATACAACGTCGCTATCGCCGAGCCGCAGCTGGCGCTGGCGCAGTTTCCTGCCGACATCTGGCCACAGGATTGTGATATCGCGGCGCTGCAGCAGGCGTTGCAGCCGCTGTTCCGTACCGACTTTGCGCGTGAAAAGTGGGTGGTCACTTACGGCCAAAGCGAGATCGAGATTGGTTTGGATCAGGGAGAGGTGCGCGCCGGTGACCTCAGCGAAGCCCTGAGCGAGATCGAACTGGAGCTGCTGAAAGGCAACACCGCCGATCTGCTGGCGTTGGCCGGCGAGCTGGCGGCCCATGGCGGGCTGCGTCAGGGCAGCCTGAGCAAGGCGGCGCGCGGCTACCACCTGGCGCAGGGCAATCCGCCGCGCGAGGTGCGCCCGCTGCGGGTGCTGAAGCCGGCGGCGAAGGCGACCGTGGAGCAGGGGATGATCGCCGCCTTCGAGCTGGCGCTCAACCATTGGCAGTACCATGAGGAGCTGTGGCTGCGCGGCGATGCTCAGGCGCGCGGGGCGGTCCTCGAAGCGGTCGGCACTATCCGCCAGGCGCTGGTGATCTTCGGCGGCCTGGTGCCGCGCAAGGCCAGCGCCGATCTGCGCGCCCGCCTGACCGAGCTCGAACCGCTGTTGGCGGACAAAGCCGCGCAACCGGAAAGCCTGTGCTACAGCGCGGCCTATCTGCAATGTAAGTTGGCGCTCACATCATGGCTGGTGCGCGGCGCCTGGCGGCCGTTTATCGACGCCAAAGGGCAGGCCAAACTGGACGGTTCTTTCAAACGCTTCAGCGACATCATGCTGGGGCGCAGCGGCGCGGAGCTGAAAGAAGCCTTCAGCCGTACGCTGAACGAAGATGAATATCAGGAACAATTGCCGCGCCTGACGCGTCAGATTTCGGCACTGGTCCTGCTGTCGGGTGCTTACCCCGACGAGCAGACCGGGTCTTATATCGACGCCTGGCGCGAGCTGCTGGCGGCGCTGAGCGAGCGCCGCCAGGGCTGGTATGAAGCCAGCCGCAAACAGGCCTTATCGCATGCGCCATTCTGGTTAAACGGCGCGCTTCGTTAATCCAGCCGGCCCGCCAGCCGTGGGCCGCAGAACGGGTCATACACTATGTCGCCACTTTCAGCCGCGTTACAGGCTCAGGCACAGCAGGTTGTGCAGCGTTTTCAGGAAGTTCACGGCGCGGACTGCGCCTTTAGCGAGCAAGAGCAGTGGGTGCTGGCGTCGAGCGACTTCGTCAGCGACGCGCTGCTCGCCCAGCCGGCCTGGCTGGCGACGCTGCGCGAACAGCCGCCGGCGCCCGGCGAGTGGCAACACTACGCCGCCTGGTTGCAGGACGAGCTGGAAGAGGTGCGCGATGAGGCGCAACTGATGCGCACGCTGCGTCTGTTTCGCCGCGAAACGCTGGTGCGCATCGCCTGGGCGCAGGCGCAGGGGCTGTGTTCGACCGAAGAAACGTTGCTGCAGCTGAGCGGGCTGGCGGAGACGCTGATCGTCAGCGCGCGCGACTGGCTGTACCAAACCTGTTGCCGCGAGTGGGGCACGCCGTGCAATGCCGACGGCGAACCGCAGCCGCTGCTGGTCCTCGGCATGGGCAAGCTGGGCGGCGGCGAACTGAACTTCTCGTCGGACATCGATCTGATCTTCGCTTACCCGGAAAATGGTCAAACCCAGGGTGGGCGGCGCGAGCTGGATAACGCCCAGTTCTTCACCCGTCTCGGCCAGCGGCTGATCAAGGCGCTGGATCAACAGACCATCGATGGCTTCGTCTATCGTGTGGACATGCGGCTGCGGCCGTTCGGCGACAGCGGCCCGTTGGTGATGAGCTTTGCGGCGCTGGAGGATTACTACCAGGAACAGGGGCGCGACTGGGAACGCTATGCGATGGTGAAGGCGCGCCTGATGGGCGGGGCGGAAGACGCCTACAGCCAGGAGCTGCGTAAAACGCTGCGGCCGTTCGTGTTCCGTCGTTACATTGATTTCAGCGTCATTCAGTCTCTGCGCAACATGAAGGGCATGATCGCCCGCGAAGTGCGGCGGCGCGGTCTGAAGGACAACATCAAGCTGGGCGCCGGCGGCATTCGCGAAATCGAATTCATCACTCAGGTATTCCAGCTGATCCGCGGCGGCCGTGAACCGGCGCTGCAGGGGCGTTCGCTGCTGCCGACGCTGCAGGCGGTGGGCGAGCTGGGGCTGCTGGAAAGCGAGCAGGTGCGGGCGCTGAGCGCCGCCTACCTGTTCCTGCGGCGGCTGGAGAACCTGCTGCAGGCGATCGGCGATCAGCAAACCCAGACGCTGCCGCAGGAGGCGCTCGATCAGGCGCGGTTGGCCTACGGCATGGGGTTGGCGGATTGGCTGGCGCTGATGGCGGCGCTGGACGTGCACATGCAGGCGGTGCGCGCGGTGTTCGACGACCTGATCGGCGACGATAGCCCGGATGTCGGCGAAGATCCCGATTACCAGCACTATCACAGCCTGTGGCAAGACGCACTGGAGGAGAACGAGCTGGCGCCGCTGACGCCGCACCTGGACGAAGAGGCGCGTCGACAGATGCTGCGCACCATCGCCGATTTTCGTCACGACGTCGACAAGCGCACCATCGGCCCGCGCGGCCGCGACGTGCTCGATCAGCTGATGCCGCGCCTGCTGGCGGAGGTATGCCCGCGGCAAGACGCGCCGACCGCGCTGGTGCGGCTGGCGCAGCTGCTGCTGAGCATCGTCACCCGCACTACCTATCTCGAGTTGCTGGTGGAGTACCATGCGGCGCTCAGCCATCTGATCCGCCTGTGCGCCGCGTCGCCGATGGTCGCCAACCAGCTGTCGCGTTACCCGCTGCTGCTGGACGAGCTGCTGGATCCGGCCACGCTGTATCAGCCGGTGGCGCTGGACGCCTACCGCAGCGAGCTGCGGCAGTATCTGCTGCGGGTGCCGGAAGACGACGAAGAGCAAAAGCTGGAGGCGCTGCGTCAGTTCAAACAGGCGCAGCAGCTGCGCATCGCGGCTGCGGATATCGCCGGCGCGCTGCCGGTGATGAAAGTGAGCGATCACCTGACTTATCTGGCGGAGGCGATCATCGACGCGGTGGTGCAGCAGGCCTGGAGCGATATGGTGGCGCGCTACGGCCAGCCCACCCATCTGCAGGAGCGCGAAGGGCGCGGCTTTGCGGTGATCGGCTACGGCAAGCTGGGCGGCTGGGAGCTGGGTTACAGTTCCGATCTCGATCTGGTGTTCCTGCTGGATTGCCCGCCGGAGGTGATGACCGACGGCGATCGCTGCATCGACGGCCGCCAGTTCTACCTGCGGCTGGCGCAGCGAGTGATGCATCTGTTCAGCACCCGCACGTCCTCGGGCATTCTGTATGAGGTGGACGCGCGCCTGCGGCCTTCCGGCGCTGCGGGGATGCTGGTCAGCACCGTCGAGGCGTTCGCCGACTACCAGCAAAACGAAGCCTGGACCTGGGAGCATCAGGCCCTGGTGCGCGCGCGCATCGTGCACGGCGATCCGGCGCTGCATCAGCAGTTCGACGCGATCCGGCGCGAGATCCTGTGCAAAACGCGCGATGCGCAGACCCTGAAGCGCGAAGTGCGCGAGATGCGCGAAAAGATGCGCAACCATCTCGGCAACAAGCAGCGCGATCTGTTTGATATCAAGGCCGATGAGGGCGGCATTACCGACATCGAATTTATCGCCCAATATCTGGTCTTACGCTATGCGCCGGGTGAACCGCGCCTGACGCGTTGGTCGGACAACGTGCGCATCTTCGAGCTGATGGCCAATTATGACATCATGCCGGAAGAGGAGGCGCGCGCGCTGACCCAGGCCTATGTCACCATGCGCGACGAGATCCACCACCTGGCGCTGCAGGAACATTCCGGCAAGGTCGGCAGCGAGCTGTTTGCCGCCGAGCGCGAGCAGGTGCGCGCCAGCTGGGCCAAATGGCTGGATTAATACCTTTTTGCGGGTATTCCGGCGGTCTGTGGTAATATCTGCGCCACTAAAATTTTGTTCTTTTTTGGAGTTATCGGATGAAAGTTACGCTGCCTGATTTTCGCCGCGCCGGTGTGCTGGTGGTCGGTGACGTCATGTTGGATCGCTATTGGTATGGGCCGACCAGCCGCATTTCACCGGAAGCCCCGGTGCCGGTGGTCAAGGTCGATACCATCGAAGAGCGTCCCGGCGGCGCGGCTAACGTGGCGATGAACATCGCTTCGCTGGGCGCCACTTCCCGTCTGGTGGGCCTGACCGGCATCGACGATGCGGCGCGGGCGCTGAGCGCCAAGCTGAATGAAGTCAACGTGCGCTGCGACTTCGTCTCGGTGCCGACCCATCCGACCATTACCAAGCTGCGCGTGCTGTCGCGCAACCAGCAACTGATCCGTCTCGACTTCGAAGAAGGCTTCTCCAACGTTGATCCGCAGCCGATGCTGGAGCGCATTCAGCAGGCGCTGCCGCAGATCGGCGCGCTGGTGCTGTCCGATTACGCCAAGGGCGCGCTCAGCCAGGTGCAGGGCATGATCCAACTGGCGCGCGCCGCCAAGGTGCCGGTGCTGATCGATCCGAAAGGATCCGATTTCGAGCGCTATCGCGGCGCGACGCTGCTGACGCCGAACCTGTCCGAGTTCGAAGCGGTGGTGGGCCACTGTAAGGATGAAGCGGAACTGGTGGAACGCGGCATGAAGCTGGTGGCGGATTTCGAGCTGTCGGCGCTGCTGGTTACCCGTTCCGAACACGGCATGACGCTGCTGCAGCCGGGCGTTGAGCCGCTGCACTTGCCGACCCAGGCGCAGGAAGTGTTCGATGTGACCGGGGCCGGCGACACCGTGATCGGCGTGCTGGCCGCCTCGCTGGCCGCCGGCAACTCGCTGGAAGAGTCCTGTTTCCTGGCCAATGCCGCCGCCGGCGTGGTGGTGGGCAAGCTCGGTACCTCCACCGTGTCGCCGATCGAACTGGAGAACGCGGTGCGCGGCCGCGCCGAGACCGGTTTTGGCGTGATGACCGAAGCGCAGCTGAAACAGGCCGTCGCGCAGGCGCGTCAGCGCGGCGAAAAAGTGGTGATGACCAACGGCATCTTCGACATTCTGCATGCCGGCCACGTCTCTTATCTGGCCAATGCTCGCAAGCTGGGCGATCGCCTGATCGTGGCGGTGAACAGCGATGCGTCGACCAAACGCCTGAAAGGGGAAAAACGCCCGGTCAACGCGCTGGAGAACCGCATGATTGTGCTGGGCGCGCTGGAAGCGGTGGATTGGGTGGTGCCGTTCGAGGAGGACACGCCGCAGCGCTTGATCGCCGACATCTTGCCGGATCTGCTGGTGAAAGGCGGCGATTACAAGCCGGAAGAGATTGCCGGCAGTGCGGAAGTGTGGGCCAACGGCGGCGATGTCAAAGTGCTGAACTTTGAAGACGGCCTGTCGACCACCAACATCATCAAAGCGATCAAAGACGGGCGCGGCTAACGCCGGGCGACGTAAAGAACAAGGGCGCGCGGTGCGCGCCCTTGGCGGGAATTATTCGTCTTCCTGTTTGGCGGCCGGCGCCGCGCTCAGCTTGCTTTCCAGCTCGGCCATGCGCTGTTCCAACAGCGCCAGCTTTTCGCGGGTGCGCAACAGCACCTGAGTCTGCACGTCGAACTCTTCGCGGTTAACCAAATCCAGGCGGGTCAACTGCGACTGCAGCACCTGACGGATTTTTTTCTCAACGTCTTCCCCGAATTCACGAACGCCTTTAGGCATGGACTCATGAACCTGGCGTGCGATTTGTTCGATTTTTTTCGGGTCAATCATGGCGTATCCCTTTCAGAGTTTAATAGCTGCCGCTTAGTGTAATGCGAGTTGCCCGCCGGATAAACACCATTAAGCGCATTCGCCGCGCGTGGCCGAATTGTGCTTTTGCCAATTGCCCTGTCTATCCATTAGCGTTATAGTCATCTTGCTTATTCTCAGGGCGGGGTGAAAGTCCCCACCGGCGGTAAATCACCTTCTACGGTGAAAGCCCGCGAGCGCTCAGCCAGCCTGTAAAGGCCGGTTAGAGGTCAGCAGATCCGGTGTAATTCCGGGGCCGACGGTTATAGTCCGGATGGGAGAGAGTAACGGTATCTGCCGGGCATGCGCCCGCTTGCGTTATTTTTTTAGCTATTGCTAGCTACTCCTCAAGATCGCCCTGGTTCTGGTAATCCATAATTTTTAATGAGGTTTTTTACCATGAATCAGACGCTACTTTCAGACTTCGGCACGCCGACAGAACGCGTTGAACGCGCGATCGACGCACTGCGCAACGGGCGCGGCGTGATGGTGCTCGATGATGAAAACCGTGAAAACGAAGGTGACATGATCTTCGCCGCGGAAACCATGACCGTTGAGCAGATGGCGCTGACCATTCGCCACGGTAGCGGCATCGTGTGCCTGTGCATCACCGAAGAACGTCGTCAGCAGCTTGAGCTGCCGATGATGGTGACCAACAACTCCAGCCAGTTCCAGACCGCCTTCACCGTGACCATCGAAGCGGCGCAGGGCGTGACCACCGGGGTTTCCGCTTCCGATCGCCTGACCACCATCCGTGCGGCGGTGGCAGACAGCGCCAAGCCGAGCGACCTGAACCGTCCGGGCCACGTGTTCCCGCTGCGCGCGCAGCCGGGCGGCGTGCTGAGCCGTCGCGGTCACACCGAAGCGACCATCGATCTGGTCTCCATGGCCGGTTTCAAACCTGCCGGCGTGCTGTGTGAACTGACCAACGACGATGGCAGCATGGCGCATGCGCCGGAAGTGATCGCCTTCGCCAAACAGCACGACATGGTGGTGCTGACCATCGAAGATCTGGTGGCCTACCGCCAGGCGCACGAGAAAAAAGCCAGCTGATAGCCGGCCGCTTTCAACGATAAAAAAGCCGCGTAATGCGGCTTTTTTGTATCTACCGTTCTGACAGGCGTTCGCCGATGCGGCTGGCGTAATTCATCACGTGGAAGGTGTAGTTCTCCTCAACCGTACCCTGGAACAGATGTGCCCAGGGGCCGATGGCGTAGATGCCGAGATCTTCCCCGCCGTGCGTCTCGCTTTTCAGCGGCACCAGCGCCGGCTGAATAAAGTCGGGCGCGGTGGTTTGCTCCATGGTCAATGCCGGGCGCTCGGTCAGCGGGATCGCGCCGCCGGGGCCGTTGGCGAAACCGAGGGTGGTGTAGGGCTTGCCGTCGCTGCCCAGCCGAGGTTTACCGTCGACGCCGATGGAAATGCCGAGGATAGGATTGCCGCGCTTGGCATAGCCGGCGATGGTCAGCGTGTGGCTGTGATCGCCGGTCACGATCACCAGCGTTTCGTCCAGGTTGACCTTGCCGACAATGGTTTTCACCGCCTCGTTCAGGGCGACCGCGTCGCTCAGCGTGCGGTAGGCGTTGCCGTTATGGCTGCCGTGATCGACGCGCCCGCCTTCCACCAGCAGCAGATAGCCTTCGGGATTCCTGGCCAGAATATCGATGGCCTTGCCGGTCATTTCCGCCAGCGAAGGCTCTCCCGCTGCGTCTTGCCGCCGGTCGTGCTCGAAGTTCATGTGCGACGGCTCGAACAGGGCCAGCAAATGGTCGACGTTGCCCGGTTCGATTTTGTCGAACTGGGCCTGATTCCAGACGTATTGTCCGCGCTCGCCGTAGCGTTGCAGCCAGGCCTGCGTCAGGTCACGGCCGTCCTTTCTGGCGCCTTTCTTGCCGGGATATTCAGGATCGCTCACGCTGTCGGGCAGGAAGTTGGCGCGCCCGCCGCCCATCGCCACGTTCAGGCCGTTGCCGTATTTCATTTCCACCAGCTGGCGCGCGATGTCGCGGCAGCCTGCGGCCAGGGCATCCGCCGGCATTTTGGCGTCAGACTCCCAGTCGCGGTTGGCGATATGGGCATAGGTGGCGCCCGGCGTGGCGTGGGTAATGGTCGCGGTCGTCACGGCGCCGGTGGACATGCCGAGCGTTGCGGCCATCTCCCACAGCGTGGTGACGGCCTTGGTTTGCTGATCCTCGCAGTTGTTGAGGGCGGCCGTATGGTTGAGGCCCATCAGATCGTTGATGGTTTTGACGCCGGTGGTCATCGCCACCGCGCTGGGCGCAGAGTCGGTGATTTGGGCGTCGGCGGAGTAGGTTTTGGCCGCCGCCAGATAGGGGAAGGCCTCCCAGGCCAGCACGTTGGATTCGCCGTCTACGCCGCGCTGCTGTCCTTCAAAAATACGGGCGGCGGTCACGGTGGAAAACCCCATGCCGTCACCGACCACCAGAATGACGTTTTTAGCGCGGTTGATGTTTGGGGTCTGTTTCAGTCGCTGTTGCAGCTGAGCTTGCGCCTGAAGGAAGTAAGGGTCTTCGCGCTGCGTCAGCGGCGCGTTGTCCGTCGCTTTGGCGGCTGCCGCCCCGGTGGCTAACAAGGACATGGAAAGCGCCAGGCGGGTTGCCAGTGTGAGTCTGAACATGAATTCCTCCTTGGTGAGACGTGATTCCCGTAGCGCCGACGGGCTGCCAACACCCTGTCGACGGAAGGAGGAGTGTATCGATTGTGTTAACAAAAAATACATAAATTGTTCACAATTTAGATCTGTGTGGCAGTAATGCATGGTATTCATGATTTTTATTAATCATTTGAAAATCATGCATTTTTTAACTTTTTGTTTGCCAGTGCATTTTTGCGATTTTTAATTCAAATTTATTGAATATCTTCATCACGGTTATCCGGCTGTGTTGCTGCGGCAAAGCGCGTAATGTAACGCCATAGCACAATTTGAACTAAGGATCGCTCTATGAACACCTCTCGTATGCCGGCACTGTTTCTTGGCCACGGTAGCCCGATGAACGTGCTGGAAGACAACCGCTACACCCAGGCATGGCGTGCGTTGGGTGAGTCATTGCCGCGTCCGAAGGCGATCGTGGCGGTTTCTGCGCATTGGTATACCCGCGGCACTGCGGTCACCGCGATGGAAAAACCCAAAACCATTCACGACTTCGGCGGGTTCCCGCAGGCGCTGTTTGATACCCGCTACCCTGCGCCGGGTTCCCCCGCGCTGGCTGCGCAGCTGCAGCACATTCTGGCGCCGGTGCCGGTAACGGCGGATCTCGGCGAGTGGGGGTTGGATCACGGCACCTGGGGCGTCTTGATCAAGATGTATCCCAATGCCGATATCCCGGTGGTGCAGCTCAGCGTCGACGGCACTCAGCCGGCGGCTTACCACTATGAGCTGGGCCGCAAACTCGCGGCGCTGCGCGATGAGGGCGTGATGATCGTCGCCAGCGGCAACGTGGTGCACAACCTGCGCATGGTGAAATGGCAGGGCGATACCAGCGCCTATCCGTGGGCGGAGTCTTTCAATAACTTTGTCCGGGATAACCTGCGTTATCGGGGCGATAACCACCCGCTGGTGGATTTCATGCGTCATGAGGGCGCGGCGCTGTCGAACCCGACGCCGGAACACTATCTGCCATTGCTGTATGTGCTCGGCGGCTGGGATGGAAAAGAGGCCATCAGCGTGCCGATCGACGGTATCGAAATGGGAGCGCTGAGCATGCTGTCGGTGCAGGTGGGCTAGAGAAAAACGCCAGTCAGAGACTGGCGTTTTTGCCTTCAGCGGGGCGATCAGCCGAGGATGGTGTGCGGATAGAAGCGCGACAGATCCTGCGTGATCAGTTCGCGATCTTCGCGCAGGCCGATGCCGCAGGGTTGATCGTTCACCAGCCAGCTGCCGATCAGCGTGTAGCTGTCTTCGAACTTCGGCAGCGGATGGAACTGCTGCACGATCATGCCTTCTTCGCCGTACGGCCCATCGACGCGCGCCACTTCCTGACCGTTTTCGACGATCTGGATATTGGCGCCTTCGCGTGAGAACAGCGGTTTGGTGACGTAATGATCCATCGGCGGATGATCGTCTTGCGCGAAATAAGCCGGCAGCAGGTTAGGGTGATTCGGGAACATTTCCCACAGCAGCGGCAGCAGCGCCTTGTTGGAGATGATGCTTTTCCAGGCCGGCTCCAGCCAGCGCACGCCGGCGTCTTCCAGCTTGGTGGAGAACATCTCGCGCAGCATGAATTCCCACGGATAGAGCTTGAACAGGTTGCCGATCACCTGATCCTGCAGATCGGTGAACTGGCCTTTCTCGCCGAGGCCGATCTCTTCCATGAACAGGAACTCGGTCGGCAGACCGGCTTCCTGCGCGCAGTCCTGCAGGTATTGCACCGTGCCGCGATCTTCTTCGCTGTCCTGGCAGCAGGCCAGGTGCAACAGGCCGAAGCCGTGATGCGCTTTCAGCTCGGCGAAACGCTCGATCAGTTTCTCCTGCAGGCTGTTGTACTGATCCGATTCCGGATCCAGCTTGCCGGCGTTGATCTGGTCTTCCAGCCACAGCCATTGGAAGAAGGCCGCTTCATACAGTGAGGTGGGCGTATCGGCGTTGTTCTCCAGCAGCTTCGGCGGATTGACGCCGTCGTAGGCCAGATCGAGACGCGAATACAGCGACGGCTGGTTGGTGCGCCAGGAGCTGCGCACGAATTCCCAGGTGTGTTTCGGGATGCAGAACTTGGCCATCAGCTCGTCGCTGGCGACCACTTTCTCCACCACCTGCAGGCACATCTGATGCAGCTCGGCGGTGGCGTTTTCGATCTCTTCAATCTGCGCCAGCGTGAACTGGTAATAGGCGTCTTCGCACCAGTACGGCTCGCCGTACATGGTGTGGAAACGGAAGCCGAACTCGGTTGCTTTTTCGCGCCAGTCCGGGCGCTCGGTAATGGCAATACGTTTCATGCATCAACCGCCCATGCTGCGAGAGCCGGAGTTGGAGGTGGCGCTGCTGCGCTGCATGCTGGTCTGCTTGGCCACGGTCTCGCCGAAACCGCCGCGGGTCACGGTGTTGGTGACCGCAGGCTTCGGCGCCATGGCGGTTTTCGGCACCGTCATGGTGCGGCCGCCGGCGGTGGCCGGGCCGTAGCTCTTGCCGCTGGCGTCGACAAACTTGCCGTTCGCCGGGCTGGCGGCGTTCTTGGAGGTGAACAGCGGCTGCTGCGCGAAGCCGGAACCGCCCATCAGGCGGCCCATCATGTAGCCCGCCATCAGCGGCATCCAGAAGCTGCCGCTGTTTTGCGATTCCGCCGCCATGCCAGCCTGCGCCGGAGCCGGCGCCTGGGTGCACTGCGCTTCGCCGAACTCGGCGACGCAGTCTTCGCGGGTGGCGTATTTCGGCGCGGTTTTCGCCGCTTCTTTCAGGGCGTTGTTGTAGGCGGTGGTGCACTGCTCGCTCATCGAAGGGTTGGCGCGCGAACAGTCATCGGCATTCTGATACAGGGAGACCGTTTCATCGCTCTTCTCGCAGCCGGCCAGCATAAAGACGGCGCTGATCGCCAAGGCCACGGGCGCGACACGGTAGCTGCGCCAGGATTTGCGGAACGTCTCTTGGTTGATGTTTTTTGTCCGTTTCATCGTTATCAATCCCATCATGCGGGCTGTTTTCGCCCTTTCCCAGTAGTGGCGCTAAGGATAGGGGAAACATGGTCAAAATTAAAGCTGAAACGCCCGCAGAATCCACTCTTTACGCAGTTATACGTTGGGGTGTGTGCCAGTTCGCTTTCGCGGCGAAAAAACGCGCATTGGCGTTTCATCATGAAACGTTATCGCTATGATGATGTTCCATAATGGAACAAAAATCGCGTGGCTCGCCAGGCGGGCGGCAGACGCTCATAGTCGAAGCACAACAACAAGCCGGCGGCGAAGTCGGCGCGTCATCACCTGATATCTGAACGTTACCATCGCCAACTCCCTACAAGGATCCGGTTATGTTGAGAATCATCCAGTCACCAGGCAAATACATTCAGGGCGCCAATGCGCTGGCCGCCGTCGGCGAATACGCCAAATCCCTCGCCGACCATTATTTCGTGATCGCCGACGACTTCGTGATGCAGTTGGCGGGAGACACCCTGATGGGCAGCCTGCAGCAGCACGGCGTGAAACATCATGCGGCCCGCTTCAACGGCGAGTGCTGCCGTAAAGAGATAGACCGACTTGGCCACGAGCTGCAGACCCACGGCTGCCGCGGGGTAATCGGCGTCGGCGGCGGCAAGACGCTCGACACCGCCAAGGCCGTCGCCCACTACCAACGGCTGCCGGTGGTGCTCATTCCCACCATCGCCTCCACCGATGCGCCGACCAGCGCGCTGTCGGTTATCTACACCGAACAGGGCGAATTCGCCGAATACCTGATCTACCCGCGCAACCCGGACATGGTAGTGATGGACAGCGCCATCATCGCCAAAGCGCCGGTGCGCCTGCTGGTAGCCGGCATGGGCGACGCGCTCTCCACCTATTTCGAAGCCCAGGCCTGCTTCGACGCTCAGGCCACCAGCATGGCCGGCGGCAAATCGACGCTGGCGGCGCTCAGTCTGGCGCGGCTGTGCTACGACACGCTGCTGGCCGAAGGGGTGAAGGCCAAGCTGGCGGTCGAGGCCGGCGTGGTGACGGAAGCGGTGGAACGCATCATTGAGGCCAATACGTATCTGAGCGGCATCGGCTTCGAGAGCAGCGGGCTGGCGGCGGCGCACGCCATTCACAACGGTTTCACCGTGCTGGAGGAGTGTCACCACCTCTATCACGGCGAAAAAGTGGCGTTCGGCACCCTGGCGCAGCTGGTGCTGCAGAACAGCCCGATGGCGCAGATTGAAACCGTGCTGGCGTTTTGTCATGGCATCGGCTTGCCGATCACGCTGGCGCAGATGGGCGTTACCGGCGACGCGGCGACGAAGGCGATGGCGGTGGCCGAGGCCAGCTGCGCCGCCGGCGAAACCATTCACAACATGCCGTTCAAGGTCACCCCTGCCGGCGTGCAGGCGGCGATCCTGACGGCGGATCGGCTCGGCGCCGCCTGGCTGCTGCGTCATTGATACCGTTGGGGCGCGGTGCGCCGCGCCCCTGGCTTACAGAGGAAACCATCGTGAAAAAACTGATTAATCAGGTCGAGTCGGTGTTGGAAGAGCAGTTGCAGGGGCTGGCGGAGGCTCATCCCGAGTTGCTGGTGCATGCGGATCCGGCGTTCGTCACCCGCGCCGACGCGCCGGTAGCGGGCAAAGTGGCGATCCTGTCCGGCGGCGGCAGCGGCCACGAGCCGATGCACTGCGGTTTCGTCGGTGAAGGGATGCTCGACGGCGCCTGTCCGGGCGAGATTTTCACCTCGCCGACGCCGGATAAAATGTACGAGTGCGGTCAGGCGATCGACGGCGGCGCCGGGGTGCTGCTGCTGATCAAGAACTACACCGGCGACGTGCTCAACTTCGAAACCGCCACCGAGCTGCTGCACGACAGCGGCGTCGCGGTGGCGACGGTGCTGGTAGATGACGACGTGGCGGTCAAGGACAGCCTGTTCACCGCCGGGCGGCGCGGGGTGGCCAACACCGTGCTGATGGAGAAATTGCTGGGCGCCGCCGCGGCGCGCGGCGACGATCTGGACAGCGTGGTGACGCTGGGGCATCGCATCAACAACCACGGGCATTCGATCGGTATCGCGCTGGGCGCCTGTACCGTCCCCGCCGCCGGCAAACCGTCGTTCACCCTGGCGGAGAATGAGATGGAGTTCGGCGTCGGCATTCACGGCGAACCGGGCATTGCGCGCCGTCCGTTCACCACGCTCAACGCGGCGGTGGATGACATGTTCCATACGCTGATCGACCACGGCCACTATCAGCGCACGATCCGCGTTTGGGATCGCCAACAGGGCGAGTGGCGCGACGAGATGCAGACCAAGCAGCCGCTGACGCGCGGCGATCGGGTGATCGCGTTGGTCAACAACCTGGGCGCCACGCCGCTGTCCGAGCTGTACGGCGTGTACCATCGGCTGGCGGAGCGCTGCGCCGAAGCGGGCATCATCATCGAACGCAACCTGGTGGGCGCGTATTGCACTTCGCTCGATATGCAGGGCGTGTCCATCACGTTGTTGAACGTGGACGACGAACTGTTGTCCTTGTGGGATGCGCCGGTGAAAACGCCTGCGCTGCGTTGGGGTTGCTGAGGAGGAATTATGGCGTTGACCAAACAACAGGTCGTCGATTGGCTGATGCGTTGCGGCGAAGTGTTCAGCCGAGAGCGCGATTTTCTTACCCAACTGGACACCGAGATCGGCGATGCCGACCACGGCCTGAACATGAATCGCGGTTTCAATAAGGTGGTGGAAAAGCTGCCGTCGGTGGCGGACAAGGATATCGGCTTTATCCTGAAAAACACCGGCATGACGCTGCTGTCGAGCGTAGGCGGCGCCAGCGGTCCGCTGTTCGGCACCTTCTTCATCCGCGCGGCGCAGGCGGCGAACGCCAAGCAAAGCCTGGATCTGGCGGAGCTGCATCAAATGATGCAGGAAGGGGTGGAAGGCGTGGTGATGCGCGGCAAGGCGGAGCCGGGCGACAAGACCATGTGCGATGCCTGGTGGCCGGTGGTGGAAAGCCTCGGCCAGTCCGCGCAGCAGAACCTGAGCGTGGCGGAGGCGCTGCAGCGCGCCGCCGACAGCGCCGAGCGGGCGGTGGAGAGCACCATCACCATGCAGGCGCGCAAGGGGCGGGCCAGTTACCTGGGCGAGCGCAGCATCGGCCACCAGGATCCCGGCGCCACTTCGGTGATGCTGATGATGAAAACGCTGGCCGAGGTCGCCGGCAGTTAGCAGGAGGCGAGATGATTAATATCGTGGTGGTGTCGCACAGCGCGTTGCTGGCGCGCGGCGTTGAGCAACTGGCGCGGCAGATGATGCGCGGCGACGGCTGCAAGCTGGCGCTGGCGGCGGGCGTGGATGACGAGGAGCACCCGATCGGTACCGACGCGGTCAACGTCATGGAGGCGATCGAAGCGGTCGCCGACGGCGATGGCATTCTGGTGCTGATGGATCTGGGCAGCGCGCTGCTCAGTGCCGAAACCGCGCTCGATCTGCTGGATCCGGAGTTGGCCGCCAAGGTGCGGCTGTGCGCCGCGCCGCTGATCGAAGGCACGCTGGCGGCGGTGGTGGCCGCCAACTCCGGCGCTTCGCTGGAGCAGGTGGTGGCGGAGGCGCAGGGGGCGCTGCAGGCCAAGCAAGCGCAGCTGGGCGAGGCTTCACCGGCCGCGAAGCGTGCGGCCTTGCCGCTGGTGCAGGGCAAAAGCGCAACCTGGACGGTGCAGAACCCGCACGGACTGCACGCGCGCCCGGCGGCGCGGCTGGTCGAAGCGCTGGCGCCGTTCAAGGCTGAGCTGGTGCTGGAAAAACAGGGGCAGTGCGTCGATCCGCGCAGCCTCAATCAGCTGGCGCTGCTGCAGGTGCGCCACGGCGACACCATCCGTTTGATCGCCGACGGCGCGCAGGCGGACGAGGCGCTGGCGGCGTTCAAAACGCTGGCGGAGCAGCATTTCGGCGAGACGGTCTCCGAGCGGCAGCAGCCTTCGCTGCACGGCATTCCGGTGGCGGAAAGCGTCACCAGCGGGCCGGTGTTCCAGGCCCGCAGTGTCTGGCCGTCAGCCGCCGAGCGCCGGATCGGCGCGGACGAGGTGTTGGGCGAACAGCAACGCCTGCGGGAGGCGCTGCAGCACACGTTGAGCGATCTCAACCGGCTGGCGGAGCGCACCGGCACGCTGATCGGCAAGCCGCAGGCGGCTATCTTCGGCGCCCACAGCATGCTGCTGGACGATCCGGATCTGCAGCAGGCGGCTTACACCCGTATTGCGCAGCAGTTGTGCAGCGCCGAGCAGGCCTGGCGGCAGGTGCTGGAGGCGATCGCCGAAGAGTACCGCGAGTTGGATGACGACTACATGCGGGCGCGCGAACTGGACGTGCGCGACATGCTGCGCCGTACGCTGTGCCACCTGCAGGGGCAGCCGCTGCCGACCATTGCGCTCGCAGAGCCGTCAATACTGGTGATGGATGAGCTGATGCCCTCAGAGGTCGTGATGCTGGATCGCCGACTGGTGCTCGGCATCTGCCTGAGCGGCGGCAATGCCCTCTCGCACAGCGCCATTCTGGCGAAGGCGATGGGCATTCCGATGGTGGTCGGCATGCAGGATTGCCTGAGCAAAACCCGCAGCGGCCAGAAGGCGATGCTGGACGCCGCGCGCGGGGTGTTGCAGCTCAGCCACTAGGCGCGCAGCTTGAACTGGCGGATGTCGATCCCGTGCTGTTTGATCTTCCGCCACAGCGTGGTGCGGCCGATGCCCAGCAACTGCGCCATTTCCGTCAGTTGGCCGCGGCTGACGGTCGCCGCCCGCAGGATCGCCTGGCGCTCCATGTCCGTCAGCGTCAACAGCGGCGCGCCGGGCTGCGGATCGCTTTCCAGCAGCGACGGTTGGCCGAGCAGGTGCGCCGGCAGGTCCGCCAGCTGGATGTGGTGGCCGTGGCAAATCATTGCCGCGCGCTCCACCACCCCTTTCAGTTCCAAATCGTTGCCCGGCCACAGATAGAGCGCCAGCTGAGCCATCACCTCGTCATCCACCTGGAAGCGACACTGAAAATGTTGCTCCAGCGTGCGCAGATGATGTTTGACCAGCAGCGGAATATCGCTCAGCCGCTGACGCAGCGGCGGGATTTGGATCTCGAACGCCTGCAGGCTGTAAAACAGCTGGCGGCGGAAGCGGTTTTGCTGCACCAGCAGCGGCAGGTCGGCGGCGCTGCCGGCGATCACCCGCACATCGACCGGGATCACCCGGCTGGAATTGAGGCGGATCACCACGCCGGTTTTCAGCACCTGCAGCAGCGCCGACTGCATCTCCGCCGGCAGGTATTCGATCTGTTCCAGGTACAGCGTGCCGCCGTTAGCCAATTCGAATTTACTGAGCTGGCCCGCCTCTTCTTCGCTGGCGTCGCTGCCCAGCAGCTCACGCAGCCCCTGCGCCTGCGGCAGCAGTTGGCAGTTGAGGGCGATATACGGCCCGGCGGCGCGCTCGCCGGCGTTGTGGATAGCCTGGCTGAGCAGCTCTTTGCCAACGCCTTCTTCCCCACGCAACAGGATCGGATGCTGGCCTTTGGCCGCCTGCTGCCCGTAACGGATCAGTCGCCGCATTTCCAGCGAGGTGGAGGGCATCTGTTCGAAGCTGTGGCTGACGCGCCCCAGCTGGCTGCTGACATACTGGCGCAGCCGTTCGAGCGGGTGCAGCAGGGCGATGAAACTGCAGCGATCGCCGTCGAAAATCGGCTTGAGCGTCAGCAAGGCGGCGATAAACTGCCGCTGGCTTTCGAAGGTGACTTCGACGTGTTGCAGCGGTTGGCGATCGGCGATGGCGCGCTTGAGCAGCGCGGGCAGCGTCAACAGCTGCGCCAACGGTTTGCCCTGGCTCTGCTGTTCGTCCAGCTTCAGCAGGCCGGCGGCGCGCTGGTTGATGTATTGCAGGTAGCCGCGGTGATCCCAGGCCATGACGCCGTCGTCCACGCCGTCCAGCAGGCCGTAAAGCTGATTCAGATGGCGGTTGGATTCCGCCAGCAGGCCGTCGGCGTTCAGCGAGTTGCCGATTTCGCGGGCGATGGCCAGCGTCAGCGACAGATCGCCGGCGGCACAGTCGGCCAGCAGGCAGCCCAGCGCGATCGAGCCGCGCTGGCGGCCGCTGTTGTCGTAGACCGGCGTGGCGCAGAACGACCAGCCGTGCAGCGCTCGGCGCACGTGTTCTTTACCGCTCACCCGCACCGGGTGGCCTTCCGCCGCCGCCAGCGCCGGGGCATTGGTGCCTATCTGCCCTTCGGCCCAGTAAGCGCCGGGGGCGAATCCCAGTTGCTGCAGATGCTCCCAGGTTTGGGCGTCGCCGCAGCGCCACAGCATGCAGCCGCTCTCGTCGAGGATCATCAGCAGGCAACGCCGCGGCTCCATGTATTCACAGGCGTCTTCCAGCGCCGCCTGGCCGAGCGTCAGCAGATCGTTCTTGCGGCGGCAAATCGATTCGAAGGTGGCGCCCTGCGCACGGTGCGGCGCTTGCCAGACATCGGGCTGCATCAGGCTGCGGCAACGCAGCCAGGAGGCGTACACCGCCGGCGTCGGGCGCAGCGGCGGCGGCAGTTCGCCGTCGTTAATCAGTTGCTGCCAACGTGAATCGTTGTCCATCGAACCTCATCCAACTGCGAAAACGAGAGTGACGATGATATCACCTGGCGCAGCGGCGGCTGTGAGGCGGCGGGCAGAAGCGGGGAAAATCGGGACAAAAAAAACGGGGCGCGGCGCAGGCCGGACCCCGTGTTTATCAGCGTGCGGACATCAGTTGCGGAATGGGTTGCCGCTGTGGCGAGCCGGTTGGCTGGTGGTAACGGCCGGCGCGGATGCGCGAGTGGCCGCCGGTGCCGGCGCCGCAGTCTGTTGCATCGGCGCATTGTCCTGATAACCGTCCGCATAGGCGTCCTGCGCGCGGTTTTGCGGTGCGACGGCGTCAGGCGCGGTCGATACCGGCTTGCCCAACGCGCCGTTCAGCAGCAGCAGATCGTTCTGGTTCAGCGTGCCGAGCGCCGACTTGATGTTCAGCTGGTTGATCAAATAGGTATAACGCGCGTCGGACAGCTGACGTTTGGCGTTATACAGCGTGGTGGTGGCGTCCAGCACATCGACGATGGTGCGGGTACCGACCTGATAACCGGCTTCCATCGCGTCCAGGGAGCTCTGTGCGGAGATCACCGCCTGTTTGTAGGCGTTGATGCTGCTGATCGAAGCGTTAACGTTGTTGAACGATGAACGCACGGTCTGCACCACGCTGCGGTGAGCGCTTTCCAGCTGCTCGCTGGCGCCGACAAAGCCGTACTGCGCTTGTTTAACCTGCGAGTTAGTCGCGCCGCCGCTGTACAGCGGCAGGTTGAAGCTCAGACCGACTTTGTTCTGACCGATATCGGCGTCAGGAGTGGTATTGCGCGAGCCATTGTTCTTGGTATTTGAAATCGCTGTGGACGCGCTGAGATCTATGGTCGGCATATAGCCGGTCTGTGCGGCGCGGATTTGCTCGCGCGCCAGATCCTGGCTCAGGCGGGCGGACAGCAGGCTCAGGTTGCGCGCTTCCGCTTCTTTCAGCAGGTTGTTCACCGCTTCCGGGCGCTGGGTGCTGAAGCGATCGGTGTTCAGCGAGGCCAGCTCAGGGTAGAAGCTGCCGGTGACCTGACGCAGCGTTTCCAGCGCATTGTCCAGATCGTTGCGGGCGGAGACTTCCGCCGCCAGCACGGTGTCATAGTTCGAGCGCGCGTTCTGCACGTCGGTGATCGCCACCAGGCCCACGTTGAAGCGCTGAGTGGTTTGATCCAGCGTGCGGTACACCGCGTCTTTCTGCGCCTGGGTGTACGACAGCGTGTCGATCGCCTTCAGCACGTTGAAGTAGGCGGTGGCGGTGTTGAGAATAAGCTGTTGCTCAGCGGTCTGGAAGGTGACGTCGGAGATGCCGGCGGTCTTTTCCTGCAGCGTCAGCTGGCGCCATTTCGACATGTCGAAGATAGTTTGCGTCAGCGCCAGCGAGCCGCTGGTTGCGTTGCTGTTCTGATCGCGCTGGTCACGATAGCCATTGGTATGGGTATAACCGGCGGTCAGGCCGAGCTGCGGCAGCAGCGGGCTGCGCGCTTCATTGATCTTTTCGAATGCGGCGTCGCGGTCAGCAGCACTTTTGCGCAGATCCGGGTTACTTTCCCTGGCCTGTTTGTAGACCTGCAGCAGGTTCTCTGCCTGGCTCATTGCACTGAAGCCGCCCAGGCTCAGTCCGATAAGAAGGGGGAGCAGTTTCTTCATTTGCATTCCTTGTTGTGCAGCAATATTGCTATGTTAGCGCTGACGATAGACGAAATAGTTGCCGATTCTAGCAGAGTCTGCGGTACGCATCAGGTGGCTGAATGTGCCATCTCACGTAACTTTTACCTTTCAGACCGCCCATTTACCTTGGCGTACTGCCCGGGCCGACTGCAGCTGATATTATGGCTGACAATCAGGATTGTTTCCCGCTATTACCCGCGAGCGCACAAACGCGCCGCGTCCGGCGGCGAAAAACAGCCTAACATAAAGCGGCGGTGGTGAGACCCGCTGTTTCTGTCATCAAAACCGTTTATTTTATCGGCATACTCACGCAGGAGAATTCGCGCATGAACCGTTCGCAGCCGTCACCCGTCACCTTCGATAAAAAAGATGTAGAAATTATTGCACGCGAGACGCTGTACCGTGGTTTTTTTTCACTCAATTTATACCGGTTTCGCCATCGCTTGTTCAATGGCGAAATGAGTCCTGAAATCACGCGTGAAATTTTCGAGCGCGGCCATGCGGCGGTGCTGCTGCCCTACGACCCGGTGCGCGATGAAGTGGTGCTGATTGAACAACTGCGCATCGCCGCGGTCGATACCAGTAATTCGCCCTGGCTGCTTGAAATGGTGGCGGGTATGATCGAAACCGGCGAAAGCGTCGAAGACGTGTGCCGCCGCGAAGCGCAGGAAGAAGCCGGCGTGGTGGTCGGGCGCTGCAAGCCGGTGCTGAGCTATCTGGCCAGCCCCGGTGGCACCAGCGAACGCTTGTCGATCATGGTCGGCGAGGTGGACGCCGGCACCGCCGAAGGCATCCACGGCCTGGCGGAAGAGCATGAAGATATTCGCGTCCATGTGGTCAGCCGTGAGCAGGCTTACCGCTGGGTGGAAGAGGGCGCGATCGATAACGCCGCATCAGTGATTGCATTGCAATGGCTGGCGTTGCACCATGAATCGTTGAGAAAAGAGTGGGCCAACTAATGAAACAGCGCTATACCCCTGATTTCCCCGAAATGATGAGATTGTGCGAAACCAACTTCGCGCAATTGCGCCGCTTGCTGCCGCGCAACGACGAAGCGGGCGAAACGGTGACTTATCAGGTGAACGGCGCTAGCTATCGTTTGACCATTGTTGAGTCCACGCGTTACACGTCGCTGGTGGAGATCGAGCAGATCTTTCCGGCGGTCAGCTACTGGAGCCTGCCCGCGATGACGGTGCGGTTATACCATGACGCCATGGTTGCGGAAGTGTGTTCCAGTCAGCAGATCTACCGCTTTAAAGCGCGTTATGATTATCCTAATAAAAAGTTGCATCAACGCGACGAAAAGCATCAAATTAACCAGTTTCTTGCTGATTGGCTGCGCTACTGTTTGGCGCATGGAGCGATGGCGGTTCCGGTTTGTTAGACAGACTGAAATAACAAAGGACACCATTTGGAAAGCCTGTTTAAACTGCCCGTGGCGAGTGGGGCCGCGGTCAGGATTCTACAAATAACAGATACCCACCTTTTTGCCGGCGAACACGAGACGTTGCTCGGCATCAATACCTATCGCAGCTATCACGCGGTGCTGGACGCCATTCAGGCGCAGCGCCGCGATGTCGATTTGATCGTCGCCACGGGAGATTTGGCGCAGGATCATTCGCAGGAGGCGTACCGCCACTTCGCCGCCGGCATCGCGCAACTGCCGGCCCCGTGCGTGTGGCTGCCGGGCAACCACGATTTCCAACCGGCGATGGTCGACGCGTTGGCCGCCGCCGGCATCGCCCCTTCCAAGCAGGTGCTGCTGGGCGATAACTGGCAGGTGCTGATGTTGGACAGCCAGGTGTTCGGCGTACCGCACGGCGAGCTGAGCGAATACCAGCTCGAGTGGATGGAGCGCTGCCTGCAGGCGCACCCCGAGCGTTACACGCTGTTGCTGCTGCACCACCATCCGCTGCCTTCCGGCTGCACCTGGCTCGATCAGCACAGCCTGCGCAACCCGCATATGCTGGGCGCGATCCTGTTGCGCTACCCGAAGGTGAATACCGTGGTGTGCGGTCATATTCACCAGGATCTGGATCTGGAATGGCAGGGCCGGCGTCTGTTGGCGACGCCGTCCACCTGCGTGCAATTCAAGCCGCACTGCACTAACTTTACCATCGACGACGTCTCCCCCGGCTGGCGTTACCTCGATCTGCTGCCGGACGGCCGCGTCGAGACGCAGGTGTTCCGCCTGGAAAACGACGATTTCCGCCCCGATATGGACTCGGATGGATACTGATGCCTTCGACACTGCTCTACCTGCACGGTTTCAACAGCTCGCCGCAGTCGGCCAAGGCGGTGGCCTTCAAGGCCTGGCTGGCCGAACACCATCCCGCTATCGAGATGCTGGTGCCGCAGCTGCCGGCCTTTCCGGCGGAGGCCGCCGAGATGCTGGAAAATCTGGTGCTGGAACGCGCCGGACAAACGCTCGGATTGGTGGGGTCCTCGCTGGGCGGCTATTACGCCACCTGGCTGTCGCAGTGTTTTTCGCTGCCGGCGGTGGTGGTCAACCCGGCGGTCAAGCCGTTTGAGCTGCTGGTCGACTATCTCGGCGCCAACGAGAACCCCTACACCGGCCAGCAATATGTGTTAGAGTCTCGTCACGTTTACGATCTGAAAGTGATGCAGATCGATCCTTTGGAGTCGCCGGATTTAATCTGGCTGCTGCAGCAAACGGGCGATGAAATTCTCGATTACGGCCAGGCAGTGGCGTATTACACCGCGTGTCGGCAAACGGTGGAGTCGGGTGGAAACCACGCCTTCGTCGGTTTCGAGCACTACTTCCCCCAGATTGTGGATTTTTTAGGGCTAAACGCGGTCTGACGGACCGTTCCGGCACCTCCCTTTAACCACGAAAAAATAATCAACGATGACTCAATCCAGCTATAACGCTGATGCCATTGAAGTACTCAGCGGTCTAGAACCAGTGCGCCGTCGTCCCGGCATGTATACCGACACGACGCGCCCAAACCACCTCGGCCAAGAGGTGATCGATAACAGCGTCGACGAAGCGTTGGCCGGACATGCCAAGCGTATCGACGTGATCCTGCACGCCGATCAGTCGCTGGAAGTGATCGACGACGGCCGCGGCATGCCGGTGGACATCCACCCGGAAGAGGGCGTGCCGGCGGTTGAGTTGATCCTGTGCCGACTGCACGCCGGCGGTAAATTCTCGAATAAAAACTACCAGTTCTCCGGCGGCCTGCACGGCGTTGGGATCTCGGTGGTCAACGCCCTGTCGAAGCGGGTGGAAGTCAACGTGCGCCGCGACGGCAACGTTTACGGCATCGCCTTCGAAAACGGCGACAAAGTGCAAGACCTGACGGTGACCGGCACCTGCGGCAAACGCAACACCGGCACCAGCGTGCACTTCTGGCCGGACGAACAGTTCTTCGACAGCCCGCGTTTCTCGGTATCGCGCCTCACTCACCTGCTGAAAGCCAAAGCGGTGCTGTGCCCCGGCGTTGAGATCTATTTCATCGACAAGGTGAACAACACCGAGCAGCGCTGGTGCTACCAGGACGGCCTGACCGACTACCTGATGGAAGCGGTTAACGGCCTGATCACCCTGCCGGAAGCGCCGTTCGTCGGCAATTTCGCCGGTGATACCGAAGCGGTGGACTGGGCGCTGCTGTGGCTGCCGGAAGGCGGCGAGCTGCTGACCGAAAGCTACGTCAACCTGATCCCGACCATGCAGGGTGGCACCCATGTCAACGGCCTGCGTCAGGGGCTGCTGGACGCGATGCGCGAGTTCTGCGAATTCCGCAACATCCTGCCGCGCGGCGTGAAGCTGTCGGCGGAGGATATTTGGGATCGCTGCGCTTACGTGCTGTCGGTGAAGATGCAGGATCCGCAGTTCGCCGGGCAGACCAAAGAGCGTCTCTCTTCGCGTCAGTGCGCGGCCTTCGTTTCCGGCGTGGTGAAAGATGCCTTCAGCCTGTGGCTGAACCAGAACGTTCAGGCGGCGGAACAGCTGGCCGAGCTGGCGATTTCCAGCGCCCAACGCCGTCTGCGTGCCGCCAAGAAAGTGGTGCGCAAGAAGCTGACCAGCGGGCCGGCGCTGCCGGGCAAGCTGGCGGACTGCACCTCGCAGGATCTGGCCATGACCGAACTGTTCCTGGTGGAAGGGGACTCGGCGGGCGGATCGGCCAAGCAGGCGCGCGATCGCGAATATCAGGCGATCATGCCGCTGAAGGGCAAGATCCTGAATACCTGGGAAGTCTCCTCGGACGAAGTGCTGGCCTCGCAGGAAGTGCATGACATTTCCGTGGCGATCGGCATCGATCCGGACAGCGAAGATCTCAGCCAGTTGCGCTACGGCAAAATCTGCATCCTGGCGGATGCGGACTCCGACGGTCTGCACATCGCTACGCTGCTGTGCGCGCTGTTCGTGCGCCACTTCCGTTCGCTGGTGAAAGGCGGGCACGTTTATGTGGCCATGCCGCCGCTGTACCGCATCGATCTCGGTAAAGAGGTGTTCTACGCGCTGGATGAAGAAGAGAAAGCCGGCGTGCTGGAACAGCTGAAGCGGAAGAAAGGCAAGCCGAACGTCCAGCGCTTTAAAGGGCTGGGCGAGATGAACCCGCTGCAGCTGCGCGAAACCACCCTCGATCCGAACACCCGCCGTCTGGTGCAATTGACGGTCGCGGAAGATGATGTCGATCAGACGCTGGCGGTGATGGACATGCTGTTGGCCAAGAAGCGTTCGGAAGATCGCCGCAACTGGCTGCAAGACAAGGGCGACATGGCCGAATTGGCGGTCTGAGCCTGACCCTGGCCCGGTGAAACGCCGGGCCGGCTTTCCCGCAGGGCGTTCATGCGGCGCCCGATAACCTGGGCCGGAATGCATGAAGATCACGCTCGAAGAATTGCTGGCGTTCACTTCGGTGGTCGACAGCGGTTCCATCACCGCCGCCGCCGATCAGCTCGGCCAGACGACTTCCGGCATCAGCCGCGCGCTCAGCCGCCTGGAGAATAAGCTCGATACCACCCTGATGCGCCGCACTACGCGTCGCCTGGAGCTGACCGAAGAGGGGCAAAGCTTCCTGAGCCATGCGCGTACGATCATCAACTCGGTGGAAAATGCCGAAGAACAAATGGCGGTGCGCCGGCAGATGCCGGCCGGGCGACTGCGGATCAATGCGGCTGCGCCTTTTATGGAGCACGTCATCGTGCCGCTGGTGGCGGGGTTCAGGGAACGTTATCCGCAAATTTCGCTCGAGCTGAACACCGACAATCTGATCATCGATCTGCTGGAAAAACGCACGGATATCGCCATTCGCATCGGCGCGTTGCGCGATTCGACCATTCATGCGCGCGCGCTGGGCGCCAGCCGGTTGCGCATCCTCGCCAGCCCGGCTTATCTGCAGAAGCACGGCACGCCGCAGAGCGTGGAGGCGTTGCACCGGCATTGTCTGCTCGGTTTTACCCAGCCGGAATCGCTGAACCAGTGGCCGTTGCGCTATCGCCAGGCGCCGCATTTCACCATCACGCCGACGATCTCGGCGTCCAGCGGTGAAACGCTGCGGCAATTGGCGCTGCGGGGCGAGGGGATCGTACAGCTGGCAGACTTTATGACCCGACGCGATCGGGAAGCGGGCAAGTTGGTGACGTTGCTGGAGCAGGAGACGCTGGACGTGCGCCAGCCGATTAATGCGGTGTATTACCGCAATACGCAATTGGCGGCGCGCATCACCTGTTTTCTTGACTACGTCAGCGCGCACATCGACGCGCAGACGTTATAAGGCGGAGCTTACAGGGCGTTTTCCAGGATGTAGATCTCGGTGTCCAGCACGCTGTCTTTGAGGGTGTCGCGGTGTTTGAGCATGTGCTCGATGGCCAGATGTTTTTCCAGATGCGCCATGCTTTCCCATTTCTCCAGCATGAACACCGAATCCGGCGACCGCTTCTGCCACGGCGCCTGGGTATTGCTGTCGACCATCGGCGTGTATTCGCCGCAACCCTCTTCCGCCAGCACCAGCGGCACCAGCTTTTCAATGGCTTGCAGTACGGTGGCGCGGTGGCCGGGTTTCACTTTGATTTCTGCGATTACGGTGATCATGCTTACCTCGTTGATGAGTATGTTCTGCGTCAGTTAAGCAAAAATTATCGCCAGATGCTCGCGATAACGTGCGATGTCCGCTTCGATATCCGGTTGTTTTATCACGTCATTGCAGATAAAGGTCGGCAGCGCTTCCATTCCCAGGAACTGGTTGGCCTTGTGGAAGTGCAGGTAAACGCCGTCGACGCCGACGCCGTGGAAGAACTGATCGGGATCGGTGAAGGCCTCCAGCGGGGCGTTCCAGGTCAGGCTCAGCAGGTATTTTTTGCCCTGGATCAGGCCGCCGGAGCCATATTTTTTGCTTTCGTCAGAACGAGAGCGGCCGTCGTTGGCATACAGGCTGCCGTGACCGGCGGTGAACACTTCATCGATGTATTTTTTCAGGATCCAGGGTTCGCCCATCCACCAGCCCGGCATCTGGTAGATGACCGCGTCGGCCCACAGGTATTTCTTTACCTCTGCTTCGATGTCATAACCGTCGTCGACCACGGTGACCTGCACATCGTGCTGCAGATCGCGCAGGAAGCTTTCCGCCACGTCGCTCAGGGTTTGGTTGAGTTCGCCGTTAGAATGGCCGAATTGTTTTTTAGCGTTGATAATCAGGATATTGCTCATCTTTCGCGGCTCCCGTCAGAGTTAAGATATGGCATGCTTCCCGCCGAAAAGGCGGAAACCAGCTCGCTGGCGACGAGTGTAATCGTTAGGCAGGCAAGTAAAAATGCGATCCAGCGCACAACAGTGTTGACTGCCAGTCAATAAACGGGCCGCCAGACAGCGAAATTTTGCATAAACCGCAGCGCGCAACCGGCCGCCGCCGGCGATCCTTGCGCCAACTGTGACAGCCACCCTGCAGATGGGTTACTATCGCGGGCAGAATCGACAAGCGATGCCTTTTGTCGTCCAAGGGATTGCCAAGCCACGGTCTGAGGATAATTGAGTAATGAGTGATCTGACTCATGACGGTGTAGAGCGTTTACCGCTGCACACATTCACTGAAAACGCCTATCTGAACTATTCCATGTACGTCATCATGGATCGGGCGTTGCCGTACATTGGCGACGGTTTGAAGCCGGTACAACGCCGCATCATCTACGCCATGTCTGAACTGGGGCTGACCAACAGCGCCAAATTCAAGAAGTCCGCCCGCACCGTGGGCGACGTGCTGGGTAAATATCACCCGCACGGCGACAGCGCGTGTTATGAAGCCATGGTGCTGATGGCGCAGCCGTTCTCGTATCGCTATCCGCTGGTGGACGGCCAGGGGAACTGGGGTGCGCCGGACGATCCCAAGTCGTTCGCGGCGATGCGTTATACCGAATCGCGCCTGTCCAAATACGCCGAGGTCTTGCTGGCCGAACTGGGCCAGGGCACGGTCGACTGGATCCCGAACTTTGACGGCACGCTGCAAGAGCCGAAGATGTTGCCGGCGCGCCTGCCGAACATCCTGCTGAACGGCACCACCGGCATCGCGGTCGGCATGGCGACCGACATTCCGCCGCACAACGTGCGCGAAGTCGCCGCCGCCGCGGTGGCGCTGCTCGACAAGCCGGGCGCTTCGCTCGATGACCTGCTCGAGTTCGTGCAGGGGCCGGACTTCCCGACCGAAGCCGAGATCATCACCCCGCGCGATGAAATTCGCAAAATTTACCAGAGCGGCCGCGGCTCGGTGCGCATGCGCGCCGTGTGGAAGAAAGAGGATGGCAGCGCGGTGATCACCGCCTTGCCGCATCAGGTTTCCGGCGCCAAGGTGCTGGAGCAGATAGCCAGCCAGATGCGCGCCAAGAAGCTGCCGATGGTCGAAGACCTGCGCGACGAATCCGATCACGAGAACCCGACGCGTCTGGTGATCGTGCCACGTTCCAACCGCATCGATCTGGAGCAGGTGATGAATCACCTGTTCGCCACCACCGATCTGGAGCGCAGCTACCGCATCAACATGAACATGATCGGTCTGGACAACCGCCCGCAGGTGAAAGGGCTGGTGGAGATCCTCACCGAATGGCTGGCCTACCGTCGCGATACGGTGCGTCGCCGCCTGAACTACCGCCTCGAGAAGGTGCTCAAGCGCCTGCATATCCTCGAAGGTTTGCTGGTGGCGTTCCTCAACATCGACGAGGTGATCCACATCATCCGCAGCGAGGATGAGCCGAAGCCGGTGCTGATGCAGCGTTTCGGCATCTCCGATACCCAGGCGGAAGCGATCCTCGAGCTGAAACTGCGTCACCTGGCCAAGCTGGAAGAGGTCAAGATCCGCGGCGAGCAGGACGAACTGGCGAAAGAGCGCGATCAGCTGCAGGCGCTGCTGGCGTCCGAACGCAAGCTGAATACGCTGATTAAGAAAGAGATCCAAGCCGATGCGCAGACCTACGGCGACGATCGCCGTTCGCCGCTGACCGAGCGCGCGGAAGCCAAGGCGATGAGCGAGCACGACTTCGTGCCGTCCGAACCGGTGACCATCGTGCTGTCTGAAATGGGATGGGTGCGCAGCGCCAAGGGCCATGACATCGATCCGACCGGGTTGAGCTACAAGGCCGGCGACAGCTTCCGCGGCGCGGCGCGCGGCAAGAGCAATCAGCCGGTGGTATTTATCGACTCTACCGGGCGCAGCTATGCGCTCGATCCGATGACGCTGCCTTCGGCGCGCGGGCAGGGCGAGCCGCTGACCGGCAAGCTGACGCCGCCGCCGGGCGCCACCATCGAGCAGGTGCTGATGGCGGCCGACGATCAGAAGCTGCTGATGGCGTCCGACGCCGGTTACGGTTTCGTCTGCACCTTTAACGACCTGGTGGCGCGCAACCGCGCCGGCAAGGTGATGATCACGCTGCCGGACAACGCCAGAGCGCTGCCGCCGATGGAGATCCACGGCGCAGACGATATGCTGCTGTCGATCACCGCCGCCGGGCGCATGCTGATGTTCCCGGTCGCCGATCTGCCGCAGCTGTCGAAGGGCAAGGGCAACAAGATCGTCTCCATTCCGGCGGCGCAGGCCGCCGCCGGTGAAGACAAGCTGGCCTGGCTGTTCGTGCTGCCGCCGCAGGCGTCCGTCACGCTGCACGTCGGCAAACGCAAGCTGACGCTGCGTCCGGAAGATCTGCAGAAGTTCCGTGCGGAACGCGGCCGCAAGGGCACCCAACTGCCGCGCGGCCTGCAGCGCATCGATCGCGTCGAAGTGGATGCGCCGGTGCGGGCGTCGGGTGGCGACAGCGAAGAGTAAGCGTTGGCACCAGCGTTAACGGGCGGTCGCAGCATGCTGTGGCCGCCTTATTTATTTTTGCTGGCGTTTATTTTCCAAATAGTTAACATTTCTGCGCATAAAATTATTGTGCGTACTGCCGCCTGGCGGGAAAATAGCGAGAAATGCAGGCGACATAGGCGTGCTTTCCGCCTGGTCGGCAAATAATGAGTAAAGGAATCTGCGCAGCGAAGTAAACTGCGTTGGCAGTGTGCTAATGAGGTTGTTATGTTATTGATTTTGCGTGCCGTTCTCGCCACTCTTTTCTGTATTCTGGTGTGTATTTTCGGTTCGGTTTATTGCTTGTTCAGTCCGCGTAATCCTCGCCATGTGGCGACCTTCGGTCATCTTTTCGGCCGTCTGTCGACGCTGTTCGGCATCAAGGTTGAAACCCGCGTGCCGGCCGATGCGGCCAACAACGGCAACTGCATCTATATCGCCAACCACCAAAATAACTACGACATGGTGACGGCCTCTAATATCGTGCAGCCGCGCACCGTGACGGTCGGTAAAAAAAGTCTGGTGTGGATCCCGTTTTTCGGCCCGCTGTATTGGCTGACCGGTAATCTGCTGATAGATCGTGATAATCGCGCCAAGGCGCACGGCACCATCGCCCAGGTGGCGGAGCAGTTCAAGAAGAAAGACATTTCGATCTGGATGTTCCCGGAAGGGACCCGCAGCCGCGGCCGTGGGCTGATGCCGTTTAAAACCGGCGCGTTCCACGCGGCCATCGCCGCCGGCGTGCCGATTGTGCCTATCTGCGTATCCACCACCAGCGGTAATATAAATCTTAATCGCTGGAATAACGGCCATGTGATCGTCGAGATGTTGGCGCCGGTGGATACCAGCAAATACGGCAAAGAAAACGTGCGCGAGCTGGCGGCCCATTGCCGCGAGCTGATGGAGGCGAAAATCGCCGAATTGGACGCCGAAGTCGCCCAGCGCAACGCCGCCAAAAAATAAGAGTCTACCGGCTTCAAAGAAGAGTTTTTTAATTGGCGTTCAGCGCCGTTAACGCCTGAGCGCCTGCTAATCTTGATTGGCGGGCGTTTGGGTTTTGCACACGGTTTAGTTATTGCTTTTCATGGAGAAAATATGTCACTCAGTCGACGTCAGTTTTTACAGGCATCGGGCCTGGCGCTGTGCGCGGGCGCCGTGCCGCTGAGGGCTGAGGCGAGCGGAACGCAGACCCCATTACCCATTCCCCCGCTGCTGGAGTCTCGCCGCGGTCAGCCGCTGTTCCTGACCTTGCAGCGCGCCCACTGGGCGTTTATGGATAACCGCAAAGCGGCGGTGTGGGGCATCAACGGCATGTACCTGGGGCCGACGGTGCGGGTTTACAGCGGCGACGACGTCAAACTGATCTACAGCAACCGCCTGCAGGAGCCGGTGGCGATGACCATCAGCGGTTTGCAGGTGCCGGGCACGCTGATGGGCGGCGCGCCGCGCATGATGTCGCCCAACGTCGACTGGTCGCCGGTGCTGCCCATTCGTCAGGCGGCGGCTACCTGCTGGTACCACGCCAACACGCCAAACCGCATGGCGCCGCACGTGTACAACGGGCTGGCCGGATTGTGGCTGGTGGAGGATGCCGTCAGCAAAGCGCTGCCGCTGCCCAACCACTACGGCGTCGACGATTTCCCGCTGATCATTCAGGACAAACGCTTCGATAACTTCGGCACGCCGCAATACGATGCGCCGTCGCAGGGCGGCTTCGTCGGCGATACGCTGTTGGTCAACGGCGTGCAAAACCCGTATGTCGACGTGTCGCGCGGCTGGGTGCGTTTGCGTTTGCTCAACGCCTCCAACGCGCGGCGTTATACCCTGCAGCTCAGCGACGGGCGGCCGTTCAACGTGATCGCCAGCGATCAGGGCTTCCTGCCTGCGCCGGTTGCGGTGCAGCAGCTGTCGCTGGCGCCGGGCGAGCGCCGGGAAGTGCTGATCGACATGTCGAAGGGCGACGAGGTGACCATCACCGCCGGTGAAGCGGCGGGCATCATGGATCGCCTGCGCGGCCTGTTCGAGCCGTCGAGCATTCTGGTGTCCACCCAGGTGCTGACGCTGCGCCCGACCGGCCTGCTGCCGCTGGTAACCGACAACCTGCCGATGCGCCTGCTGGCGGATCAGCTGTTGGACGGCAGCGCCAGCCGCACCCGCGATTTCCGCCTGGGCGACGGCGGCGTCGGCATCAACGGCGCAATTTGGGACATGAACCGCATCGACGTACAGGCGCAGCAAGGCACCTGGGAACGCTGGAACATTCATGCGGATACGCCGCAGTCGTTCCATATTCAGGGCGTGCAGTTCCTGATCAAACGCGTCAACGGCGCGCAGCCGATGGCGGAAGATCGCGGCTGGAAGGATACCGTCTGGGTCGATGGCGACGTCGAGCTGCTGGTGTATTTCAACCAATCCACCTCCGAACACTTCCCGTTCCTGTATTACAGCCAGACGCTGGAGATGGCCGATCGCGGCACCGCCGGCCAGCTGATGGTGCAGCCGACGATGTAACCCGCTCTGCGGGCCGCTTAGGGCGCCCGCAGCATCGCCAAAAAAGCCTGCACCACCGGCGTGACGCTGTCGGTACGGTATACCGCATACAGATCCGCCGGGGGCGCCTGCTGCAGCGAGCAAAACCGCACGCCGGGCCACGGGATGCGGCCGTAGCTGTCCGGCAGCAGCGTAATGCCGCAGCCTTCCGCCACCAGCGCCAGCAGGGTTTGCGGTTCATTGACCTGATAAGCGACGTCCGGCAAAAATCCCTGCTGCAGACACAGATTGTGCAGATACAGCCCCAGGCTGGCCTCATGCGGCGGCAGCACGATGAAGCTGTCGTTCTGCAGCGCCGCCAGCGGAATGTTTTCCTGCTGCGCCAGCGGATGATCAAGCGGCAGCACCACGGCGATGCTTTCGCGCGCCAGCCGTTGGCAGCTCAATCCCGGCAGCGTCTGCTGCTGCGCCTCTCGCCATACCCCGATATCGATATGCCGCTTTTGCAGCGCGGCGATTTGCTGGCTGGGCGTCAGCTCATTCAACGACCAGGTAGCGCCGACGCTCTGCTCGCTGAACCGCCGCAGCGCCGCAATCAAGCCGCCCCAGGCCGAGGTGCCGACCATGCCGACCACCATGTGGCCGCCTTCGCCGCGCCCCATTTGTTGCACCTGATGCAGCGCGCTGTCGGCCTGATCCAGCAGCCGCTCGACGTTGCGCAGCAGCGTGCGGCCGGCCGGCGTCAGCGTCATGGAGCGGGTGGTGCGTTTGAACAGCATCACGCCGAGCTGGTTCTCCAGCTCTTTGATGTGCTTGCTGAGCGGCGGCTGTGACATATTCAACCGCCGCGCCGCCTGAGTGAAATTCATCTCTTCCGCCACCACGCGGAAATAGTGCAGCAGGCGGAAGTTAATCCGACCGGGATCGGGCAGGGCATGGGGCGGGTTCATCCGGGGTATCGACTCCTGTGACGCAGCTCAACTTATAGATAAATGGAATAAATCGGCCGCCAAGAATGTATTGGTCTCGGCCGCGCCTCGCTCTCTACTATGGGGCTTATTGTCCCCCGCTTAAAGAGAGAATACGATGTTTAATCAAGAAGATGCTTTTATCTGCGCCGATGTTGTCCGCGCACGTCTGCCGGGTTTTCAGCCGAAAGCGGCCTTGATTCTCGGCTCCGGTCTCGGCGCTCTGGCGGAGGTGATGACCGAAACCGTCACCCTCGATTACGCGGCGCTGCCGGGCTTCCCGGTGAGCGGCGTCGCCGGCCACGCCGGGCAACTGGTCGCCGGCAAGCTGGAGGGCGTGCCGGTCTTGTGCATGAAAGGGCGCGGCCACTTCTATGAAGGGCGCGGCATGCAGGTGATGACCACCGCAGTGCGCACCTTCAAACTGCTGGGCTGCGAATTCCTGTTGGCGACCAACGCCGCCGGTTCGCTGCGCCGCTCGGTAGCGCCGGGCAGCCTGGTGGCCATTACCGATCATATCAATTTCATGCCGGAATCGCCGCTGGTCGGTGCCAACGACGAGCGCTTCGGGCCGCGCTTCTTCAGCCTGGCGAACGCCTACGATCGCGATCTGCGCGCCCAACTGGCGGCGGTGGCCGAAAGCGCGGGCATCCCGCTGGCGGAAGGGGTGTTCGCCGCTTACACCGGGCCGAACTTCGAAACGCCGGCGGAGATCCGCATGATGCAGACCCTCGGCTGCGACGTCGTGGGCATGTCGATCGTGCCGGAAGTCCTGACGGCGCGCCACTGCGGCCTCAAGGTGCTGGTGGTGTCCGCGATGACCAACTACGCCGAAGGGCTGTCGGATACGCCTCTTTCTCACGAACAAACGCTCAGCTGCGCGGCGCTGGCGGCGGACGATTTCATGCGCCTTATCCGCGAGCTGTTCAAAACGCTGTGACACCGTAAGCAAACCGGCGGCGGGCTGCAGGGGGCCCGCCGCACCAATCATCGTTGAAAGCATAATAACAAGGTGATGGCGATGGCGATAAAAACACGATTGAAGGTGATGATTTTCCTGCAGTTCTTTATCTGGGGCGCCTGGCTGGTGACGCTGGGCTCCTATATGATCAACACGCTGCATTTCAGCGGCATGCAGGTGGGAATGGTTTACAGCGCCAAGGGGATCGCGGCGCTGATCATGCCGGGCCTGGCGGGCATCATCGCCGACCGTTGGATGAGGGCCAACTACCTGTATGCGCTTTGCCACCTGCTCGGGGCGCTGGCGCTGTACTGTGCGGCGCAGGTTGAGCAACCGATGCTGATGTTCTGGGTAATGCTGTTCAACGCCATGGTCTATATGCCGACCATCGCGCTCTCCAACGCCATTTCCTATTTTTGCCTGGAGAAGCACGGCTTTGACACGGTAAAGGACTTTCCGCCGGTGCGGGTGTACGGCACCGTGGGATTCATTCTGGCAATGTGGCTGGTCGGTTTCAGCCAAATCGAGCTCAGTAATCTGCAGCTGTATCTGGCTTCTGCGGCGTCGCTGCTGCTGTCCGCCTATTCGCTGACGCTGCCGCGCTGCCCGACCAACCGCGCGGCCGAGTCGAAGCGCTGGGTGAGCGTGCTGGGGCTGGATGCGCTGGTGCTGTTTCGCCAGCGGCGCATGGCGCTGTTTTTCCTGTTCGCCATGTTGCTCGGCGCGGCGCTGCAGATAACCAACACCTTCGGCAACCCGTTCCTGCACGATCTGTCGCTCAATCCGCTATATCAGGACAGCCTCAGCGTCCGGTATCCGGCGGTGCTGCTGTCGCTGTCGCAGATCTCTGAAGTGTTCTTTATCCTCACCATTCCCTTTTTCCTGCGCCGTTACGGCATCAAGCAGGTGATGCTGATCAGCATGGCGGCCTGGACGCTGCGTTTCCTGTTCCTGGCCTACGGCACGCCGGTTGGTTTTGGTTTCGTGCTGCTGCTGTTGTCGATGATCGTTTACGGTTGCGCGTTCGACTTCTTTAATATTTCCGGCGCCATTTTCGTCGAGAAGGAGGCCGATCACCGCATCCGAGCCAGCGCGCAGGGGCTGTTCATGACCATGGTCAACGGTCTGGGCGCCTATGTGGGGGCGCTCGCCAGCGGCGAAGTGGTGGATTTCTTCAGCCGTGACGGCGTGAAAGACTGGCAGAGCATCTGGCTGGTGTTTGCGCTGTATACGCTGGTGCTGGGGATTGTGTTCGCGTTGAGCTTCAACTATCGCCACTCGCCGCAGGAGAGTGCGGCGGCGGCGCAGTAAGGCTGAGGGCGCTGGATGGCGGCGCCCCTGAAACGTCAGGCCTGCGGGAAGCGTTGTTGCAGTTGATGCCGGTCCGGCGGATTGGCGGCGCCGAGGCTGGCCACCACGCAGGCGGCGAGCCGGTTGGCCAGATCGACCGCCCGCGGCAGCGGCCAGCCGGCGGACAGCCCCGCCAGCAAACCGGCGCAGTGGGCATCGCCCGCGCCGATGGTATCGATGACGTCCACCGGATAGGCGGGAACGTGCAGCGGCGGCGTGCGGCCGTCGCAGATCCAGGCGCCGTCGCGATCCAGGCGGCAGATCAGCGTCAGGTTACGGGCGGCGGCATAGCGCTGCGCGGCATCCACTGCGTCGCCGGCGCCGCACAGCGCGGCCACTTCGTCGCGGTTGAGCGTCAGCAGGGTGTGGCTGTCGCTGAGCATGGCGAAGAAATCTTCGCTGAGCTGGGCGATGCGCGGGCCAGGATCGATCAGACGCGGTTGGTCGAACGGCATGCGCGTCAGCCACTCGCGCAGCGCTTCGCCGTTTTCGCCCGCCAGCTCGTAGCCGCTGGCGTAGATCAGGGTGTGTTCCGTCAGCGGCAGCGTGGCCAGCTGCGCTTTATTCCATTGGCTTTCGCAACCGGAAACCGTGATGAAGGTGCGTTCGCCGTTCGGCTCCACCAGCGCCAGGCACCAGCCATTGTCCATCTGGCCGTGGCGCAGCAGCACCTCCAGCCCCAGTTCGCCCATGGCGGCTTCGATCGCCGCGCCCCATTCGCCGTTGCCGACCGGCATACCGTTGATCACCGGCACTTTAAGGCGCGTCAGCGCGCGCGCCACGTTGAACGCGCAACCGCCGATTTGCCGCGCCTGCGGCTGGGCTTCGATATCTTCGCCGCTGGTCGGCAGGCGCGGCAGCGCCATCACCAGATCGCCGACCGCGCCCCCCATCACCAGGACAGGCGTTACAGCTTCCCATTCATTCATTGATGTTCTCTGCGTTGGGTCAGGTACAGACCGTAAGCGATCAGACTAACCGCAAACGACACAAACAGCCCCAGACTGGAGTCGGCAAACAAGCCTTTAGCCAGCGGGCCGTCGATAAAACCGGTTTTGGTGACCAGCAGGCCGCACAGGGCGCCGAGGAACCAGCAGAACAGCGGGGCTTTGCGCACGCCGCGGTTCTGGCCATGCAGGCCGTACAAAGCGTTGCCATCATACCCGTGGCGGCGGCGCAGGCACAGGTAATCGAGCAGGAAAATCGCCTCCCAGGCCGCCAGGAACACCCCGCAGAACACCAGGAAGGAGATGAACGGCCCCATAAAGTCACCGGAGATGAACAGCACATACAGGGCGATACCCAGCACCACCACGGCGTCGATCGATACCGCCAACCACTGTTTGACCTGCACGCCGATGGTCAGCAGGTTAAGGCTGGCGGAATACAGGCTGAGCACCGCGATGGTGACGATGCCGGCGGTGGCGGCCAGCAGATAAGGGATCGCCATCCAGGCGGGCAGCACTGAGCCTATCAGCGCGATGGGATTGGCGGCGTTGGCCAGATCGGGCAGCTGCACGGAAAGCAGAATGCCGGCCAGCATCAGCAGCATCAGCGGCAAACAGGCGCCGCCCATCACCGCGGCGAAAATGCTTTTGCTCGACGAATTCGGGCTTTGATAGCGGCTGTAATCGGCGCCGGCGATCGCCCAACTGATGCCGGTACCGGCGGCGATCACCGAGACCGCCGGCAGGAAGCCGGTCAGCCAGCTGCCGGAAGGCAGCTCCAGCACCTGGCTCCACTCGGTGTTGAACAGGATATAGAGCACCACGATCAGCGTCATGGTGCCGAAGATGCGGCTGAACCAGCTTTGCATCCAGACTACGGTATTCTGCCCCAGCAGGCTGACGACGATAGTGAGCCCGGCGAACAGCAACAGGCTGAGCGCGGTCAGCAGATGGCTGGCCCCCAGCCCGAAGGCCTCGAACAGCGCCGCCAGCGTCAGGGCGCCGGTGATCACGTTGACCGCTTCCCAGCCCATCAGATTGATCCAACTGAACAGGGTAGGCGCCACGTTGCCCTTCAGCCCGAAAATCACTCGCGACAGCGTCAGCGTAGAGGTGCGCCCGCGCTTGCCGGCGAAGCTGGTGAGGCCAACCAGCACGAAGCTGGCGACGCCGAACAAGGCGGCGAGCACCGATTGCAGGAAGGATAAGCCGAAGCCGACGATGATGGCGCCATACACCACGCCGAGAATGCCGATATTGGCTGCAGACCAGATCCAAAACAGCTCGATGGGCCGCCCGGTCTGTTCCGCATCCGGCACCCGGTCGATACCGGTGCTCTCTACCTTCCATGCTTCATTGCGATTGATATCGGTCATAGCAATTGATCCCTGTTGCGCAGGGCCTTGAGGGCCGCCGCAGTTAACTGAAAAGCGATTTTGTTGGCGCTGCGGCCGCCGCCTCGGATGAGGCTTGCCGACCGCACGGCGCCAATGAGTGTAGACAAAGAGTGGGTCTGCAGCGGAGTTTGGAAGAGAGAGAACGTTTTTATTTGCAGGCATCAGTCCGTTTCACCCGGCGCAAGGGGGATCGCGCGAGGGGATGATGAGCCGTGAGCAAGCTATCCATTAGCACCGTTGCTTATTATTTGTCATTTGTAGTGGCGTCTTGGGCAACGTGACCCATCGGGTACGGCGAGAAGCGGGCAATTCATCCCAAAGGGTCGTCCATCCGCTTCAGCGAACGGGATGCGGACAGCGTATGCCCGCTGCCTGACCATCAGGTGCGTCCTGTCTGGTCGGCAGCGGATTTTTAGTTGTTTTAAAGGTGGATCCCTGGTGTTGGTGCCATTGATGTTTCAACATCAATAAGCACAGATTACGCGCGATCTAGATCCAATGAAAGTCCATTGAATAAAAATTGTGATGCCCCTCTGAAAACATTAGCAATATTTTAGTTATGGTGAGAGGCTTTATCGCAGGATCGGCGATAGGAGAAAGCGAAGTTTGGGCATAGGGCGGAACAAGAGGGCGGGCGAATGACGGATTTTATGGCCTGGCTGCGTGAACATCTGGCGCAGGGGGCGGCGGCGCCGCGCTATATTCAGCTGGCGACGGCGATAGAAACCGCGATCAGGCAGCAGGTGCTGGCGGCGGAGGCATTTCTGCCGCCGGAGCGACACATGGCGGAAGGTTTGGCGCTGTCGCGCGTCACCGTCAGCAAGGCGATGAAACTGCTGGAGGAGAAGGGGCTGATTTCGCGGCAGCAGGGCGTTGGCACCCGCGTGGCGATGCGTATCGGCTATTCCCTCGATAAGGACAGCGGTTTTACCGCTCAGGCGCTGCGTCACGGCAGCAGCGTCAGCAACCGATGGCTGCTGCGCGCGCGGGTCGGCGCGCCGGCCAAGGCAGCGGCGGCGCTGGGGATCGCGGAAGGGGATGAGGTGGTCAAACTGCGGCGTTTACGCTTGCTGAACGGCAGCCCGGTCTCGCTGGAAACCACCTATATTCCGCTGCGCTTCCTGCCTGAACCGGCGCAGCTGGAGCATTCGCTGTATGCGTTATGGCAATCGCGCGGCATCGTGCCTGAAGATAAACACTTTTTGTTGAAGGCGGTGTCCTGCAGCGGCGAGGTCGCCGAGCTGCTCAACGTACCGTGCGGCGCGCCGTTGTTGCACATCCTCCAAACCAGCCGCAACGCCCGGGGCGAGGCGCTGGAGTTCAGCGATATCTTGTGCCGCAGCGACGTTTATGAATTCGAGGTGAATGGTTAGCGAAATAACCATGCTCTTTTTGCCACTAGTGCGTATAATCGCCGCCCGGCGATTAATTAACCTGTAAAAAGAGCAGCAGAATGAGCACCACCAGCCTGATCCAACCCGATCGTGAACTGTTTTCTTATAAGCCTTATTGGGCGGAATGTTATGGCACCGCGCCGTTTTTACCGATGTCGCGAGCAGAGATGGATCAACTGGGCTGGGACAGCTGCGACGTGATCATCATCAGCGGCGACGCCTATGTCGATCACCCGAGCTTCGGCATGGCGATCATCGGCCGCATGCTGGAAGCGCAGGGCTTCCGCGTCGGCATCATCGCGCAGCCGGACTGGAGCAACAAAGAAGACTTCATGCGGTTGGGGAAACCGAATCTGTTCTTCGGCATCACCGCCGGCAACATGGATTCGATGATCAACCGCTATACCGCCGATCGCAAACTGCGCCACGACGACGCCTACACCGCCGGCAACGTCGGTGGCAAGCGCCCGGATCGCGCCACCCTGGTCTACAGCCAGCGCTGCAAAGAAGCCTATAAAGACGTGCCGATCGTGCTGGGCGGCATCGAAGCCAGCCTGCGTCGCATCGCCCATTACGACTATTGGTCGGATACCGTGCGCCGCTCGGTGCTGGTGGACTCCAAAGCCGACATGCTGATCTACGGCAACGGCGAACGCCCGCTGGTGGAAGTGGCGCACCGTCTGGCCGCCGGCGAGAAGATCGGCGATATCCACGATATTCGCAATACCGCGGTGATGCGTAAAGAAGCGCTGCCGGGCTGGAGCGGCGTGGATTCCACCCGCCTCGACAAGCCGGGCCGCATCGAACCTATCCCGAACCCGTACGGCGAGGATCTGCCGTGCGCCGACGGCGCCAAACCGAAGGAGCCGGAAGCCAAGCCTGTCACGGTGCGCGCCGCCAAGCCGAAGCCGTGGGAGAAGACCTACGTGCTGCTGCCGTCCTTCGAGAAAGTGAAGGGCGACAAGGTGCTGTATGCGCACACCTCGCGCATTTTGCACCATGAAACCAACCCCGGCTGCGCCCGCGCGCTGATGCAAAAACACGGCGATCGCTACGTGTGGATCAACCCGCCGGCGATCCCGCTGACCACGCCGGAGATGGACAGCGTCTTCGCCCTGCCTTACCAGCGCGTGCCGCACCCGTCCTACGGTCAGGAGCGCATTCCTGCCTACGACATGATCCGCTTCTCGGTGAACATCATGCGCGGTTGCTACGGCGGCTGTTCGTTCTGTTCGATCACCGAGCACGAAGGGCGCATCATCCAGAGCCGTTCGGAAGATTCGATCGTTCGCGAAATCGAAGAGATCCGCGACAAAGTGCCGGGCTTTACCGGCGTGATCTCCGATCTGGGCGGCCCGACCGCCAACATGTATATGCTGCGCTGCACCAACCCGCGCGCCGAGCAGACCTGCCGCCGCGCCTCGTGCGTGTATCCGGAGATCTGCACTTATATGGATACCAACCACGAGCCGACCATCAAGCTTTACCGCCGCGCGCGTTCGCTGGAGGGCATCAAGAAGATCCTGATCGCCTCCGGGGTACGTTACGATCTGGCGGTGGAAGATCCGCGCTATATCAAGGAACTGGCGACCCACCACGTCGGCGGCTACCTGAAGATCGCGCCGGAGCACACCGAAGAAGGCCCGCTGTCGAAAATGATGAAACCGGGCATGGGCAGCTACGATCGCTTCAAACAGCTGTTTGATCACTATTCGAAGCAGGCGGGCAAAGAGCAGTACCTGATCCCGTACTTCATCTCTTCGCACCCGGGCACCCGCGATGAAGACATGGTGAACCTGGCGCTGTGGCTGAAGAAGAACCGTTTCCGCCTCGATCAGGTGCAGAACTTCTATCCTTCGCCGATGGCCAACTCCACCACCATGTATTACAGCGGCAAAAACCCGCTGAGCAAGGTGGGGTACAAGAGTGAAGACGTGGTGGTGCCGCGCGGCGAGCGCCAGCGTCGCCTGCATAAGGCGCTGCTGCGTTACCACGATCCGGCCAACTGGGCGCTGATCCGCACCGCGCTGGAAGAGATGGGGCTGAAGCACCTGATCGGCAGCCGCCGCGAGTGTCTGGTGCCGGCGCCGAGCATCGACGAGCAGCGCGAAGCGAAACGGCTGCAGCGCCACACCCGACCGGCGTTGACCAAGCATACCGACATCAATCGGCAGCGCACGCCGTCCAACCGACCGCCGCGCAAACCGATTCGCAGGGCCAAGCCGTAACGACGAGGCCCGCGCGCAAACAAAAAGGAGAACCCTCGGGTTCTCCTTTTTACTTTGGCTAATTACAACCGTTCGTAAGCGGCTTCTACTTTCATCAAATGGCGCGGCGCCTGCGGGGCGGGATGGTATTTGCGCACGTGCCAGTTAAAGGCTTCCGGCGACAGGTTGTTAATCATCGCGATCGCCTGCTGGCGGTTGCTGGAGAAGGTGCGCAGCAGCGCCCCGGTGCCGTTGACGTAGGCGATGATGGTGGCGTAGCGCAGCGTGACGGGATTGGCGATCCCTTTAAGCTGTTGTTTTTGCAAGGTGGCCAGATAGGCGGCGCCGAGATCGATATTGGTGTCGGGATCCCGCAGGTCATCGTCGTCCGGGCAGCCGCGTTTGCCTTTGTAGCGGTAGGCGTCGCAGCCGGCGGTATCGGCTTTCAGCTGCATCAGACCGATCGCATTGGATCTGCTCACTGCGGAAGGGTTGAAGCCGGACTCCACCTGGATCATGGCGGTGATCAGCTTGGCGTCCACGCCGTATTCGCTGGCGGCGTCTTGAATGGCGCTATCGAAGGCGTGGCGATCGTAGCTGACGCGCTGTTTCTTGCCGGCGCAACCCGCCAGCACCAGCATGATGCAAAGCATGCCCAGCCGTGACCCGTGTGAGAAAGAGAATTTCATGGTGCTCCGTGCTTGTCTGTTTTTTTAACGGCGTTAACCGGTGGCCGGAGCCTCCGGCGTCGTCATCATAACGTCAGGCGGCGCAAAGGAGCAATGTGCAGGAAGGAAAAGCCCCCTCCGGCGGGAGAGGGCTTGAGGGGGGTTACAGGGTATCCGGATCCGGCCCCAGGCGGTTGCCGACGTCCAGCTTGGCGATCTCGCCCAGTTCGTCCTTATCGAGTTTGAAATCAAACACCTCGAAGTTTTCGCGGATGCGCGACGGCGTGACCGATTTCGGGATCACGATAAGGCCGCTGTCCAGGTGCCAGCGCACCACGATCTGCGCCGGAGTCTTCTCATATTTCTCGGCCAGCGCCTTGATCAGCGGCTGGTCGAATACCCCTTCACCGCCCTGCGCCAGCGGGCTCCAGGATTCGGTGGCGATATGGTGCGTGGCGTTCCAGGCGCGCAGCTGGCGCTGTTGCAGCAACGGGTGCAGCTCGATCTGGTTGACGACCGGCGCCACGTTGGTTTCATCCAACAGACGCTGCAGGTGCGGCGTATGGAAGTTGCACACGCCGATGCTTTTCACCAGGCCTTGTTCGCGCAGTTTGATCAGCTCGCGCCAGGCGGAGACGTATTGATCCTGCTGCGGGCGCGGCCAGTGGATCAGATACAGATCCACGTAGTCCAGCTTGAGCTTTTCCAGACTGGTTTCCAGCGCCGCCAGCGGATCGCCCTGATCGTCGTTCCACAGCTTGGTGGTGATGAACAGGTCGCTGCGCGGCAGCGCGCTGGACTGCAGCGCGGCGCCGACGCCTTCCTCGTTCTTGTAGATCGCGGCGGTGTCGATGGAGCGGTAACCGATCTCCAGCGCTTTGCTGACCGCGCGGGTGGTCTCTTCAATACTCGCCTGCCAAACGCCGAGACCCAACTGCGGCATCAGATTACCATCGTGGAGTTTGATGATGGGTTGTTGCGTTGTCATGCGCATCTCCTTGTGTACGGATTGCGGCGCCTGCGGCACCGAAACGGCTATAGATAAATTCTAGTTGGCAAAATGGGCGGTTGCCGGGTTTGCCAGCCTAATTTCAGCGGTGGCGGGAGGGCGATTTTCTCCCCGCTCTCCCTGCGAATGAGCGGTAAGACGAAGGGTGCGAAACGAGCGGCGGCGCGCTGAGGCGCCCGACTGCGCCCGGCGATCGGCCGAGCGCAGAATGCGGCGAAAAATGGCTGGCGAAGACTAAAGCCTAGCAAAAAATCGCCGTTTTGCGATTAACGCGCCGCTTCATAAATGCGGCGGCTGACGTCCAGGGTGATGTCCTGATGCTCGCCCAGGGCGGTCATGCCGTGCTGCTGCAGCTTGTCGAGCAGCGCGGGAATGCTGCTGCCGTCGAGCTGATAATCCGCCATGCGGGTCGGCACGCCCATCTGCTCGAAGAAGGCGCGGGTGGCGGCGATCGCGTCGTCGATGCGGCTGTCTTCGCTGCCTTCGCGCAGGCCCCAGACGCGTTCAGCGTACTGCAGCAGCTTTTCGCGTTTCTGCGCTTTCTTCTCGTGCAGCAGCGCCGGCAGCACGATGGCCAGCGTTTGCGCGTGGTCGAGGTCGTGCATGGCGGTCAGCTCATGACCCAGCATGTGGGTCGCCCAGTCCTGCGGCACGCCGGCGCCGATCAGGCCGTTCAGCGCCATGGTGGCGCTCCACATCACGTTGGCGCGCACCGCATAGTTCTCCGGCTCGGCCAGCGCGCGCGGGCCGTCTTCCAGCAGGGTCAACAGCAGGCCTTCGGCGAAGCGATCCTGCACCTTGGCGTCGACCGGGTAGGTCAGATACTGTTCCAGGGTGTGTACGAAGGCGTCGACCACGCCGTTGGCTACCTGGCGCGGCGGCAGCGAGTAGGTCACCACCGGATCCAGTACGGCGAAGCGCGGCTGCACCAGCGGTGAGAAGAAGTGCTGCTTGTCGCCGCTGCTCTTCCGGGTGATCACCGCGCCGCTGTTGGATTCTGAACCGGTGGCCGGCAGCGTCAGCACGCAGCCCATCGGCACCGCGTCAGTGATGTGGCTGCCGACGGTCTGCAGAATATGCCAGGCATCGCTGTCGGCCGTATAACGAGCCGCGGCGGCGATGAACTTGGTGCCGTCAACCACCGAACCGCCGCCGACCGCCAGCAGGAAATCGATGTTTTCCGTTTTCACCACCTCGACCGCTTTCATCAGGGTTTCGTAGGTCGGGTTAGGTTCGATGCCGGAGAATTCCCGCACGTCGCGGCCGGCCAGCGCGCTATACACCTGGTCGAGCACGCCGTTTTTCTTCACGCTGCCGCCACCGTAGGTGATCAGAATGCGCGCGTCCGCCGGGATCTGGCCGGCCACTTCGGCGATTTGCTGCTTGCCGAACAGGATTTTGGTTGGGGTATGCAGAATGAAGTTTTGCATGGCTGATTTCTCTCTTTCTGTCAGGCGGGCGCCAAAGCGGCGCAAAGGTTTCTGGCCCGTATTGTCAGCAACCTGGCGGTAACGCACAATGCACATTCCTGTTTGGTTCTTGCCTATTTCTACAGATGACTGTAGAAATAGAGAGTTTTAAATTATGATTTATGCCGAATCGTTCTGACTGTAAGAGGGTGTTTCCGTGACTGAAATCGATGCGCTGCGCAGCCGCATGGCGCGCCAGGCGATGGCTATCGCCACCGGCAACGGCTATACGCCGTCACCGGTGCCGCGGGTGAAGATCCTGTATGTCGATCGCCACTGCCCGCGCCAGCCGGTGATGTACGAACCGGGGATCGTCATCATCTTTCAGGGGCACAAGGTCGGCTATTGCGGCAACAAGGTGTTCCAGTACGATCCGCGCAACTACCTGCTGATGACGGTGCCGCTGCCGTTCGAGTGCGAAACCTTCGCCAGCCCGGAGCTGCCGCTGGTTGGATTGGCGGTCAATATCGATACCCAAATGCTGCAGGACTTGCTGATCGACATCGGCGACGACGACTACCTGATGCAGCCGCGCGCGGAGAGCAACGGCGTAAACCTGGCCGAGCTGACGGAAGAGCTGTTGTGCGCCACCGAACGTCTGCTGGACGTGATGGCCAAGCCGCTCGACGCTCGGGTGTTGGGGCCGCAGATCGTGCGCGAGATCCTCTACTACGTGCTGCGCGGCGCCTGCGGCGCGTCGCTGCAGGAGCTGGTCAACCGTCATACCCATTTCAGTCAGATCGCCAAGGCGCTGCGGCGCATAGAAAATCAGTATGCCGAGAGCCTCAACGTCGAGCAGTTGGCCGGCGAGGTCAACATGAGCGTGTCGGCGTTTCACCATAACTTCAAGGCGGTGACCAACACCTCGCCGCTGCAGTACGTGAAGTCGTACCGGCTGCACAAGGCGCGTTTGCTGATGGTGCATGACGGCCTGAAGGCCAGTACCGCGGCGATCCGCGTCGGCTACGAGAGCGCGTCGCAGTTCAGCCGTGAATTCAAACGCCTGTTTGGCGTCACGCCGGGGGATGAAGTCGCCCGGCTGCGCGACGCCAATCCGCTGATGCTGGAGGGGTGAGCCGCCGCCGGGCGGCGGGCTATGGGGTCAGCACGATCTTGCCGAACGGGCCGCGATCGAGGTGATCCAACGCCTGCGGCAGTTGATCGAGCCGGTATACCTGGTCGATCACCGGCTGCAGGTTGACGGCGTCCACGGCGCGCACCAGATCTTCCAGCGCGCGGCGGTGGCCGACGCCGATGCCCTGGATCGCCGCCGATTTCAGCAGCAGCAGGCCGGCGGGGGCGGTGATCTCGGCGCCCGCCAGCACGCCGATCACTGAGATGCGGCCGCCCACCGCCACGGCGCGCACCGAGTTGCCCAAATTCGGGCCGCCGACGGTATCGATCACATGATCGATGCCGCGATCCTGCGTCAGCGCATAAATCGCCTCCACCCAATCGCCGTCCAGCCGGTTGATGCCATGATTGGCGCCCAATGCCAGGGCTCGCGCCAGCTTTTCATCGCTGCCGGAGGTGACATAGACCTCCGCGCCGTGGGCTTTGGCGATCTGCAGCGCGAACAGCGCCACGCCGCCGGTGCCTTGCACCAGCACCGTCTCACCGGCATGCAGTTTGCCCTGTTCCACCAGCGCGAACCAGGCGGTCAGCCCGGCGCAAGGCAGGGTGCTGGCCTGTACGTCGTCCAGCGACGCCGGCGCCGCCACCAGCCACTCTTCATGCAAAATCACATATTCCGCCAGCACGCCCTGATAGAAGCCGCCAAGGGTGTGGTAAGGCACCTGGCGCGCATCGCCGTACGGTTTTTGCCGGCCGTCGATCCAGCCGGGGCTGAAGGTAGAAATGACCCGGGCGCCAGGTTGGAAACGGCTGACGCCGGGCCCGACGGCGTCGACCTCGCCGGCCATGTCCGAGGCGGGGGTGAACGACTGCGGCAGCGTCAGCCCCATGCCGCTTTCAATCATCATTTTGTCGCGGTAGTTGAGCGCTACCGCCTTCACTTTCACTCTGATCTCGCGCGGCCCCGGCTGCGGGATCGCGTCGGTGGTCAGCTGCAGGTGTTCACGCCCGAGGGCGTCCATCGTCCAGCGTTGCATCGTGTCGGTCATGATGTTCTCCAAAGTCTGCGATTAACGACCTGTCGATAATATCGTTGATGAAGGTTCGCCAGTGGCGATAAGATTTCCGCAGATTGTTTCTTTTAGAGCGACAAACCATGAGCGATCGATTGAGCGGCATTTCGGTATTCGTCACCGCCGTGGAGGCGGGCAGTTTTGCGTTGGCGGCCAGTCGGCTGCACCTGTCGCGCTCGGCGGTGGGGAAAACGATCGCCCGGCTGGAACAGCGGCTGGGCGTGCGGCTGTTTCATCGCACCACCCGCAGCCAGAGCCTGACCGACGACGGCGCGTTGTTCTATGAGCGTTGCCTGCGGGCGCTGGAGGAGATCCGCGGCGCGGAAACGCTGCTGGAGTCGGGCAAGCGGCAGGTCAGTGGCCGGCTGCGGGTATCGATGCCGGTGTTGTTTGGCCGCATGTGCATCGCGCCGCTGCTGACCGAGCTGACGCGTGAGCATCCCGGCCTGGAGCTGGAGCTGTCGTTCAGCGATCGGGTGGTGGATCTGATTGAGGACGGTTTCGATATGGCGATCCGCAACGGCACGCTGGCCAACAGCAATGGGCTGGTGGCGCGGCGCATCGGCGATCACCGCATGACGCTGTGCGCCTCGCCGGCCTATCTGCAGCGGTGCGGCGAACCGCACAGCATTGAGCAACTGGCTCAGCACGAGGCGGTGACCTATATGCGCGCCGGCGCGCGGCGCAGTTGGCGGGTGCTGGACGAGAACGGCGAGCCGCAGGAAGTGATGCCGAATAACCGATTGCAGATGGACGATTTGCAGGCGATTGCGGATGCGGCGACGGCCGGGTTCGGCATCGCCTGGCTGCCGTGTTGGCTGGTGCGTGAGCAGCTGTTGAGCGGGGCGCTGGTGCGCCTGCTGCGCGATCGGCCCGGCGCCGCCTTTGAAGCGCATGCGGTGTGGCCGCACACGCCTCACCTGCCGCTGAAGGTGCGGCTGGCGGTGGATACGCTGGTGAGCAAGTTGCCGCCTCGCCTGGCGTTGGTCGAGAAAGCGCTGTAGCGCGCCGGGATCAGGAAGAGGAGGCGCGTTTTTTACGCCAGACCACCAGCATGGCGCCGAGCAGGCCGACGAACAGCAGCAGCAGCGGCAGCAGCATCAGGCCGGTCATCACCTGGCTTTCGTGGCGTTTCACCAGCGGAATTTGGCTGAAAGCGTAGCCGAGGCCGACCAGCGCGCAGACCCAGATCGCTGCGCTCAGCCAGTTGAACACCTGGAAACGAGAGCTGTTGAGCCCGGAAATGCCGGCCATGGTCGGCAGCAGCGTACGTACGAAGCCGAGGAAGCGGCCGATCAGCAGCGCCGTCAGCCCGTGGCGGTTGAACAGGTTATGCGCGCGCTGATGGTATTGCGCCGGCAGTTGCAGCAGCCAGCCTTTCACCAGGCTGGTGTGGCCCAGCCAGCGGCCCTGGATATAGCTCAGCCAGCAGCCGAGGCCGGCGGCGGCGGTCAGAATCAACAGGGTGGGGGCAAAGCCCATCACGCCTTTGGCGATCAGCGCGCCCGACAGCAACAGCAGGCTATCACCGGGGAGGAAGGAGGCGGGCAGCAGTCCGTTTTCCAAAAACAAGGTGGTGAAAAGTACGGCGTAAACCACCCAAATCACGCTGGGATCGGCGAGGGCGATGAAGTCCTGCTGCCAAAGCGCATGAATAATCTCTCGTAATACATCCATTTTATGTCCTGTTGCATGCCGGTTGCGCCCGGGGTCACGTTCTCCAGGATGCGGCGGTTACCGTATCTGACAGTTACCCGGTTAGTGTACCGCTAATAGCTTAAGCCGACATTAAACGAGACGAAGAAAATTACCGGAATCCGCCTTAGCGCACGCCGTTGAGGCGATCGAAGCCGGCCGCCAGATCGGCGATCAGGTCTTCGACGTTCTCCAGACCGATATGCAACCGCACCAGCGTGCCGGAAAAATCGACGCCGCCCGCCGGGCGGATCGCTTCCAGTTCTTCCGGCTGATTGGCCAGGATCAGCGACTCGAAGCCGCCCCAGGAGTAGGCCATGCTGAAGTGGCTGAAGTTGTCCAGGTAAGCGGCCAGCTGCGCCTCATCCAGCCGCTCTTTCAGCACGAAAGAGAACAGCCCGTTGCAGCCGCTGAAGTCGCGGCGGTAGAACGCGTGGCCCTTGCAGCTGGGCAGGGCCGGGTGATTGACCGTCGCCACCTCCGGCCGTTCGGCCAGCCAGTTGGCGACCTCAATGCTGCTGCGTTCGTGCTGCTTGAGCCGCACGCTCAGGGTGCGCAGGCCGCGGCTCGCCATGTAGGCGGTGTCGGCATCCACCATCTGCCCCATCAGATAGGAGTACTCGCGCAGTTGCTCCCAACAGCGCGCGTTGGCGACGGCGGTGCCGAGCATGTAATCGGAATGGCCGATCAGGTATTTGGTGCCGGCCTGAATGGAAATGTCGATGTCGAAATCCAGCGCCTTGAACAGCACGCCCGCCGCCCAGGTGTTGTCTATCATGATCACCACGTCCGGCGCCACGGCGCGAATGGCTTGCACCATCGCCGGGATATCCTGCACTTCCAGGGTGATGGAGCCGGGGGACTCAAGGAACACCACGCGGGTATTGGGTTGGATAAGCGTGGCGATGTCGGCGCCGATCAGCGGATCGAAATAGGTGGTGCTGACGTTCATGCGGCCGAGGATGTGGGTGCAGAAGTCCTGGGTCGGTTCATACGCTGAGCCGGTGACCAGCAGGTGATCGCCGGCGCCGACGAACGACAGGATCGCATTGGCCACCGCCGCCGCGCCGCAGGGGTACAGCACGCAGCCGGCGCCGCCCTCGAGCTCCACCATCGCATCCTGCAGCGCGAAGTGGGTCAGCGTGCCGCGTCGGCCATAAAACAGCTCGCCGTGGGCGCGTTGCGCGGTGGCCTGTTTTTTGGCGGCGACGGAGTCGAAGACCAGGGAAGAGGCGCGTTGAGTCACGGGGTTGACGGAGCCCTGGGTGTAGCGTTTGCCGCGGCCGGCGCCGATCAGCGTGGTTTCGATGTGTTTTGACGTCATGGTACCTGGCTCACCTCTGGTTGCTCTGCACTGCCCGTTTGCGATAGCCCTTACGTTAGCATGAGTTATTATAGCCATCCAGACGTTTTAACTTCTGGATATAGAAACGGCTATAATTGGCTGCCGCCCGCGCATTTTTCGCGTCATCCTTCTGCCGAGCGGCCAGAGAGAAGCCCATTCATCGGTCGAGACGCCGTTCGGCAGCGTGGCGTTGTTGCGCCGTTGTGGGAGAAAAGTAACGAAATCGCCCTATAAAAGGGGCTTTTAGCGGTGAACGGGCGTGGATTGGCGTTTGGTTGCGGAGGTGTCTAAAATTTTCTCGTTTATTTGGTAAATAATAATGAGAACTACTATCAATCCCCGGTTGGTTTGATATGATCGCACGCTGAATTATTCCTTAATTTTGATCGGTAATGGGTGGAGGCACAGCGTGAAAACGGCTGGCAAGAATTTAAATCAAGGATCGTTCGGCCAGGGCCGGGCGCAGTGGGGCAAGGCCTTTGGCCGCAGCCTGATGGCTTCAATGGTGCTGGTCGTAGGGTTGGCCGGCAGCGCGCAGGCTGCGCCGGCGACCCATCCGGCCGTTGCCGAAAGCGTTGCGCCAGCCGCCGCGCCTGCGCCTGCAGCCGCCGCGCCGGAAAGCATCACGCCGGTGAACCCGGCGCCCACGATCCAGCCGCCGGAAACCCGCGGTATGGACTTGTCCATTTGGGGCATGTACCAGCACGCCGACGCGGTGGTGAAAGCGGTGATGATCGGCCTGGTGCTGGCGTCTATCGTGACCTGGACCATTCTGTTCGCCAAAGGCAGCGAACTGCTGCGCGCCAAGCGCCGTCTGCGCCGCGAGCAGTCGGCGCTGGCCGACGCGCGCTCGTTGGATGAAGCTTCCGAGCTGGCGCAAAATTTCTCCCCGGAGAGCGTCAGCGCGGTGCTGCTGAACGATGCGCAAAACGAGCTGGAGCTGTCCGCCGAGTCTGACGACAACAACGGCATCAAAGAGCGCACCGGTTTCCGCCTCGAGCGCCGCGTGGCGGCCTACAGCCGCAACATGGGCCGCGGCAACGGCTTTCTGGCCACCATCGGCGCCATCTCGCCGTTCGTCGGCCTGTTCGGTACCGTATGGGGCATCATGAACAGCTTCATCGGCATCGCCCATTCGCAGACCACCAACCTGGCGGTCGTGGCGCCGGGCATCGCCGAGGCGCTGCTGGCGACCGCAATGGGCCTGGTGGCGGCGATCCCGGCGGTCGTTATCTACAACATCTTCGCCCGCGTCATCAGCGGCCATCGCGCCCAGGTGGGCGACGTGGCGGCCCAGGTCTTGCTGCTGCAGGGCCGCGATCTGGATCTGGCCGCAACGGCGGAAGCCAAGCGCTCACAGCACGCACATCAACTGCGGGCGGGGTGAGTCATGGCGATGCGCTTAAATGAAGATCTGGACGACAGCGGCGAACTGCATGAAATCAACGTGACGCCGTTTATCGACGTCATGTTGGTGCTGTTGATCATCTTTATGGTGGCCGCGCCGCTGGCAACGGTAGATATCCGCGTCGATCTGCCGGCTTCTTCCGCCAAGCCGCAGCCGCGGCCGGAAAAACCGGTCTTCCTGTCGGTGAAGGCCGACAAGCAGCTCTACGTCGGCGATCAGCCGGTGAATGCCGATCAGCTGACCTCGGTGCTGGATCAACGCACTCAGGCGAACAAAGAAACCACCATCTTCTTCCAGGCGGACAAGAGCGTGGACTATGAAACGCTGATGAGCGTGATGGACACCCTGCGTAAAGCCGGTTACCTGAAAGTGGGGCTGGTGGGCATGGAAGGCGCCGCCAAGTAGCGGCAGCAAAACGATAAAGGGCGCTCAGGCGCCCTTTTTTTACGGCTAAAGAGATGTCACGCCTTTGCCAATAAATCCCTGGAACCGGCATGGCGCCAGTGGATGCGGCCCGGCAGATACAGCGCGTTCTGTTCCAGCGGCCGCTCGTCGATAAGCGCGGTGACGTTGTCGAAGCTATGTTGCGCCAGTGCCAGGCAGTCTTGCGCGACCGTGTCTATCTTCAGCGTCATGCAGTCGAACAGGTAGTGATCGTCGAAGCTGCACAGGTGAATGTCGCTCTCCATCAGCTGATGCTGAGTCAGATAACGCAATACGCCTTCCAGCAGGCCGCAGGCGGCGGTAAACAGCGCTTTGGGCGGACGCCCTAACTGTGCGCACAGCTGAGCGAACATCTCGTAACCTGAGCTGGGGTGATAGTTGCCGTTGATGATCCATTCCGGTTTGCACGTTACGCCGGCGCGCTCCAGGCCAAGCTGGAAGCCGGCCAGGCGATCGCGGGTCGGCGAAATGCGCGGCTGCCCGCCGAGAAAATAGATCTCATCCGGATGTTGGCGCGCGACCGTTTCCACCAGGTCGGCGGTCGAATTGACCGAATCGGTGATCACCAGCGGCAGTTCGGAGCCGGCGATCAGGCGATCCATCTGCACCACCGGCAGCCCGGCGTTGATCTTCTGGTATTCTGCGTCGTTCAACTGGCTGGAGGCGACGATCAAGCCGTCCACCTGCCGCTGTACCAGACTGTTCACCGCCATCATCTCCTGCGCCGGGTTTTCATCGGTGCAGGCGATCAACAGCTGCAGGCCGGCTTCGCGGCACAGCGTTTCCAGCTCGCGTGAAATCACCGCAAAGCCGTAGTTGGTCATCTCCGGCACCACCAGCCCCAACGTGTGGCTGCGGTTGGAGCGCAGGGAGCGGGCGTGGATGCTGGGCTGATAATGGTGCTCGTGCGCCAGCGCCAGAATGCGGTCGCGGGTGTCGTCGGACACCCGGTATTCCTTGCTGCGGCCGTTCAGCACCAGGCTGGCGGTCGATTTCGACACCCCGGCCAGCGTGGCGATGTCACTGATGGTAATGCGTTTATTTTTTTTCACTGACGCCATCTGAAGTCATCGGAGGATGCGTCATTCTAGCATGCATGGCGTCAGCGGCCAGTATTCCAACGCCAGCGGCGCGTTTCCGGACAGCCGCAGTTGCGGCTCAATGGCCGGGAAGTAGCGCGCGCTCATCACGGCCTCGCCGCGGTTGATGAAGATCTCCACGCTGGAACGATCGAACAGCAGCTGCAGATGCGTGACCGGGCCGCGCCAGTAACGGTGCTCCGGCTGGCCGTCGGCCAGGGAAGCACGCGTCAGCCGCAGCCTTTCGCCGTCCCAGTTCAGCGTCATGGCGTCGCCAAAGGCGGCGTTGAACGCGCCCTGCGGCGCCAACTGCAGCTCCGCGGCCCCCAGCGCGCAGGCGGGGGCGTCATCGGCTCGGCCCTGCCAGCATGTTCGTTCGCCGCGCAGCTGTTGCAGCTCGCGCGCCGGACGCTGCTGGAGGCGGCCATGCCGCAGCGACAGCTCGCGCGGGCAGGTCATGGTGTGGATCCAGCCGTAGCGGCGCGTCGGATGGGCTTCTTCATCTTGCTCGGGCACGCCCATCCAGCCGAACAGCAAGCGGCGGCCATCTTCCGCCAGCGTCGTCTGCGGCGCATAAAACTCGAAGCCGGCGTCCAGTTCGCGGAATTCGCCGTGACGGAAGGCCGCCTGGCGGTAATCCAGCTTGCCGATCAGATAACCGGCCTGATAGCGATTGAGGTAGCGTTCCGGCTGCGGCGCCAGCCCCTGCGGGCAGCAGATCAACACGTCAGCGTCGTCCAGCGAGAACAGATCCGGGCACTCCCACATGTAGCCGAATTCGCCTAAGCCGTTCAGGCCGGAACCGGCGATCTCGCCCAGCGGTTGCCAGCCGCGCAGATCGGCGGAGCGCAGTAACAGCACCTTGCCGCGATCCTGCAAGTCCCGCGCGCCGAGCACCATGTACCACGCATTCTGATGACGCCACACTTTCGGATCGCGTACGTGCCCGCTGTAGCCCGCCGGCAGCGGCAGCACCGGCCCGAATTTGCGGTACTCGCCCCGATCGCTTTCCTGAGCCAGGCACTGGTAAGCGGTGCGTGAGCCGTCGGGGAATTTCACGTTGCCGGTGTAGATCAGCGTGATTTTGTCTTCCGCCACCACCGCCGAGCCGGAGTAACAGCCGTGGCTGTCGTAACAGGCGCCCGGCGCCAGGGCGATCGGCTGATGCGCCCAACGCAGCAAGTCGGTTGACTGCCAATGTCCCCAGCACTTGTTGCGATGGTCGCAGCCCAGCGGATTCCATTGATAGAACAGATGATAAACGCCGTTGTGCTGAATGAAGCCGTTGGGATCGTTCAGCAGGCCAACGCTGGGCGCCAGATGCCAGGCCGGGCGGTGCGGATCGCGCAGCGCGAGTGGCAGGCCGTTCATGACCGCCCGCATTGCCTGTTTGATTAGGCTGAGCTCCTCCATCATTGCGCGTCCGTTTTATATTTCAGCAGCAGGGAGAGGGCGAAGGCGCTGCCAAACGCGATCGCCAGGCCGATGATATAGCTGACCAGCGAACTGGCCTGCACGATCGCCATGCCGGGGATCGCCGTCAGCCCGACCGCGTTCATGCCGACATGATTGGCCACCACCCAGGCGCCGCCGAGTGCGCCGCCCGCCAGCGCCGCCAGGAACGGTTTCACGAAGCGCAGGTTGATGCCGAACAGCGCCGCCTCGGTGATGCCGAGCATGGCGGAAAAGGCTGAAGGCACCGCGATGGCTTTGATTTTGGCGTCGCGCGTTTTGAAATACACCGCCAGGCAGGCGCCGCCCTGAGCGATGTTGGCCATCGACCAAATCGGCAGCAGGAAGTTGATGCCGATGTTGGGGTTGCCGAGCAGCCCGGCCTCCACCGCGTGGAAGCTGTGATGGATGCCGGTGATGACAATGGCGGAATAGAGGCCGCCGAACAGCAGGCCGGCGAACCAACCGGCATGGGCGATCAGCGTGCTGAGCACGAAGGAGATGCCGTCGCCCAGCGCCCGGCCGGCGGGGCCGATAAACAGCAGGGCGACAAACCCGGAGATCACGACCGTCAGGAACGGCGTCAGGATCAAATCCAGCGCGTTGGGGATCACCTTGCGCAGGCGTTTTTCCAACAGGCTCATGAACCACACCGTCAGCAGCACCGGAAATACCGTGCCCTGATAGCCGATCATGGCGATCTCCAGACCGAAGAAGTTCATGGTATGGAACCCTCCGGCGACGCCCCAGGCGTTGGTCAGCGCCGGGTGCGTCAGAATGCCGCCGAGCGTGGCGCCCAGATAGGGGTTGCCGCCGAATTCGCGGGCGGCGGTGAAACCGATCAGAATCGGCAAGATAATGAACGCCGCCGAGCTGAACATGTTCAGCATCACGAACAGCGCGCTGTCGGCATCCGCCCAGCCATAGGTTTTCACCATGCCGAGCAGCCCCATCAGCAGGCCGGAGGCGACGATGGCCGGGATGATCGGCACGAAGATGTTCGACAGCAGGCGGGCGATGCGCTGCAGCGGGTTGAGCTTTTTCGCCGCGATATCGGCGGCTTCGGCCTTGCTGGATTCGCTGACGCCCGCCGCCTTGATGAATTCCGCATGCACCTTGTTGACCAGCCCGGTGCCGAAGATCACCTGGATCTGACCGGCGTTGCTGAAGCAGCCTTTGACGCCGTCCAGTTTGCCGATGGCCTCTTTGTCCACCTTGCTGTCGTCCACCAGCACCAGGCGCAGGCGCGTGGCGCAGTGGGCGGCGCTGGCGATGTTCTCTTTACCGCCGAGCAGCGGCAACAGCGCGTTGGCGGTTGCGGTAATGTCCATGTTGTCCCCTTGCTGAATTAAAATGCCGCCGCGCTCTGCGCGGCGGAAATACGTTCATCGATGTCAGAAGAAATACTTGAATCTGGCGCGCACGCCGTAACGCTGGTCGTTGTCGCCGTTGGCGATCTTGTTCTCGGCGTTGGCTTCCAGCAGCGAAACATAGGCGCCTAAATACACATTGAAATTCTTCATATTCATAATGTTAGGTATCTGATACGACGCGTGAACGGTGTGGATGTCGTAGTTGCCCGGCTCGCTGAGCGGATTGTGGATATCGGCGGCGATCCCGGCGGTATTGAACTCTTTGATGTTGTTGTGCGCATAGATATAACCCAGTTCGAAGCGCCGCCACAGCACGTTGACGCCGGCGGTCAAGTCCTGCTCGCCGGCGGCGTCCAGGTAGGCGGTGCTCAGGTTGGCCACCACGCCGTTATCCGGATCGGCCGCGTTGGTGTTCCAGCTCATGGTCATGCCGTAGCCGTTGCGCTTGGATTGATCGACGAAGCGGCCCTGGCTGTCCTGATAGCCGTAGGCATTATTCACCACGTTGCTTTCCATCGCCGCCGCGATGCTGAAGGCCTCTTTCTTCCAGGCGATCACCGGGCGCAAATAGGCGACGTTTTTCTTATTGTTCAGCGCATTGCCGTGGTAGCTGTTGTCCTGGAACAGTGAGGTGCCGTCTTCCACCAGCGTGTTCAGTTCGAAATAGACATCCCCGGCGTATTTGCTCAACATCAGGTTTCCGCCGCTGCTGCTGCGGCCACGGCCTTCTTTCATCATATAGATATAGCCAAAGCCGTCAGCGTAAAGATCGTTGGCGGTGTTGCCTGAATACTGAATGAAAGTGTCCTGATTCAGCGGGAACATGTCGTAGGCTTCGAAGCGGCCGATTTTGGTTTGCCAGTTCTTTTCATTGCCGAAGAAGAAAGCGGCGTCGTCCAGGTTCATTTTGCCGGTCATGTCCGCCAGCGGCTGGACGCTGAAACCGGAGAAGTTGCCGTCCGGATTGCGGCGATAGCCGTCCAGCCCCACCAGAATGCGGCCGTTGATGTCCCAGCGCTCTTTGTTGCCGGGTTTCCAATCCTTGTGATCGCTGCCTTTCAACGACGTCAGTTGGCCGCTGCGGCTGGCGCCGTCCAGATTGAACTCCACGTCGCCGTAGAGCTTCAGATCGTTGAAGCCGTTCAGTTTCAGCGCGCCGGTTGCGGGGGATTGCGTTTCCAGCGCGGCGGCGCGTTGCGCGACCCGCGCGGTTTGCCGCTCGGTGCTGGCGGTGCGCTGCTCCAGCTGTTGCGCCCGGCGTTCCGCCGCCGTGGCGCGGGTTTCAGCCTGAGCGGCGCGCTGTTCCGCCTGCGCCAGACGTTGTTCCAGCGCGTTAAGACGCGCCTCGATACTGCCGTCGCCGGAGGCCGCAGCGGCAGAAGTGGAGAGGAAAAGCCCTGTTGTTATCGCCAAATAGCTGAGTTTTTTCATCATCGTCTATCATCCGGGAAGGGTTGTTATTATTTTTTGCTAAATTGCTAAACCGGTTTTTCATGGCGAAAGATAACGATCGAGAAGCGGACTGGCAATCAAGTTTGCTAACCCGATTCAGCTATTGTGATCGAGTGCGCAAATCGTGGGGTTAAAAGACCACGGCGCCCAGGGGGTCGCCGTGGATGCAGAGGATCAGCGCAGAAAAGCGGCGAGCTCTTCGGCGCGGGGCAGGGCGGTCATGGCGCCTTTGGCGGTGGTGGCCAACGCGCCGCAGGCCTGAGCCTGGGCGATAATCGCCGGCCATTGCGCTTCTTGCGGCAATGCGTGAAGGCGCGCCAGCGCCGCTAACAGCCCGGCGACAAACGCGTCGCCGGCACCGGTGGTATCGACCGGCACGACAGGCGCCGCGCGGAAATGACGCAGCCGTTGGCCGTCATGCACGTAGACGCCGTCGCCGCCCAGCGTGACCAGCAACAGGCGCAACGGGTAGGTTTGCATCATCCAGCGGATGCCGTTCTCCACATCGTCAAGATGGCTGATGAAAACCAGCTCTTCGCGCGACAGTTTCACCACGTCCGCCAGCAGCAACGCCTTTTGCAGGCAGGGGCGCAGCGCTTCCGGTTGGCGCCAGATCTCTTCGCGGATATTGGGATCGAAACTGACCCGCCCGCCGGCCGCCCGAATGTTTTCCATTGCCGTAAAGGCCGCGCTGCGGCTGGGCTCCTGCGACAGCGCGATGGAGCAGAGATGCAGCCACTCGCCGCGTTGGAAGGCCGGCAGATCGTCAGGCTGTAAAAACAGATCGGCACTGGGCTGTACCATGAAAGTGAATGAGCGTTCACCGTGCTGATCGAGATCCACCACTACCGTGGAGGTGTGGTGTTCGGGATCCGAAAGCATATGGTCAATATCCACCCCTTCTTCGCTCAGCACCTGCTGCAGAAAGGCGCCGAAGCTGTCTTGCCCCACTCGGCCGATAAAGGCGCTGTCGCCGCCCAAGCGGGCGACGCCCACCGCCACGTTAGCCGGCGCGCCGCCGGGGCATTTAAGATAACTGTTTGAATTTTCTGGCACCAAATCGACCACTGCGTCGCCCAGCACCCATACGCGATTCGCCATGCTTAATCCCTGTTTCTACCGATGTCTGATGGGTGGCTAAAATAGAAGAACCGGTTTAGCAAAGCAATGAAATAATGCGTCAGGCGTTTGGGGAGTGAGGAAGATCAAAAAATAGGGCGGGTCAGGCGCAGGAAATACCGCCCGCGATGCGAGCGGGCGGTATGGATGAGCGAAGCGCCTGTGGTGTCAGAATGCGACGGAACCCTGCACGAAGAAGGTGCGCGGTTCACCGACGTACTTGCCGAAGTTATTGTCGTTGGAGCGGGTAAAGTAGCGCTGATCGAACAGGTTTTTCACCCCGGCGCCCAGCGTCAGGTTCGATAGCTGCGGCCCGAAATTATATTCCCCGCGCATGTTCCACACCATGTAACCGGCGATATTGCCGAATTGACCATCGGCGCTTTCCTGCGTGACGTACTCCGGCCCGGTGCCCGGCGAATGCTGTTTGGACTGCGCGTAACCGTCCAGATTCCATACCCAGTTGCCGGTGGCGTAGCGCGTGCCGACGGTATAGACCTGGCGCGAGTAGAACGGCAGGTCTTTACCGGCGAAGTCGCCCTTGTCGGTGCTGGCCTTGGTGTAGGTATAGCTGGTGTAGACGCTGGCGCCGTCCAGCGCGCGGTTCAGCTCGCTGAGATCGTAGCTGAGCGCCAACTCGATGCCTTTGTGCTTGGTGGCGCCCATGTTGGTCCAGCCCACATCGTTGCTGATGTATTGCAGCTGATTATCGAAGTCGATATAGAACAGCGTGGCTTCGGCCTTGACCACGGTGTCGTCGTAGCGGGTGCCGAACTCATAGGTATGCGCTTTTTCCGCCGTCAGCCCCGGCGCAGGCTGGTTGCCGTTGCCGCCTTTGGTCAGCTGGAAATACTGCATGCTGCCGAACGAGGTGTTGGCGTTGGCGAACAGTTTCCAGGCGTCGGACAGGTGGTACATCACGTTCAATGACGGCAGCGGTTCGCTGTAGCTTTTCTCGCGGCTGATGTTGTTGAATGAATCGTCCACGTGGGTGCGAATGCTTTCATAACGCAGGCCCGGCGTGACCGTCCAGTTGCCGACGTTAATGGTATCGTCGATATAGAACGCGTTGGCTGCGGTGCCGCCGGAGGTGTGCTGGTAATAGTCCGGGGTATCCGGCGTGGCGCCGACATTCGCCGGGTTATACCAGGCCGAACGCGACGCCTTTTCATCCATGGTTTCATTCAGGTAGCGGTAACCGAGGGTGATCTCGTGCGCCATATCCCAGAAGCGAAACAGCTGCGAATAGCTTGGTTCGATCGCCCAGGTCGAATAGTGGCGCGGATAGGACACCATGCGCCGCAACCCGGCATTTTTGCCGGTGCCTTCCGACTCGATGTTGCTGCCGCGGTAGCTGTCGGTGAAGTAGGTCAACACTTCGAACTGTTTGTCGTCTTCCTGATGTTTGTATTTGAACGACATATCCTTGCGGCGGCCTTCGAACTGGTCCCAGGGACGCGTGGACTGGAACGGGTTCTGCGCGTATTGCGCGCTGCTCAGCCCGCCGGCATGCCGGCTTTGGCGTCGTAGTAGTGGAAATTGGCCAGCAGTTCGTCGCGATCGGTGAACGCATAACGCGTTTTCAGCATGAAATCGTCGATGTCGGTGTTGTCGTTGTTGTCGCGGTAGCCCTGGCCGTGCAGGCCGGAGTAAAGCAGCTCGGCGCCGAAGCCGTTATCTGCGGTGCCGCCCACCGAGGCGCTGGTCAGGGTCTTCAGGCCGCCGTGGCTGGCGCCCTGAGTTTGCACGCCGGCGGTGCCGCCAAACGCTTTTGGAATGTCGCGGGTGACGAAGTTGATCACGCCGCCGACGTTTTGTGGCCCGTAACGCACCGCGCCGCCGCCGCGCACCACGTCAACCGATTGCAGGTTGCCGATCGACAGCGGCGCCATCGACAGCTGTGGCTGGCCGTAAGGCGCGACGGCCAACGGAACGCCGTCCATCAGAATGGTGGAGCGCGGAGAAAGGCGTGAGGTCAGGCCGCGCACGCCGACGTTGAGCGAAATGTCGCTGCCGCCGGTGCCGTTGCTGTCGCGCACCTGCACGCCGGGCACACCGCGCAGGCTGTCGGCGATGGTTTGGTCGCCTTGCTCATGCATCTGCTGCTGAGTGACGATGGATCGCGCGCCCGGATGGTTGAGCAGCACCGAACTGGTATCAGGGTTGTCCAGCCAGTTGCCGACGACGGTTACCGTATCGGCATCGTTTTGAGATGAGTTATCAGCAGCAAGGATGGGGAAAGCAACGGCGATAGAGGTCGCCAGCAGGGAGAGGCGAAAAAGAATTGACATAATAATGCCTTAGAAGTTTCAGACCCGGATGTGTTTTTTTAGAAACGACAATCTTAATGATAATTATTGGCAAGTAAATAGAATTGTTATGGAATAGTTAAGCGGGTAACTACATGAAGGATGCCGGTAGCAGGGCCCGGTTGGCGGGCCCTGGCGGGGATTATTGCGGCGTAAGCCAGAAGACCCCGCTGTAATCCAGCGCGGTGAATTTCTGGTGCACGCTTTCGATATCCGCTTGCGGATCAATATCTTTAAACAGCGCCGGGTGCAGGAATTTGGCGATCGCCTCGACCGCGATAAAGTTGAGCGGCGTGTCGTAAAATTGATGATAAATCGCCATCACGCGTTTTTCTTTCACCGCTTTCAACACGTTAATGCCGGTGCGATCCAGCAGATGCGCCAGTTTCTTTTGGCTGGTGGCCATATCGGTGGTGTAGCCCAGCGGCACGGCCAGCGTACCGCGATGGCCACGGCTCCAGTCGGCGCCGGTCAGCAGATAGAAATCCGGATTGCTGGCGATCACCTGTTCGACGTTCACTTCACCGCCCATGTCTGAAAACAGTTTGCTGCCGATATTGTCGCCGCCGGCGGTATCGATAAACTGCCCGAAGCTGCCTTTGCCGAAGGTATTGCAGCACTGCTCGCCTTTGATGCCGGCGCTGCGTTCGATGAAGACGCTGGGGCGCTGCTCCGGTTTCAGCGTGGCGACGCGCTGGCGCACCAGCTCGAGGCGTTGCTGATAGAAACGGATAAAGGCGTCGGCGTTGGGCTGCTCGTCAAACACTTTGCCCAACAGCGCCATGCTGGCGACGGTGTTGGTCAGCGGCTGCTGGCGGAAATCGATGATCAGCACCGGGATGCCGACTTTTTCCAGCTGGGTCAGTACGCCGCTGTCCTTCAATTTGCTCAGCAGACCGATGTCGAAAATGATCAGATCCGGTTGGCGCACCACCGCGCTCTCCACGCTGAAGTCACTGGTGTAGGGGTTGTCGAAGGTGGGGATTTGCATGACCTGCGGGAATTTTTTCGCATAGGCCTCAACCAGATCCGGGGCTTTGACCTTCAGCGAGTTGTCCCAGGCGATGATGTTTTTCAGCGGCTCCTGCGGATGCAGAATATTCAGCGCCAACAGCGCGCGGGCGTCGGCCAGGATAACGCGCTTGGCCGGTTGCGGCAGCGTAACCTGACGGCCGGCGACATCGGTAACGACGATCGGCGCGGCTTGAGCGGCGCCGGCCAACAGCAAAACGCAGGCGGCCAGCCAGCGGCCGGCTTTGGCGATAAGAACAGCGGACATGGAGATCCTTGAGTAATCGGCTAGGAACGAGAACGCAATGATAAGCGATATCCTTTCGCTTTTTGAACCTCTTCGCTGTCGATAGGCTACTCCTGGCCCATCAGCGGGTCGCTGACGCTGTGTTCGCCATCCTCCAGTCGGCCCGCCAGGCGGCGGCGCCAGCCTCCGGCGCTGTGCAGCGCAAGATCATACCAACCGCCGCTGGCGCGGGCGTCAAGCGTTTGGCGGTGGCTGCCGCCCGCAGGCAGCGTGATGGGCCACGGGCCTTGTTGCGAGTAAGGGCAGCGGTCGAGAGTGACCGTCACCGTTTCGGCACCCGGGTTATCCAACTGCAGCAGCAGGCTGCGGCCCGTCGGGCGCAAACGCACTTCCGGCTGCGGCCGGCTCAACGCGCCGCGCATTTCACGATGAAAACCGTTGGGGCCGAGCAGCCACAGATGGTACTCGTCCTCCGTCTGCCAGTCGTCGCTGACCGCCTTGCCGGCCTCGACGGTATAGCGGCGCGGGATCTGCGTCAGATCTCGCCGGTCGTAGACGTGAAACACCGCTCCTTGCTCGCCGGTATTGAGCAGGTTCAGCGTTACGCGCCGCTGCTCGGCCGCGACGCTGGCCTCGACGTGCAGTTGATAGGGCAGTGCGCGAGAAGGGCGCGCCAGGCGGCGTTGGTGTGGCAAACGCTGGCGGGCGGGCGGCGGCAGCGGCACCTGCGGCAGCTGCTCCTGGCGTTGACGCAGACCGTCGGCGGCGTGGCGGCTGGTGGCGGGCAGGCTCGGCAATGCTTCGCCGTTAGGATCGACAAAGTTGAACGCCGAGGTGAGATCGCCACACACCGCGCGGCGCCAGGCGCTGATGTTGGGTTCATGCACCTGAAAGCGCTTTTCCAGGAATTGCAGCACCGAGGTGTGATCGAAGACCTGCGAATTGACCCAGCCGCCGCGGCTCCAGGGCGACAGCACCAGCATCGGCACCCGCGGGCCGGGGCCGTAGATGCGGCCGTCCGGCGGCGGCTGGTCCTGCGAGCCGGGCGGCGCCACGTGCTGGAAGATCTCGGTATCGAACGGCACCGTCGATTTACCGGCGAAGCTGCCGTCTTCGCGCAGCGACGGCGCGGAAGGCGAAGGCATATGATCGAAAAAGCCGTCGTTTTCGTCGTAGTTGACCAGCAGCACGGTTTTACTCCACACCTCCGGGTTGTCGGTCAGCGCGTTGAGGATCTCTTGCGTGAACCAGCCGCCTTGCACCGGGCTGGAGGGATCGGGATGTTCCGAATAGGCCGCCGGCGCGATGATCCAACTGACCTGCGGCAGTTTGCCCTGCTGCACGTCGGTGCGGAATCCGGCCAGCATGGCGTCCAGATCGTTGCCGTCGGCGGCCGGCAGGGTGTTGCCGTTGCCTTTGTACAGCGGCGCGGTCGCGTTGAGCTCGTCGCGATAAGGCACGAAGGCGTTGAAGTCTTTTGGCGGCCGAGCCGGGTTGCCCACCTGAATGCTGGCGGCGCGGTATTGGCGAAAGCCCGCCAGCGGGTTGTCGGTAAAGTTGTCCGGCAGGAATTGGTACACCTTCCAACTGACGCCGCTCGCCTCCAGCCGTTCCGGATAGGTGGTCCACCGGTAGCCGATCTCTGCCGGGCCGGGGCTGTCCCATTCGTTGACCACTACCGCCACGTCGGCGGCGGACGGGCCGTTGGTGCCGGTCCAGTGGAACAGCCGATTGGTGTTGGTGCCGGCGTGGATGGAGCAGTGATAGGCATCGCACAGGGTGAAGGCGTTGGCCAGCGCGAACTGGAACGGCAGCTCCTGCTGGCGGTAGTAGCCCATCGAGGCCGGCGTTTTGTAGGTGGGCCAGGCGCTCATGCGGCCGTGATCCCAGGCGGCTTGCTCATCCACCCACGAGTGCGGCGTGCCGGTGACGCGCTGGGCGTTGCCGCGTTTGCTGTCCAGATGGTAGGGCAGCACCAGCCGTTCGGCGCCCTGTTGCTGCCAGACCAGGCGATCGCCGGGCAGTGGAATGGTAAATCGATCGCTGAAGCCGCGCACGCCCGGCAAGGTGCCGAAGTAGTGATCGAAAGAGCGGTTCTCCTGCATCAGGATCACCACGTGTTCGACGTCGCGCAGGGTGCCGGTGCGGTTATTGGCGGGAATGGCCAGCGCTTTGCGAATCGAGGCGGGCAACAGCGAGAACGCCGATCCGATGGCGGCAGCCCGCAGGATGTCTCTGCGAGAAAGGTCAGGCATGCGTCGTTAATCTCCGTCAGTGTGCTTTGAAGATAGCCGCTGACGACGATAATGGCGAAAAATAACAGGGAGATGAAAGCGAGAGAAACAATGCTCCCTGGCGGGAGCATTGGGGGATGGGGCTTACTGTCTGATCAGGCGGCCGAGCGTCGGCGCCGTTTCGAAATCGCTGCGGAAGGGGTTGATGTCCAGGCCGCCGCGGCGGGTGTAACGCGCGAACACGCTGAGTTTTTCCGGGCGGCAGCTCTGCTTGATGTCGTTGAAAATGCGCTCGACGCACTGCTCGTGGAATTCGTTGTGCTGGCGGAAGGAGATCAGGTAGCGCAGCAGGCTTTCGCGATCGATTTTGCGGCCTTCATAGTGGATCACCACGCTGCCCCAGTCCGGCTGGTTGGTGACCAGGCAGTTGGATTTCAGCAGATTGGAAGACAGCGTCTCCGCTACGTGCTCCCCTTGATCGGCCGCGCCGCTCAGGTATTCCGGTTTGAAGGCGAAGTCGTCGACCGCGATATCCAGATCGTCGATGTTGATGCCCGGCAGACGATCGATCTGCGCCGGATAACCTTCCAGACCCGGATAGAGCTTGACGGTGACCTGGCCATTGGCCGCCTGCGACAGATCCTTCTGCATGGCGGCGCTCACCTGTTCCACGCTGTCGAAGCGCGTTTGGTTGAAGCTGTTGAGATACAGCTTGAACGATTTGGATTCGATCAGGTTGGAAGAGGAGTGCGGGAAGGTAAATTCGCCGATGCCCACCACCGGTTTGCCCTTGCCGTTGAGCCACGACAACTCGAAGGCGGTCCACAGATCAAAGCCGCTGAACGGCAGCTGCCGTTCGTCCACGCCGATCAGATCGCGGCCGCGTGCGCGCGGCAAGGCTTCGAGCAATGCGGGAGCATATTGGTCCGGATAATCGGAGTTCGCGCCAAGATGGGTGATCTTATCTTGCTTTTGGATATGCATATTCATTGCCCTTTGCTTGTTCGGTATTGATGTAGCGGTTAAACAGACTGCGGGTGGCGTAAATCGGCCCGACGCCCAGCAGGGCGTAAACCACCTTGATCAGGAACTGAGACAGGATCATGGTTTTGATGATGTCCCAGCTCAGCACGTTGTAGAACGCCAGCGTACAGAACACCACGCTGTCGATGGCCGATGCGATTACGGTGCTGGTGATCACGCGCACGAACAGGTAGCGGGAGTTGGTCAACTCTTTGATCTTGCAAAGCAGATAGGAGTTGACGTTCTCGGAGATCAGATAGGCCGCCGAAGAGGCCACCAGCACCGCCATGATGCTGTGCACGATGCCGTTGTAGGTCTCGCTGTACTCCCACTGTGGAATGCTCGGCACCAGCGTCGTCACCCAGACGCCGAGAACGAAGGTCAGGTTGGCGATGAACGAGATGATGATGGTGCGTCTGGCCAGCCGCAACCCATAGAACTCGTTGAGAATGTCCACCAGGATGAACGTGAGCGGATAGATGAAGATCGCCGGCGGCGTGATGAGATTCAGCACCGGAATTTGGATCGGCTTGACGCCGCACAGCGTCGAGAAGATATAAATCACGCTGAGCGCCACGGTAATAATCAGGTAGGCGTACCAGGAACGTTCATGGCGATCGCTGAGCTCATAGGCGGTTTTTTGTTGATTGTCGCCGTAGAGTTTACGGTACAGCGCCTGCAGCTCGTGCCGGCTCAGATCTTCCGATATTTCGCTGTCGGCCAGCTCATTGAGCCCCATGGTAATGGTTTTGCCGGTGGCCAATACCATGACATTGGCCGCGATGGTGCCATGTCGGGTGAAGCCCAACAGCTTGAACTTCTGATTCGGTTCCATTTATAACCTTTCTCCAACGATATAACCCAGGAATTGCACCGTCTCCTGAAGGCGTTTGTCCATGCTTTCGCTGTCTTTGTCGTCAACCACAAAGAAGCCGCTTTTTCCCGAGTGATACAGCAAAGGTGAATCGCAAATCAGTACCGGCGGACGTTTAATGATAATGACTTCGCCCGGAATGAATGACCCTTTAATTTCGGTCTCTATTTTCATTGCCAACATGTTCGACTCATCGCCGAAGAAATAAGTCAAAGGAAACTCGGTGACCAGTTGCCCGATCTTGCGCTGCGAGACGGCCAGATAGCGCGACTGCGGGATCACCGGAATGGCGGAAGGGTTCTTGTTGCCTTCGGTGGACAACGTTTCGTTGAGCAGCTCCAGTTTTTCCAGATCGTAGTCTTCGATCTCTTCACAGGAGACACCGAAAAAATCGGAAATCCGATTAACGGTGGATTGCTGAACGTTGTTCACTCTTCCATCAAGAATTTTGTATAGGGTAGTGCGCGTCAGGCCGCTGCGGTTGGAAAAGGAAGCCTTGGTTTCACCGCGGGTACGCATTAGATATTCAATATTTTTAATGATGTTGATTTTGCGCTGTGCGTTGGGGGTTTTCATAGGCTGTCCTTACAAACATTACGCTGGCTTCACTATATCTTACGCGTTGGCGTTGTCCAGATAAAAAGGCGCAGGGAATAGGATAACAGACTGATTATTTTCGTTAATTATTGCTTTCTGTCAGCGGCTTGGCGGGGGACGGGCGACGTGGATGCGGAAGGCGGTTTGGGGAAATGATAAAGCTGTGCAAATCAATTGATTAGCTTTTGCTTATGAAAAAGTGAACACAAAAGCCAATTTTATGTTCACTTTTATGTTGACCAAAGGCGATTTCATGGGCTACTGTTCATGCAAGCTGAAGTTTTTCTTTACGATCAAAACACTGAAGCTAACGACTTTTATAATAAAAAGCTCAGAGGGGGATGTTCCCGCACTCTGAGCATAATGGATAGCTTGCTACCGACACCAGGGACCCTCATCACCACGGCCGTTTGTCTGCGCGATCGGCCTATTCCTTTGCGCTGAACTCCGCATTTTGCGAGCAATAAAACACTCCCCCGTCATCGGAGGAGTGCGTTAACGCCTGTGCGAAAATCAGAGCGACTTCTGCGAGGCCAGGGGTTTTTGCGCCCGACTGAAGGCCAGCTTGAGCACCCAATACAGCAGGCTGGCGGCCACCAGTGAGTTGATGGTCGGTACGCCCCATTCGGTCGCCAGGCCAACGGCGCCGCCGGCGATGCTGGCGACGATCGCCGCCCAGCCGATGGTTGGGGTTTCGTTCGGCAACTGGCCCGTACGGCGGCTCTCGTCCAGGATTTTGCGGTGGCTGCGCAGCAGGTAATAGTCCACCAGCATGATGCCGATAATGGGCGGGAAGACCACGCCAAGCACCGTCAGGAAGTCGACGAAGCGGTCGAGAATGCCCAGCACCGACAGCGTGGTGCCCAGAATACCGATCGCCAACGTGGTGTAGGTGTACTTCAGCTTTTTGCCGGTGATGCCTTCCACCGCGTTGACGATGCCCAGCGAAGAGGAGTACAGGTTGAGATCGTTGACGCGCAGGGTGGAAAACACCACCACCAGCAAACCGGCGCCGCCGGCCGCTTGCGACATGATGGTGACCACATCCGCAGTGCCCAGGGTTTTGGCGATCAGGATAGCCAGGCCATTCACCACGAACTCGCCGGCGACGATGGTGAAGATCGTAACGCCGAGCACGTGTTTGCCGTTTTTGGAGTAACGGGTCAGATCGGGCGTCATCAGGCTGGCCACGATGGCGCCGCCGACGACGATGGTGATGCCGGCGCTGATGGTCAATGGTTCACCCGGCGGCGCCAGCTGGATGATCTCCTGCAGGTTATGGCCGGAAAGCGCGGCCACTGAAATATAGGCCACCAGAATAATGAACATCGGCACCGCGATACGGGCGGCGATGCGCAACGCCTTGAAGCCGAATGCCACCAGGATGGTCAACAGCGTGCCCGAGAGCCCGGCGGCCAGGCCAAAGCCCAGCTTATTGCCGAGCGCGAAATCGAGCGACTTGGCGAAAATGGCGTTTTGAATGCCGAACCAACCCAGCAGGCTGACGGCCACGACCACGCCGATCAGCACCGAGCCCAGGCGGCCAAAGCCGCACCAGCGCGCCAGCAGGCTGCCGGAAATCCCTTCGCGCATGCCCGCCATCCCAAGCCCATAGGTCACCACGCCGAAGATCAGGCTGCCGACGAAAATGGCGGTGAAGGCGTCAATCAGCGTCATGGAGTTGCCGAGCACGGCGCCGAGCATGAACTGGTCCAACGCGGTCAGCATGCCCATATGCACGATGGCCACGCTTAAAAACGAGACTCTTTTATCCTGCGGCACCCGGGTGAGCGGATAATCTTCGATCTTTATCACGGTGAGATCTTCCTTGCGGTTCAAATAAACTGAATGCCCTTGGTTATCAGGCGATCGGGAATGTAGTTATCCAGGTTGGCGTATTTGCAATACTCTTCAAACTGTTGCTGAGTATGCACGTTGGCCTTCTGGTAAATATTATAAATGCGGTTTTCGATGGTCTTATTGCTGACGTTATAGATTTTGGCGATCTCTTTCACCGTAAATCGCTGCAGCATAAGGAAAATGACATCGAGCTCGGCGCGGGTGAACAGCTCGTTGTTAACTTCGGTGGTCAAGATGCTGGGTTTTTGCTGATTGATGTATTTCAGCGGCGACAGGCTGTTCATCGGCTTGGCGTTCCAGATCACGCCGATCACCTGTTTGTCATCGTTGTAGACCGGCAGCTTTTCGCTGATAAACGGCGTCAGGCTGTCTTTGCCATACCAGTAGTGCGTCTCGATGACCGTGACCCGATCGCGCGCCGCTTCGGTCATCTTGTCATGCTCGATAAAGTCGGCGGCGGAATCGGCCCAGTCGGCGGGGAATTCGTGGTCATATTTTCCGGCGACGTCGAAATTCAGCGGCGTATTGGTATAGAGATAAGCGGCGCGGTTCATATAGAGGTGGCGGGACAGCTGGTCTTTGATGCCCCAGGGCTCGCTCAGGTGCTCCATCATGGTGATGAGGCCCTTGAAATAAGATTCATTATTTTTATGCGATGAACCCATACCCACCTCTGCGCCGCTCAGGCCGCGTTACAGGCTTTTAGCCAGGTAATGGCGGGTATGGCGATGCGCATAGTCACCCAGCTCGCCATAGACCCGGTAGCCCAGTTTTTCGTAGAAGCCTCTGGCCTGGAAATCGAAGGTATCGACGTAGGCCATATGGCAACCGCGCTTGCGGGCTTCTTCTTCGGCCAGCTGCATCAGTTGGCGACCGTAACCGCTTTTGCGGCATTGATCGCCGACCCAAAGATACTGTACTTCCAGGCCGCCCCACCAGGTACGTGCGACCAGACCGCCGACGATCTGCTGGTTGTCGTCGGTGACGGTCAGGAACAGCGGGTGAATGTCTACGGGCTGGGTTTTATGGTTGTGCGCCCAGAGGCTGTCGATAACGAACTCTTCATCCTGCGGGTTGGGTTTGTCGGTGATATTAATATTCATTTTTAATATAATTCCCTGATTTAATTATTCAAATATGAACTAGACGCTTTCGCCCCAACCGCTTCTATTATCACTTTTATTAATGTATTTCAAGGGTGGTTTTCACCCTTTTCCGCCGTGCAGGCGGGCGCTTATAGTAAGCATCACAGGGTGAAGAAAATAGCGAAACAGGCAGTATTAAAACGCTGAAATGCCCTGCCAACACCATCTTTTCCTACTTGCGCCTCACCAGGGCCCCACAGGGAAAACTGCAGTACTGTATGGCTCCACCGGATAGAGCAAGCTAACTTGCCGACGGGGGAGCCACTTTGTTTTTGCGCATCCGTTCCGCGATGACTGCGCGCTGTCTCAGATATTAAACGCTCTTCTTATCAGAAGATATGAGCCGCCGATGAAAATGCGGTCGATACCCTCCTTTAGTCTTCATATGCCACGCTGTTCAGTGCCGGCTCGATGGCGGCACCCAGCATGGCGCCGTGTCCCAAGCCGGGCCACTCCCGATAGCCGACGGTAAGACCGTCGAGCTTTGCCAGGCGTTCCGCCAGCATTTGCGCCGCGTTCGCCGGCAGTGCAGGGCTCTTCACGCCGGGCGGGGCCGCGCGATCGCGCTCCGCCAGACCCACCCACAACTGCAGCCTTGCCGCCGGCGTCGGATGCCGTTCCGCCCACTGCTGCGCCTCTTGCAGGATCATGCCGTTGCCCCACCACAGCGAGGGTTCCACGGCGATATAATGCTGGAAGGCGGCGGGATGGGCGAATAACGTATGCAGAACGAAGAGCCCGCCGTAGGAATGGCCCCACAGCGTTTGCCGCTGCGGATCGACCGCCAGTTTGGCGGCGATCGCCGGTTTGATCCGCGTTTCCATCAATTGCAGGAAGGCCTCCGCGCCCCCGCCCCCCTGCGGCGGTTTCTTCATGCCCGTCGGCAGAGGCAGCGTATAGTCGTAGGCGCGGCCGGAGGCATCGATGCGCAGATCGTTGTCATAGCCGATCATCACCAGCACCGGTGGCCGCTTCGCCGTCGCCAATCTGGCCAGTAAGCTGGCGTTCAGCTCCATCAGCACCGCATTGCCGTCGAGGAAATAAATCGTCGGATAGCCGTCAGGCGCAGGCGCCCGACGCGGCTGGGCGATACGGACGCGGTAACGCCGTTGACCATCGGCGGAGGTGAAGCGCAGATCGCTGAAGCGGTAATCCGCAGAGTCGCTATCGGCGACGGTCACGCCGATCCTGCGTTCCAGATCGGGCCTGGCCTGCACGGCAGTCGGCAACCAAAAGCCGATGGCGAGCGCCAGAAGCGTGCAGATAAAATGCCGGTGAGACAATAACATGCGGGGCAGCGTCCTCGAAAAAGGCCGATATTAGCATCGGTACGCGCCCAGTAAAAACCTCTCCTTCGGGCGGGTATTTCAGTAGCGAAGTGCGGCCGGGGTCAGGCGGTGGCTGCCTGATGCTTCGCAGGGTTAATAGCAACTCATTGTTATTATTGGCAAGTCAGGAATAAGAAGGGTTACGATTAATTAGAAATGATTATGTTTTTTTAGAGGGATAATCTGCTGATGGGCGCAAAAACACTCAATCATCAATGGGTGTTAGCGAAAAAAAAGCCCTATAAAATAGGGCAAAGACACACAACAACACCAGGGAAACTTTCCGGTATCTTATATTATAGCTTCCTATACATATAGAACATTTTATTATAAATATGTAAACGATTCTTATTAATGTTCTAATGCCATTGTTTTTCAAGGGGTTATGTCGCCCAAAGGGGAACGTTCCCGATGGCGGTGCAAGCCACTCCGCTGTGGATAAAGCGCAGGTGGCGGGGCGGTGCCGGCCCGCCGCCCCACAGTGAGATGCCGGCGGGCGGCCTGCGAAAACGCCGGCCGGTATCTCCTGTTTGATGGATGCGCAGGGGAATTGCGCCGCCTTTTGTTGATGATAATCAGTGCTGTTGCAGCGTCAGCATCTTGCCAAGCAAAACATCGGTCGGTGGCAGAATATCCGTATCCAGCCCGGCCGAGGGGGTAAAGGTCAGCTCACCGAAAATGATTTGGCCCTGAGAGATGTAGAAATCAACGCGCACGAACTCGAAGGGCGCCGACAAGCGAGCGGCATACTCAAACAGCTCATCGTATCCCTCCGGTTTCACGAAGGCGTCTATCTCCTCCTGGCTCAACGCCAGGCAGTCCTCGCTATAGCAAAGGAACTTGAAATCTTTGTCGAAGAAGTAATATTTCGGCGTCCCGGTATCCCTGCCGACGCACAGCAAGGTGCAGTAAGGCACGCCGCGAAAACAATAAATTTTGTAGTCTTCAGGCCCGTGACCATTGGCCGATTCGATATACTTTTCTCCAATGATCTTTTTTTGTATCCCTTTGTAGTTGAGTTCTACATAGGTTTTCCAGTAATCGTCTTTCATCCAGCCATCGATCAGCTGGGAGGCGCTTTTAATGTTCAACGATTGTTTATTCTGGCAAATTAAATTATATCCTGAGCCGTGATTTCCCTTGATGACAAATTTCTCAGGCAGCGTTTCCCATGGGATCTCCTGTACCGAATCACAGGCAAAGTACAGCTCATTAAGGATCTCTTCACATCCTTGTGCCTTGATGTACTCTCTAACCGCATATTTATCTGCGCATTGAGTGACTAAGGCATTTTTACTGTAGTCATTCAACTTAAGGTGATTGATTTTTTCATTCCAGGTCGATGGCGCCTGCAAGTTCAGCGGTTTGCCAAATGCCCTTTTGTAGATCAATCTGGCCTTGAATTCGGGGGCCAATACGGCCAATTGATTCATAATGAACTTATTTATTTGTCTTTTCATATACGTAATTCCATCAAAGCATAGTGACAATGATTAAGACGTTCTTGTACTTAAAACGCGGGTGGCGCGCCTTCACTGCGCCATTGAATGGCTGTCGGTGTTGTTCCCAGATCAAATGGCTGGTGGTCTAACGCCCGATTAAGAATGCGGGCCGAACGCCACGCCATCAGGCTCAGCTGCGGATCGGCGATGCCGTGATTGTGCATACTGGCGTTCATCGCAAATAAGCAGTTCTCCGCCGGGCCTTCCCACTCAAAGGTAAAGTCCGGGGCTATGCGGTACTCGCCGTCCGCCGTGGTCAACAGTCGGTGGGCCAGAGGCGCAAGGAACTCAGGCGTCGCCGATTGATAACCGGTAGCAAAGATCACCACGTCCGCCTTGAAGGTTTCCTCGCCGTGATCGAGATGATGACGCGTTTCGAGTTGGTAGGCGTTATCCAGCGTGTGTTTTACGGCCGTCAGCGAACGGCTGGGCAGCAGGCGCACCCATAATTTCTCGCGCAGTACGTCGAAGCGGTGGTACATGGCGCGATAGATGGCCAGCAGCGACTCGCTGGTGATGCCGTCTGAGGTCATCTTTTGTTCGGCCAGCATATGCCGCTTGGCCGCGCTGTCCAGTGAGTAGAAACTCTCGACGTAATCTGGCGTGAAATATTCATTGGCAAAGGCCGCCTCATCAAGCGCGTTGTAATTGTTGCGCCGCGATATCCAGTCGAGTTGTTCCGGCTGCCCCCATTCCCCTTTAAAAATATTCAGGAACAGATCGGCGCCGCTCTGGCCGCCGCCGACGATCGCCACGCGTTTGCCTGCCAGATTAGGGTTGCGCAGCATCATTTCGCTGGCGTGGAAACAGCGATCGTTTTGCGCCGTCACGCAATCCGGTAACTTTATTTTCTTGCCAATACCGATACTTACGTGTCTGGCGTGGAAGACCTCCCGTGAGGTGGTCACCACGAACTGGCGTTGCCGATCGTCAAACTCGACTCGCTGAACGTCTTGATTGAACGCCAACGATCCCATCCCGCTTGCGGCCCAGGTGAGGTAATCGGCGAACTCTTCACGCGATGCGGTACGCTGTTCGGTCGTCAGGAAACGGTAGAATTTTCGGTTTTTTACCAGATAGTTGAGAAAGCTGTAGGGATTGGTTGGGGCAACCGCGCTCACCAAATCCTTTAAAAAGTTGGTTTGCATGTTGCAGTCAGCCAAAATCATGCCCGGGTGCCAGGAGAAATGAGGTTTGCGCTCAAGGAATTGCCCCGTAAATCCCTCGATTTCGCTCCCTAAGGCCGCCAGGCTAAGATTCGACGGGCCAAGGCCAATACCGATGATATCGAAACGCTGATTCATTAATAAGCTCCAGTATAATGAGAATAATACCCAGAAATACGGCTGCAAAGGGGTTGGCTTATAGCAACCAGGCTGCCTTTTTCTTATAAGTAAACGACATGAATTAAAAATAATTAAAAGATATGCGGGTTAAAAATGCGTCATTTTTAAATGCCCGTTTAGAATTCGGTAGCACATCAGGTAAAGGCTACGGGTGTATTTCTTTCCATGAAAGTCCCTGCGAAAGCTTGCGTGTGTGTTTAATTAATATTCTTAAGCAATAATCTTAGAAACCGCGTTCATCATTCCATGTAAACGACACTCCGCAAAGAGGATAAGCCGCATGGGATTGGCATCGACTATTGACTGTTAACGTGTATACGCCGTTCTGCGTTCGGCTTGTGTTTCTTGAATCAGGTATTCGCTGCTTAGAATAGCGTTAAAAGGGATTCTGGGAAGGTGAAATAACATGATATTAGGCGTTGAGCGCTTTTTGAAAAGATGAAATTAAAGTGAAATTATGAAATTAGGCCGTTTTGATGGTATTTTTATCATTGTATTCAATGTGTTATTATCTTTTGGATGCGAGAGCTATTGCGTCTGGGCGGCATGGGGGTATCCGCTTTCACATCGGCCAATGCGCCCAGTTTTGTTGTTTGCGGGCCTGTATGGCGGGAAATTATCCCTATATGCATTAATTTCAATGAGTGAATGTTCATGTTATATACAGAGGCGCCTGTTGACGTTGGAAAAGCGCCAATTAAAAACCGATTGGCCGACAGTTCGACGTTTAGGTTCGTTTAGGTTCAGCGACGGCGTGACGTGCAAGGATATCCGTGTGCCGCCGGAACTTGCCTGAATGTAGCCGCCATTATATCAACCCGGTTTGAATTGTTTTGGCGTTTCTCTTTTATAATTCCTTTGCCGCTGATGATGATTCTCATTACCTGAACGTTAAACGCCATGGGAATGGGGTAAAGTATGGCGCTCGTGGGCAAGAGAATCGATGTTGGCGCTGCGACAAACGGATTGCCGCAGCAATAATTTACTCGTGGATAAATTTAACGTCAGTTGGCGTACCTATCTGGACGCTTACGCCGTTGCCATATAATTCGCCGGTATCCAGATCGCGTTGTAATACGGTAACGTTATTACTAAACACATTGGCGATTAGCAGAAACTTTCCGCTTTTATCGAAGGCGAAAGCGCGCGGTTCGATTCCGCCGGAAAGCGTGCGGCCAATCAGCGTGAGTTTGCCATTCTCCGGGTTAATTTTATAACCCACGATTTCGTTGGTTTTTTGGCGATTGCTCGCATAGAGGTATTTTCCGTCAGGGGAAAACGCCAGCCCGCCGCCGCCCTTTGCATCCGCGCGGGCGCTTTCCGTCAGCGCTAATGTCTGGATGTTCTCCAACCGATCGTTATTAATCTGGTAGGCAAAAATATTCGCCGACATTTCGCTGATCACGTAGGCGAATCTGCCATTTGCGGAAAAGATCATATGTCGCGGGCCGGTGCCCGGCGGAAACGACAAATCGTAATCCGGCGCGAGCCTGAACGGCGCGGCCTTATTTGCCGCGTCGTAGAAGAAGGCATGAATGATGTCGCCGCCCAAATCGGCGGCGTACATCATGCGCCCGTCGGGGGTGAAGTTGACGGAGTGAATATGGGCGCTGGCTTGCCGTTCGGCAACGGCCTCTGAGCCCTTGGTGAAGGGAAAGCGCTGCAGCACCTCGCCGAGTTCACCGTTCTGGAGAATGGGGGCCACGATGACGCTGGCATGCCCGGGGGCGTTGGAGTAATTGGCGGCCAATAAGTAGCGCCCGTCTGGACTGATGGCGGCATGCGTCGGCTCTTGTCCCTGCGAGTCGATGCCGCTGATGCGTTGCGGGTCGCCGCCTTTGCCGAGCCTGAGCGTGCTGATTTGGCCTTGCTGAGTTTCATTGGTGGTATAGGCAAATTGGCGATTTTTGCTCAGAACTATCCAGGAAGGGCTGTCCATTTTTATGCGATTCAATGGCAGCAGGCTGCCGTCTTCGTTGAGCGCCAACCGATACATCCCCTGGCTGGGATAAACGGGCGGCTGAACCCGATCGCCGTCTCTTTCCCCTGTCCAGGTGCCAATCAAAACGATTTGCGCGGTGCTGCCCGGCTGCGGCTGCGGGGGAGCGGCCTGGGTGATCCAGGCCGGCAATAATAAAGACAGAAAGGAAAACTTGGCGATGCTGGGGAACGTTGCGTTTTTCATGGTCGGGCTCCTGGCGTGATTGACTGTGTTTTGTGACCGAGGCGAACGGTGTACAGGGTTTATCGTCGTAGCGAGGCACCGCCCAGAATGAACAGGCAGACATAACCAAAATAGTGCAAAACGCCGGCGGGGCCTATTTTTAGCACATCATTGGCGTATGGCATCAGAGCCTTGCGCGCCGGCAGACAAGCTCCCTGCGGCCGCCAGCGTAGGGAGCTTTAATTGGCGTGAATCACGCGCCGCGGCGTTTGCGCACCCGCCACGCGATGGCGGCCAGTAGCGCCAGCGCGCCGCCGCCCAACCCCGGTGCCATATAGGGCTGCATCTCGGCCAGCAAGGGCGCCGGGCCCCCTCGTCTGAGGATCGCAACGTCTTCGGCGGTGACGTGCGCCGCGGGGTTGCCGTAATGTTGCAAGACATAGTTGCCGATCGCCGCAATCTGTTGGTCGTTCAAGGGATTGACATAGGATTGCGGGCCGAAATTCGGCATCAGGATATGTTGATCCCCGACGCGGCGCTCGACGCCGAACAAAATGGCCGAGATCAGATTGGAGGGATTGCGCGAGCCCGTCGCCGTGTTGTTGAACAGCGATGGATAGGCCTGGTTTTGACTGCCGCTGCCGTCGGGTTGGTGGCAGCTGGCGCAGTTGCCGCTGAACAAGGCGGCGCCGTCAATCACCGTCTCGTTGGCGGTCGGCGGATGCGCGCCGCGCAGCTCGGGTTCAACGTTGAACGGCTTGCCAAAGCTGTCTGCCGGCCGCGTATCGCGTCGATCTCTGATCGGCGGACTGTTTTTCAGGTAAGCGGCAATCGCGGCCAGATCGTCGTCCGACAAATATTGCAGGCTGTTTTCTATCGCTTCCGCCATGCCCCCCGCCGCCTGGTTTTTTCCCGCCGCGCGCCCGGTTTTCAAATACTGGATTAGCTCAGCCTGGCTCCATCCGCCAATGCCGCTGATCGGGTCGGAAGTAATATTGGGCGCATACCAACTGCCGACCATGGCGCCGGAAAGCGGTTGCCCGCTGTATTCAGCCAGTAACACGTTGCGCGGCGTATGGCAGGTATCGCAGTGTCCAGGGCCGTTGACCAGGTAGGCGCCGCGGTTCCATTGCGCATCTTCGCTGCTGTCGGCGCTGAAATGCCCCTCTTCCAGAAACAAACTGTTCCAGGCCGGCATGATAAAGCGCAGGTTAAAGGGGAAGGGCAGTTCGGTTCGCCTGTTGTGCTGAACGACGGGGGCGACGCCGTTCATAAAGTAGGCGTACAGCGCGTGAATGTCCTCGTCGTTCAATTTGACGTATGACGTATAAGGCATTGCCGGGTACAGCGGGGTGCCATCCGCGCGAATGCCTTCACGCACGGCGCGGGCGAATTGCGCTTCGCTGTAGCGGCCAATGCCGGTTTCCTGGTCGGGGGTGATGTTGGTGGTGTAAATCACGCCTACCGGCGTGGCGATGCTGTAACCGCCGGCAAATCGCTCGCCGCCTCCCGTTTGGGTGTGGCAGGCCTGGCAGTCCGCCGCTACCGCGAGCCGCTCGCCTTTTTCAATCAGCTCGGCGCTGAAATACGGTCCTTCGTCGGCGGCGAACGCCGAGCCGCCGCCCGCCGCGAGGAGCAGCGCCAGCCAGGCTATCCTTGCAGGTTTTCTCATGATTTCACCGCCAGTTTGCGGGCAATGTCGTCCGCCGCTTTAAGGCCCAGGGCCGCCATCGTCAGCGTGCTGTTCACCACGCTGGCTGAAGGGATGGCGCCACCGCCGGGCAGCCACAGGTTCGGATGATCGTGCGCACGGCAATCGCCGTTCACCACGGAATTTTTCTCATCGTTGCCCATGATGGTGCCGCCCATAATGTGATTATTGGCATTCAGGCTGGTGGTGATGGTGAATTCATCGGCATCAAACAATTGGCCAATATGCTTGAGCTGCCGGTGCGCCGCTTCAGCCCCTTTTCGCACATAGTCCCCCACGTCATAGTAAATGTCCGGGCAAGGCAAACCGTGGGCGTCTTTGCGCGTTGCGTTCAACGTCAGACGGTTATTGGGATCGGGCAGCGGTTCCAGACTGATGGACAAATCGACGCCGTGCGCCGCGCGGCGGCGGATCTCGTCATCCAGCGCTTTCCCCACCAGGCCCTGCGCCAGGGCCTGGCGCGTAGCCGGCAAAACGCGGTTGATGTTATTGAGGATCATCTTGTTGGCTGAGTAATGCTTGCGGAAATCCCCATCGCGCGGGCCGACTAAACAGCTGCTCTGCGCCGGGCCGCGTCCAGGCCACAGCGGCTCTTTCGCCAGGAAGGTGCAGTGAAAGCCGGAGTGATCCATCATATTGCGGCCAACCTGATCGGAGCTGTTGGCGATCCCATTCGGGTTTTGCGCATTGGCGGCCATCAACAGCAGGCGCGGGGTTTCGATGCCATTGCATGCCAGGACGAACGCGCTGGCGCTGGCTTTGTGCGACCGCTTTTGGTTGTCCAGCCAATGCACGGCGGTAACCTGATTTTGTCCATCGGTATCGATTTTGTACGCCACCGCTTCCGCCAGCACGAGCGCTCCTTTCATTTCGGCGCGTTCGATGTGATGGATGCCGTTATACATGGCGCCAATCGGGCAGATAGGTTGGCAGTTATTGTTGCCGCAGCAGGTGGGCCGCCCCTGCCATGGTCGCGTGCTGCGCCCTTGGGGGATCGGTACGGAGCGATAACCGTGCGGGTTGACCACTTCGGCGAAGCGCGTATCTCCGTGGGCCCAGGGCACCATATCCATGGGATAAGGCTTGCTGCGCGCTGAAGGCGATTGTTTGGCCGGATCGTTTGGGCCGGCGACGCCAATCGCCTCCTCCGCGCGGCAGTAGTAGGGCTCCAGATCGTCATAGGCGATGGGCCAGTCGCGGCCAACCCCGTACAGCGTTTTCATTTTGAAATCGTTTGGCAGATGGCGCCAGCAGGAGGCCGCCCAGTGCCAGGTCGTGCCGCCCACGGTGCGTAAATAGCCCTGCTTAAAGCTGTCCGCGCTTGGGCCACTTAACGCGACATAATCGTTTGGCGGAAAATAGAGCGGCGCGGTGGCGTAGGCTGATTGCGGGTACAAGCCTTGAAAATCGGAGCCCGCACGGTTATCAAACGGCATATTGCGCCAGTTTTCGACGGCCTGCGCGCGATCGATACGCAGGCCCGCCTCCAATACCAGCACGGAATAGCCTTGGCCGGCCAACTGGTCCGCCATCATGCCGCCGACGATCCCCGAGCCGACGATGACAATATCGGCCGAGGCATCGCCATCAGCCGTGAATACCGGTTTTTTCATGATTCAGCTCTCAGAGGGCAGTAAGGCGTTAACCTCAGGCGGGGCGGCGGTCCACCAAAGCGGGCCGTTGCCGCAATAGGTGGGCACAATCAAGGCGTCTTTAACCGGGCGATACATCAGGGCATCTTTATAAGCGATGAGACTGGCGTTTGCCCCCTGGCCCACGGTACCGGTATACCAGGCGGTGACGATGGCCGAGACCAATACCGAGAGCCCCAGTTGGCCGGCGATTTGCTGAAGTTGCCCGGCGCTTTGTCCGGCCTTCACGCGTGCGCTTAATCGCTCAACCTGTGATGAGAATTGCGGGTTTGCGAGGCTCAACGCAGTGAAAATACGAGCCGAAATGCCAGGGTCAATATCCTGACGTTCTGTCAATTGCCGGGAGAGCGCGAAGAAATGGGCAAAAAGCAGGGGGTTTTGCGCGGCGGTATGCTGTTCCGCCAGCGTGAGGAATGGGGCGCCGGCCAATGCGGTGGCGACAAGCGTTGACGCCAGGCCGAGCAAGACATTTCTGCGGCTGACGCCCTTGCCATGTTGATCCGGCTGTTCGCCATTGTCTGATAAACCATATTCCATATGTTTTTTCTCAACGGGTGTTTAATGCCAGAGCCAAAAAAGGCCAAAATATCAGTGGGTGAGCAGGCTAAATTAAGCGTTCTATTACGGTGATATGACGATCTTCACCGATGTGATGTTTTAAGAACGCCTGTCGGTAAATTAGCAGCGGCAACGGACGGTATTTATCAAAAAATCACAAGGTGAGTGCCGACCGCATTTTTGGTTTATTTTTAATAACGGCAGGGGATTATGTGGTGTGGCTCTGTTTAATTGATTGTTATTTAATGTTTTTATCGGTTTGTGACTGTGGGTTTTTATCAGGCGCAGAATGAAAACATTAATGGCATTGTTGCGTAACCCGTGTTTGCGTATTAATTCAAATGACGGCGAAAATAAGTAAGGTCGGGTTATGGCGCAAATGGAAATAATACAGTGCCGTAAACACAGGGCAGGCGGCTGGCATCAATTAAGACTGCGAATATAAAGGCCGAGATTTAGGTTAAAGAGATAGGAACAGGAGCACTTCTGCTCGGTATTCAAGGTCTCAGCGCTGGCCCGCAGGGTGAGGCCTTTGGCCGAATAATCGAACGCAGTTCGATGGAGAGTCCTGTCCCTGAAAAGCAAAAACCCAGCCATAGGCTGGGTTCTCTAAATATGGTGCCCGGACTCGGAATCGAACCAAGGACACGGGGATTTTCAATCCCCTGCTCTACCGACTGAGCTATCCGGGCAACGGGGCGCATTAAACCGTATTGGCCGGATGGCGTCAATCGCTTTCTGTCACAAAGCCGATCGGTTGCTCTATTTTCAGGCAGCGAATCCGAAGCGCTAGAACCTGTGGCGATATCGCCACCCAATAAATATGCATAAAAAACGTGTATTTATACCACCTTATCAAGGCCGTGTTTCATATTTATTTTTAAATAACAAAATGTTACCTTTGCATTAATGCAAGCTCAATCCAGGTGATTCTCGCTTGAACCTCGTAACGAATCATGCAATCATTGCGCAAATTTTAGCACTCTCCGTTCCCTGACGGTGTTCCCGCTTCTTATAAGTCAGAGGGTTATTGGCATGACTGGTTTTGTCGCTCAAGCGCTGTCGCGCACCAGACCTCTGACGCCGCCACCGTTCCGTCTCTGCTTGCTCCGAACGCCATCCGTCCGAATACGCCTGCCGATCATGCGGTAAGGCCGCCTGATGCTCGCTGTTAGGCATGCGTAAAGCCAGCGCTGCGGCCCTGATTTTACTGATGCCTGTCGGACGCTGCCAAGACCAGTTCCCCCCGATAGCTGCCTGATGGTCCCCGATCATGAGGCGGTCACGCACGCCGCTTATGCTGCCGTGCCCGGGTATCGCTTTTACCGGGATAACCGCGTTATCTCATTACCGTGCCGGTGGCACACCCTCATCCTTCACCGTTTGAGAGTCAGCATGATGAAAGAATTGAAAATCGCAACCAGCGCCAGCCTGGTCGCCACCATTGAGACGCTGCGCCAGATCGTGCGCGTAGAGCAGACGGACTACACCGACGTGGCGGCGGTGGTGGTGTCGGTCGCCGACGTGGACGCCGGCATTCTGGCGCGCTTGCAGGCGACGGGGTTCGATATTCCGACCTTCGTGGCGGTGGAAGGGGACGAGCATCTTTCCCCGGATTATCTGCCGTTTGTCAGCGGGGTCTTTGCGCTGCTGGCCGGCGCCAGCAAGCCATTCTACATGGCGCAGTTGGAGGCCGCCGCCGACGCCTACGAGCAGGCGCTGCTGCCGCCGTTCTTCAAAACGCTGAAGACCTACGTCGAGATGGAGAATTCGACCTTTGCGTGTCCAGGACATCAGGGCGGCGAGTTCTTCCGCAAGCACCCGGCCGGCCGGCAGTTTTTCGATTTCTACGGTGAAACCCTTTTCCGTTCCGACATGTGCAACGCCGACGTTAAGCTGGGCGATCTGCTGATCCACGAAGGCTCGGCCAAGGATGCGCAAAAGCATGCGGCGCGGGTGTTCAACGCCGATAAAACCTACTTCGTGCTCAACGGCACCTCGGCGGCCAACAAGGTGGTGACCAACGCGCTGCTGACCCGTGGCGATCTGGTGCTGTTCGATCGCAACAACCACAAATCCAATCACCACGGGGCGCTGATCCAGGCCGGCGCCACGCCGGTGTATCTGGAAACCGCCCGCAACCCGTTCGGCTTTATCGGCGGCATCGATGCGCGCTGCTTCGACGAGCGCTACCTGCGCGAGCAGATCCGCGAGGTGGCGCCGGAGAAAGCCGCGGCGGCGCGGCCGTTCCGGCTGGCGATCATTCAGCTTGGCACCTACGACGGCACGATTTACAACGCTCGCCAGGTGATCGACACCATCGGCCACCTGTGCGATTACATCCTGTTCGACTCCGCCTGGGTGGGCTACGAAGGTTTTATCCCGATGCTGAAAGAGTGTTCGCCGCTGCTGCTGGAGCTGGACGAGCACGATCCGGGCATCTTCGTCACCCAGTCGGTGCATAAACAGCAGGCGGGGTTCTCGCAGACGTCGCAGATCCATAAGAAAGACGACCATATCAAAGGGCAAAAGCGCCACTGCAACCATAAGCATCTGAACAATGCGTTCATGCTGCATGCGTCGACCAGCCCGTTCTATCCGCTGTTCGCCGCGCTGGACGTCAACGCCAAGATGCATGCCGGCCCCGCCGGGCGCCGCATGTGGATGGACTGCGTCAAGCTGGGCATCGAGACGCGCAAACAGCTGCTCACGCGCTGCTCGCAGCTGAAGCCGTTTATTCCGCTGCAGGTGGCGGGCAAGGACTGGCAGGATTACGATACCGATCTGATCGCCAACGACGCGCGCTTCTTCACCTTCGTACCGGGGGAGACGTGGCACGGCTTCGAAGGCTATGCCCAGGATCAGTATCTGGTGGATCCGTGCAAGCTGCTGCTGACCACGCCGGGGATTGACGCCGCGACCGGCCAATACACCGAGTTCGGCGTGCCGGCCACCATTCTGGCCAACTTCCTGCGCGAGAACGGCATCGTGCCGGAGAAGTGCGATCTCAACTCGATCCTGTTCCTGCTGACCCCGGCGGAGAACCCGGCCAAGATGGAACAGCTGGTGGAGATGCTGGCGCAGTTCGAACGCTATGTCGAAGAGGATGCGCCGCTGAGCGTGGTGCTGCCGACGGTGTACCGCAAGAACGAGCAGCGTTACCGCGGCTACAGCATTCGCCGGCTGTGCCAGGAGATGCACGATCTGTACGTCAGCTTTGACGTTAAGCAGCTGCAAAAGGAGATGTTCCGTCAGGATCATTTCCCGCCGGTGGTGATGAACCCGCAGGACGCCAACGTGGAGTTTATCCGCGACAACGTCGAGCTGGTGCCGATCGGCCAGGCGGAAGGGCGCATCGCGGCGGAAGGGGCCCTGCCGTATCCGCCGGGCGTGCTGTGCGTGGTGCCGGGCGAAGTGTGGGGCGGCGCGGTGCAGCGCTACTTCCTGGCGCTCGAGGAGGGCATCAACCGCCTGCCGGGCTTCTCGCCGGAGCTGCAGGGGGTCTACATCGAGAAAAAAGATCACGGCTGGAAGCGCATCTTCGGCTATATGATCAAGCCATGAAAAAAGGGCCGGTTCGCACCGGCCCTTCTTCTATCCACGCGGGAAGCGCTACTTTCTGCGGTAGCTCTTCTGCGCGGTATTCACTTTCACCAGATAGCGGCGCGACTCGGCGGCCGGGTGCTTGGTGGTCAGCGTTTGATACACGTCGCCCGGCTGCATGCCGTTGATGATGCCCACCGCGCGCGTTCTGTCGCTGGAGAACACCCGCAGCACGCTGCCGGCGCCGCCGTTGTAAGCGGTGATCACCGCATAGCGGCGCGAGGTCGGGTTCTGAATGCCGCCCAGGTAGTTGTTCTGCAGGATCGCCAGGTAGGCGGTGCCGGTATCGATGTTGTTCTCCGGATCGAACAGGTAGCTGCGGCTCGGGGTGCCCCATTTGCCGCGCATCTGGAACACATCCTTACCGGCGGTGTGCTGCACCACCTGCATCAGGCCCAGCGCGTCCGAACCGCTCACCGCATACGGGTTGAAGCTCGATTCGGTCTGCATGATAGCCAGGATCAGCGACTCGTCCACACCATATTTTTCCGACGCCTTGCGCACCATCGGCAGATATTTATGCGCACGTTTGTCCAGGTGGTTCGGCACCAGTTGGATGGTGACCGAGTAGATGACGTGCAGGCCGGAGGTGCGTTTTTGCAGCTTGGTCTGCAGCAGGTAATCGGCGAAGTGCGCCGCGCGCCATTCCCAGCGGATCGGCGCCCCTTTGTTATCCAGCACCTGGCCGTACAGGAACGGCTCTTTGCTGATCTGGATATCGTTGGCGTCGGAATAGAGGTCGATCGAACCCGGATCGTCACCCATCAGCAGCGTGCTGATGATCGCCTGGCGCAGGTGCGCGGCCGGATCGGTGGTGGCGATGGTCTCGACGGTGATGGCGCCGGTGTCGAAGTTGATGTGGCTGCGGGTTTGGTATTGGTCGGTGTACTTGACGTAGTCTTTCGGCCCGGCGATCAGAACTTCGTTCAGACCCCAGATGTTCTCGATGTTGTGGGCGAATTGGCCCATCAGAATGTCGAAGCCGTTGGTGTCTTTGATCCAGGCTTCGTTGATTTCTTCACTTTTTTTGCCGGAACAGGAGATCAGCAAAGGCGCTATTACGAGCAAAGCTAAAATTTTCTTCATCTTAAAGCCGTTTGGAAGAAGTATAAGAGGATTGAAGCGGGCCAGCGCCTGGCCCCAACAGCGTTATTCGCTCGGCGGCGTATAGCCTTCGATGTGCACGTCGTGCCCTTCGAACAGGAATTTGATCATTTCCTCTTCCAGCAGTTTGCGGTCATCCACGTTCATCATGTTCAGCTTCTTCTCGTTGATCAGCATGGTCTGCTTCTTCATCCACTCGCCCCAGGCTTCCTTGGAGATCTCGTTGTAGATGCGCTTGCCGACGTCGCCGGGATAAAGCTGGAAGTCCTGGCCTTCGGCGTCGCGTTGAAGGAAAGTACAAAAAATGGTGCGGCTCATGCTAATTCCTCATCGATGGCGCTATCGCCATATAAGTTTTGTTGGATCGGGGGCTGCTTCGCCAGCTGTTGCAACAGGCGGTCCACCGGCGCTGCCAGCCCGACCGACGGCGGCTGCGCTAAGTTATACCAGAGACCCGCGCCCTCATCCATGCCGCTGCCCGCCGCGTCGAGCGACAGCCACATCGGCACGATATCGAGATGGAAATGGCTGAACGTGTGGCGAAACGCGGTCAGCTGTTCCAGGCGCTTGCCTTTCAGACCGCGCTGCTGCAGCCAGAGTTCCAAATCCACGCGCGCGCTGAACTGCGGGAAGCAGAACAGGCCGCCCCACAGGCCCACCGCCGGGCGCTGCTCCAGCCACACGCGGTCGCCGTGCTGCAGCAATAAGAAGTAGGCGGTTTTTTCCGGCAGGGTCTGCTTGGGCTTCTTGCCGGGGTAGTTGGCCCAGCTGTGGTTGGCGTAAGACAGGCAGCCGACGTTGAGCGGGCAGAGCTCACACTTGGGCTTGGAGCGGGTGCAGACCATGGCGCCCAGATCCATCATCGCCTGGTTGAACTGGCCGACGCCCTGGGCCGGGGTGACTTCTTCGCTGATTTTCCACAGCCGGTTTTCGACCTCTTTTTTGCCCGGCCAGCCTTCCACCGCGTAGCAGCGAGCCAGCACGCGCTTCACGTTGCCGTCGAGGATCGGATAGTGTTGGCCCAGCGCCAACGACAGCACCGCGCCGGCGGTGGAACGGCCGACGCCCGGTAAATCGGCGATTTCTGCGAAGGTTGTCGGGAACTCGCCGCCGTGCTGTGCGACAATGGTCTGCGCCGCTTTGTGCAAGTTACGGGCGCGGGCGTAATAGCCGAGGCCGGTCCACAGATGCAGCACTTCGTCCAGCGGGGCCTCCGCCAGCGCGCGCACGTTGGGAAAACGGGCCATAAAGCGCTGAAAATAAGGAATGACGGTGGCAACCTGGGTCTGTTGCAACATCACTTCGGAGAGCCATACTTGATAGGCGGTTTTCTCCAGCTGCCATGGCAGGGTTTTGCGGCCGTAGCGCTGGTACCAGTCAAGCACCACCTGTGCGAATTGTTGTGCTTGCATCATGAAGAGTCGTTATCCGGCAGAAAATGAAGCGAGATTGCAGCATAGAGTCATGATGCTGTAAACCGGAACTTTCCGACGCCGCACGGCGGGTACAGAAGATGAACACTTGCTAAACCAATGTATCTTTGCATAATGCGCGTTTCCCTAATTGGCAGCCAAACAGACAGAAAGCACTATGATTAATGACGTCATCTCCCCGGAATTTGATGAGAACGGCCGCGCGATGCGCCGTATCCGCAGTTTTGTCCGCCGCCAGGGGCGGCTGACCAAAGGCCAGCAGCACGCGCTGGAGAACTATTGGCCGGTGATGGGCGTGGAGTATCAGGCTGACGCTGTCGATCTCGCCGCGCTGTTCGGCCGCGAAGCGCCGACGGTGCTGGAGATCGGTTTTGGCATGGGCGCCTCGCTGGTGACCATGGCGGGCAACAACCCGCAGCAGAACTTTTTAGGGATCGAAGTACACTCGCCGGGCGTGGGCGCCTGCCTGGCCGACGCCCACGAGGCGAAGCTGAGCAACCTGCGCGTAATGTGCCACGATGCGGTTGAAGTGCTGGAAAACATGATCCCGGACGGCTCGCTGGACATGGTGCAGCTGTTCTTCCCCGATCCTTGGCACAAGGCGCGCCACAACAAGCGCCGCATCGTGCAAACGCCGTTTGTCGAACTGGTGCTGCGCAAGCTGAAGACCGGCGGCGTCTTCCACATGGCCACCGATTGGCAACCTTATGCGGAACATATGTTAGAGGTTATGAACGGGGTCGCAGGCTACCGTAATCTTTCCAGCGATAATGATTATGTGCCGCGTCCGGATTCGCGCCCACTGACGAAATTTGAATTACGCGGCCAGCGCCTGGGACATGGCGTTTGGGACTTGATGTTTGAGAGGAAAGAATAATGGCTAAGAACCGCAGTCGTCGTTTACGTAAAAAGTTGCACATTGAAGAATTTCAGGAGTTGGGTTTCTCCGTAGCCTGGCGCTTCGCCGAAGGCACGTCGGTGGAAGATATCGACAGCACGCTGGATACCTTCATCGATGAAGTGATCGAGCCGAACGGTCTGGCGTTTGACGGCAGCGGCTACCTGCAGTGGGAAGGTCTGATCTGCCTGCAGAAGATCGGCCACTGCACCGACGAGCATCGCGAACTGGTGAAAAACTGGCTGGAAGCGCGCAAACTGACCGACGTTAAGGTCAGCGATCTGTTCGATATCTGGTGGGATTGATCGCGCTTGCCCGATGAGCGCGGCTTCGCGCCGCTTATTTCCCCCTAAATAATTGGATTCGCATCACGGCGGCAAGAGGGTGAGTCCCCAGGAGCTTACTTCAGTAAGTGACTGGGGTGAGCGCTCGCAGCCAACACAGATGCGGATTCAAGTATGACGGGGATGGATTTAAGGTGCCTTAACGGCGCCTTTGTTTTGCCCGGAGTGTGACCGAGGTGGTAACAACATTGGATAACGCGTTGCTGGAAGAGATCCTGCAACAGGTGCGCCCGCTGATTGGCCAGGGAAAAGTGGCCGACTACATCCCGGCGTTGGCGGAAGTGCCCGCCGATCGGCTGGCGATCGCCGTGTGTACGGTGGATGGCGAACTGTTCCAGGCCGGCGACGCCGCGGAGCGCTTCTCCATCCAGTCGATCTCCAAAGTGCTGAGTCTGACGCTGGCGCTGACGCGCTATCAGGAGCATGAGATCTGGCGGCGCGTCGGCAAAGAGCCTTCCGGCCTGCCGTTCAATTCGCTGCTGCAGCTGGAGATGGAGCAGGGCAAACCGCGCAATCCGTTTATCAACCCCGGCGCGCTGGTGGTGTGCGACATGCTGCAAACCCGGCTCAGCGCCCCCAAACAGCGTATGCTGGAGGTGGTGCGTCAGTTGGCCGGTGAAGACGACCTGGCCTATGATCTGCGGGTGGCGCGCTCCGAGTTCGAACACTCCGATCGCAATGCGGCCATCGCCTATCTGATGAAATCGTTCGGCAACTTCGAAAACGACGTCATCACCGTGCTGCAAACCTATTTCCACTACTGCGCGCTGCGCATGAGCTGCGTGGAACTGGCGCGCAGCTTCGTCTATCTGGCCAATCACGGTCGCGATCTCAGCGGCGAGGTGGTGATCAGCCCGCTGCAGGCGCGGCAGATCAACGCCCTGATGATGACCAGCGGCATGTACGACGGCGCCGGCGAATTCGCCTATCGGGTGGGGATGCCGGGCAAGTCCGGCGTGGGCGGCGGCATCGTGGCCATCGTGCCGGACGAACTGTCGATCGTCGTTTGGTCGCCGGAGCTGGATGCTTCCGGCAACTCGCTGGCGGGAACTGCGGCGCTGGAACTGTTGTCTCAACGTATCGGTCGTTCGATTTTTTAATCCCAGTCTGGATGGGAGTCAGGAGAAGCTATGTTGAAGAAAACCGGGTTAGCCTTACTGCTGCTGGCGGCGACTGCCGCGCAGGCCCACGCCGAGTACCAGTGCAGCGTTAAACCCCAGGACGATGTGATCATCAGCCCGCAGAGCGTGCAGGTGAAAGGCGCCAGCGGCGATCTGCAAATATCGCCGGATGGCGACGTGATCCGCAACGGCCAGGCGCTGAGCTTGAACGACAGCCAGCGGCAGAAAGCCTTCAGTTACCAGAGCGCCTTGCGCAAACAGCTGCCGTGGATCGACGACGGCGCGCAGAAACACCTGGAGAAAGCCCGCGCAGCGCTGGATAAAGTGATCGTTAAAGAGCTGGGCAGCAACAGTAACGTGCGCAACCGGCTGACCACCCTGAATGGCCAACTGAAACAGCAGATGAACCGCATCATCGAGCACCGCAGCGACGGCCTGACCTTCCACCACAAGGCGATCGACCAGGTGGAGCAGGACGGCCGCAACATCGTGCAGCAGAGCATGGGCGGCGTGCTGCAGGACAGCCTGAACGAGATGGGCGTCAAACAGGCCGCCAACAGCGGCGGCAACCCGCTGCAGGCGATCATGGGCAATTTGGGCGGCTTGCAGAAGGCGATCCAGAACGAATGGAACAACCAGGAACAGGACTTCCAGAACTTCGGTCATGACGTGTGCAACCGCGTCACCGCACTGGAAACCCAGCGCAAGGATCTGCTGAAGGCGTTGAAGTAACGGATAGGCATAGCCGCCGTGCGTTCTTTGACCTCACGACGGCTATCTGAGAAACTGGCTAAACTATAATCAATCGGCAAAAGGATTTTGCATTGATGCCAGTGATATTCCGTTATAAAGGCTATAGGTTCTTTTTTTATTCGAATGAGGGTGACCCGCTTGAGCCGCCGCATGTTCATATCAGAGACGCTGAGGCTGAAGCGAAATTTTGGTTGGTTCCTGGCGTGCAGTTGGCGCGTAATGATGGCTTTAACGCCAGAACGCTAAAAGAGTTGGCTGGTCTGGTTGATACCTATCAGGCATTGTTTTTGGAGGCTTGGCATGAGTATTTCGGCTAAACGCGTCAGCTTTGACGATACGACGATGTGGGTCGAACTAAGTGACGCCAGAATTATTGGCGTGCCGCTGGCCTGGTTTCCCCGTTTGTTGAACGCGACGGAAGAACAGCGGGCGGGGTATGAGCTCAGCGCTCGCGGCATCCATTGGGACGCGTTGGACGAGGATGTTTCCGTTGAGGGATTGCTGAAGGGGCGTGGCGACGTGACGCATCGCCCTCATAATGCCGCCTGAACATGAAAAAAAGCGCTGATCATTCAGCGCTTTTTTTTACTCGTCGTCCGCCAGGAACAGTTCCAGCAGCGAGTTGAGGAACAGTTTGCCCTTCTCGGTGATCTGCCAGTGCTCCGCGGTTTCTTCCAGATAGCCTTTGGCCAGCGCTTCGTCCAGCTGCGGGCGAATGACGCTTTCCGCCAGCCCGGTGTAGTTGGCGAAGTCGGCGCGCGGCGCGGCTTCCAGCAAGCGGAAGCGGTTCATGAAGAATTCGAACGGCCGATCCGCCGCCGCCACCTCATGCTGCTTGTCCATGTAGTCGCCGCGCATAAAGCCGCGCGGGTGCTTGGTCTTGGCGGTGCGCAGGATGCGTCCGTCGCTGAAGGTCACCTTGCCGTGCGCGCCGCAGCCGATCCCCAGATAGTCGCCGAAGCGCCAGTAGTTGAGATTGTGCTGGCATTGGTAGCCCGGCTTGGCGTAGGCCGAGGTTTCATACTGCTGATAGCCGGCGGCGCTCAGCAACTGGTGGCCGCGCTCGAAGATGTCCCACAGCGCATCGTCGTCCGGCAAAACCGGCGGGCGCGAGCTGAACAGGGTGTTCGGCTCGATGGTCAGCTGATACCACGACAGGTGCGGCGGATTGAGGGCGATAGCCTGGCGCAGATCGTCCAGCGCCTCTTCCAGCGACTGATCCGGCAGGCCGTGCATCAGATCGAGGTTGAAGCTGCGCAGGCCGAGGCCGGTCGCCAGCGTCGCCGCGCGTTTGGCTTCTTCCGGGCCGTGGATGCGCCCCAGACGGTTCAGCTTCTCGGCGCTGAAGCTTTGCACCCCGATGGAGATGCGGTTGACGCCGGCGCGCTGGTAGCCGCTGAAGCGATCGGCCTCCACGGTGCCGGGATTGGCTTCCATGGTGATTTCGGCGTCGTCGGCGACGCGAATGCGCGCCCGCACGCCGTCCAGCAAGGCTTGCATCGCCTCGGCGCTCAGCAGGCTGGGGGTGCCGCCGCCGATAAAGATAGTGCTGATTTCCCGGCCGCCGGCCAGCGGCAGGTCGGCATCCAGATCCGCCAACAGATGATCGACATACTCCTGATGCGGCACGTCACCCTTCAGCGCATGGGAGTTGAAGTCGCAGTACGGGCATTTCTGCACGCACCACGGGATATGGATGTAGAGACTCAGCGGGGGCAGCTTAAGCATTGCGCATGGCTTCCAACATCAGCTTCAGCGCCTTGCCGCGGTGCGAAATCGCCCGCTTCTCGTCGCGGCTCAGCTCGGCGGCGGTGCGGCCCAGCTCCGGCACGTAGAAGACCGGATCGTAACCGAAACCGCCTTCACCGGCGGCCTGTTCGGTGATTTCGCCGGCCCAGCTGCCGTGGAACACCAGCGGCGTCGGATCTTGCGCATGGCGCAGATAGACCAGCACGCAGTGAAATTGTGCGCCGCGCCGGCCCGGCGCCACGTCTTTCATCGCCGCCAGCAGCTTGTCGAGGTTCTGCCGATCGTCGGCGTCTTCACCGGCGTAGCGCGCGGAGTAGATGCCCGGCGCGCCGCCCAGCGCATCTACCGCCAGACCGGAGTCGTCGGCGATCGCCGGCAGGCCGGTGACCTGTGCCGCATGGCGCGCTTTCAGAATGGCGTTTTCGATAAACGTCAGGCCGGTCTCTTCGGCGGACTCCACGCCCAGATCGGTTTGCGCGACCACGTCCAGGCCGAAATCGGCCAACAGGTCGGCGAGTTCGCGCACTTTGCCCGGGTTACCGGTGGCAAGAACGACTTTTTGCATAATGACTACCTTGAAAATTATTCGATGAGCGCCGCGACCACGGCGGGGATCTGTTGCGGATTCACGATGCGTAACTGTTTATGCCGCCCCAGTTCGCCTTTCTCGATGGTGACGTTGCTTTTCGCCACTTTGAACTGCTTGGCGATAAACTTGATCAAATGGGCGTTGGCTTGACCGTCGACCGGCGGGGCGGTGATGGCGACTTTCAGTTCGTCGCCATGCAAGCCGATAATTTGGTCGCGGCTGGCTTTCGGCTGAATATATAGCCTGATCGCCAGCCCGTCCAGCACGGGAGTGACTGCACTCACAGCAGGAACCAGATCTCGCCGAACACATCCATGCCCAGGTAGTTGATCAGATAGAGGATCAGGATCACTACCATGGCGGAAAAATCGATGCCGCCCATCGCCGGGATGATGCGACGGATCGGCGCCATCAACGGTTCGGTCAGTTGGTACATCACGTAGTCGATCGGGCTGCGGCCTTGGCTTACCCAGCTCATCAGCGCACGAATGATCATCACCCAGAAGATCAGGTAGCCGGCGGACTTGACCAGCGAGATCAGGCCGAACAGCAGGTTATACGGACTAAGCGACAGCGCGTGGCTTTGTATCAGCAGCAGCAGTGGGTACTTGATGGTCATCAGCAGGAACGCCAGCAGCAGCGAAGCGCTGTCGATAGGCCCAAGCGATGGGATGATGCGGCGCAGCGGGCCGACCACCGGTTGGGTGATCTTCACCACAAACTGCGAGAACGGGTTGTAAAAATCGGTGCGCGTCCATTGCATCCAAATGCGCAGCAACAGCACCATCACGTACAGATCAATAACGGTCTTGACCAGGAAAGTCAGCGTTAGCATGAAGTGGTCCTTCTCCTTAACTCGTGGTTATTTAAAATAATTTTTCCATTTCTTGCGCACGGGAAACGGCGGCCTGCATCGCTTGCGCCACGGTTTCCGGCAGTTGGCGTTCGTTGAACACCCGCAGCGCTTCGGCGGTGGTGCCGCCTTTGGAGGTCACCTGCTCGCGCAGCGTGCCCAGCGGCGTATCCGGGTTGGCTTCAACCAGCGCGGCGGCGCCGGAAGCGGCCTGCTGCACCAGATCGCGCGCGGTCTGGCTGTCGAAGCCCATGCGTTCGGCCTCTTTTTGCATCGCTTCCATAAACAGGAAGAAATAAGCCGGGGCGCTGCCCGCAGCGGCGATCACGCCGTTGATGCCATTTTCGTCATCTACCCAGCAAACTTTACCGACTGAGGCCATTAAATCGCCGGTGTAGTCGCGATCCTGTTGGCTGACCTGCGCCGGCGCGTACAGCCCGCTCATGCCCTTGCCGACCAGCGACGGGGTGTTGGGCATGATGCGCACGATGTCCAGTTGGTCGCCGAGCAACTGATAGAAACGGCTGACCTGAATGCCGGCGGCGATCGACAGCACCAGTTTGCCGCCGAAATCGACCTGTTCGCGCAGCGGCTGACACACGTCGGCCATCATTTGCGGTTTGACCGCCAGCACCACGACGTCGGCTTCACGCGCGCAGGCGACGTTGTCGCCGCTGCTGACGATGCCGTAGTCCGCCGCCAGCGCGTCACGGTTTTTCGGCGAAGGGGCGCAGACGCTGATGGATTTGGCCGGATAGCCGCCCGCGACCAGGCCGGCGATGATTGCACGCGCCATGTTGCCGGCGCCGATAAAGGTAATCTTGCGATGTTGCATCAAATCCCTCGTCTGTTTGTCAGGCCTGCGAGTAGTCGCGGGCGCCAAAAATTGCGGTGCCGATGCGCACCAGGGTGCTGCCTGCGGCGATCGCCGCCGCCATATCGTCCGTCATGCCCATCGACAGCGTATCGGCCTGCGGATAACGCTGACGCAGGGCGAGAAATGCGTCGTTCATCCGGCTGAATACCGCCAACTGCCGCTGATAATCCGTTTCCGGCGCCGGGATGGCCATCAGGCCGCGCAGCGCCAGATTCGGCAGCGCCGCGATCGCGTCGGCCAACGCCGGTAGTTCGTTCAACGCGATGCCGGATTTGCTCTGCTCATCGCTGATGTTGATTTGAATCAACACGTTGAGCGGCGGCATGTCGGCCGGGCGCTGATCGCTCAGGCGCTGGGCGATGCGCAGCCGATCCACGGTATGACACCAGGCGAAATGTTCCGCCACCAGCCGACTCTTATTGGATTGCAGCGGGCCGATAAAGTGCCACACCAACTCACCGCCCTGCGGCGACTCGGCGAAATGCCGGATCTTGTCTACCCCTTCCTGCACGTAGTTCTCGCCGAAGGCGCGCTGGCCGGCGGCGATGGCTTCTTCGATCGCCGCCACAGGTTTGGTTTTGCTGACTGCAAGCAGAGCAACGTCTTCCGGCGCCCGCGCGCAGTTTTGCGCGGCGGCCGCGATGCGGTTTCTGACATCCTGCAGGTTCTGTTGGATAGTGCTCATTATTGACCCGGGAGAGTGATATGGATATCGATGAATTCGTGGCCCTTAGTGTAAAGCATAATGCTTCCGATCTGCACCTTTGTGCCGGTCATCCGCCGATGTTGCGCATCGACGGTGAACTGCAACCGCTGGCGGCGGCGCAAACGCTGACGGCGCAAGGCGCGCAGGCCCTCTGCGATGGATTGCTGAATGCGCAACAGCGCGAGAGCCTGCGGCGGCTGGGGCAGGTCGATCTGGCGTTGCACAGGCCGGGCGGGGAGCGGTTGCGCGCCAACGTTTTTCAACAAAGCGCGGGGATTTCTCTCGCGTTGCGGCGTATCGCCGGGCAATCGCCTTCGCTTGCCGAGCTGGCGGCGCCGGCCATCGTCCCGGCGCTGCTGCGGCGCGCCGACGGATTGATCCTGATCACCGGCGCCACCGGCAGCGGCAAGTCCACCACGCTGGCGGCGATGATCGACGAGATCAACCGGCACCAGCAGCGGCATATTTTGACGCTGGAAGATCCGATCGAGTTCCTGCATCGCAGCCGGCGATCGCTGATCCAGCAGCGGGAGATCGGCCGCGACAGCCACAGCTTCGATGCGGCGTTGCGCGCCGCGCTGCGCGAAGATCCGGATGTGATCCTGCTGGGCGAGCTGCGCGATACCGCCACCATCCGGCTGGCGCTCACTGCGGCGGAGACCGGCCACCTGGTGCTGACGACGCTGCATACCCGCAGCGCGCCGCAGGCGGTAGAACGGCTGGTGGACGTGTTTCCGGCGGAAGAGAAACCCTATGTGCGCGCCCAGCTGGCGGGCAGCCTGCAAGCGGTGATCGCGCAAAAGCTGATGAGGCGCCCCGGCGGCGGACGAGTGGCGATCTTTGAAGTGCTGACGGCGACGGCGGCGGTCAGCAACCTGATCCGTGAAGGGAAAACGCATCAGTTGGCGAGCGTGTTGCAAACCGGCGCGCAGTCCGGCATGCAAACCTTTGAGCAAGGTTTGCAGCAGCGGATCGACGCCGGTGTGTTGGGGGACTGCGCGGGGGAGGGAACGGGCGTTTAGCCCAGCTGCCGTTCGAACCAGCTTTCGAGGATAACCACCGCGGAGGCGGAATCCACGCTGCCTTTATCAAGCGCGCGGAAGCCGCCGCGATCGAACAGGTTGGCGCGCGCCTCCACGGTGCTCAGACGCTCGTCATGCAGATCGATCTGGATGCCGAAGCGGCCGTGCAGGCGGTTGGCGAACTTGCGCGCCTGGGCGGTAACGGGCTGTTCGGTGCCGTCCATGTTCAGCGGCAGGCCGACCACCACCAAATCCGGCTGCCACTCCTTCAGCAGTTTTTCGATTTTCAGCCAGTCCGGCGAACCGTCCTGCGCTTTGAAAGCCGGCAGGGCGCGGGCGCTGCCGGTCAACTCCTGGCCGACGGCCGCGCCGATGCTTTTGGTGCCAAAGTCGAAGGCGATAATGGTGCGGTTACTCATCAGGCGTGTCCTGCGTGGTTGGCGATGCTGCGAATGTCGATACCCAAAAGGTTCCCCGCCTCGCGCCAGCGGCTGGCGATCGGCGTGCGGAACAAAATGTCGGTGTTGGCTTCGATGGTCAGCCAGGCGTTTTCCAATACTTCCTGCTCCAACTGGCCCTTCTCCCAACCCGCATAACCCAGCGCCACCAGCACGTCGTCCGGTTGCTCCGGCGTGCCGAGCGTTTCCAGCACGTCTTTCGAGGTGGTGATCATGGTGTTGGGGGAAATTTGAATGCTGGCGCCAAAGCCGTGGCGCGGCGTATGCAGGATAAATCCGCGATCGTCCGCCAGGGGGCCGCCGGCGAACACCGGCTTGTCCAGGCTGATGGCCGGATCGCGCGCAGGCGGCATGATCTTCAGCTTGCTCAGCACCGTGGCTACCGTGAACTGCTCCACCGGTTTATTGATCACCAAACCCATGGCGCCTTCTTCATTGTGCTCGCAAATGTAAATCACCGAGCGCTTGAAGCGAGGATCCTGCAGCGTTGGCATGGCGATCAGAAAATGGTGCTGTAAATTCATGGCGTTAGTATAAGGTAATCAATGGGTGAGAAAATAAACAGCCGCCAGTATGCGGCTATACCCGCCGCCTTTCAAGCCGCTGCCGGAAAGGCGGGCTTTGGCGGGCGCGATACAGGATAGCGGGCGGCATGCCGCCCGCATGACGCATTACTTCGCCGCCAGGCGCTTTTCAATGGCGTCCATCAGCATGCCGGTAATCGAAATCGGGAATGCCGCCTCGATCTCGCGCGCGCAGGTTGGGCTGGTGACGTTGATTTCGGTCAGGCGATCGCCGATCACGTCCAGGCCGACGAAGATCAGCCCTTTCTCTTTCAGCGTCGGGGCGACGGCGCGGGCGATTTTCCAGTCGCTTTCGCTCAGCGGGCGCGCTTCGCCGCGGCCGCCGGCCGCCAGGTTGCCGCGGGTCTCACCCTGCGCCGGAATGCGCGCCAGGCAGTAAGGCACCGGCTCGCCGTCCACCACCAGGATGCGCTTGTCGCCGTCCTTGATCGCCGGCAGGAAGTTCTGCGCCATGCAGAAACGGCTGCCGTGTTCGGTCAGGGTTTCGATGATCACCGACAGGTTAGGATCGTCCTGCTTCACGCGGAAGATAGACGCGCCGCCCATGCCGTCCAGCGGTTTCAGGATGATGTCGCCGTGCTGCTGGTGGAATTTGCGGATGTGCGCGGCGCTGCGGCTGACCAGCGTATCCGGCGTCAGTTCCGAGAACCAGGCGGTGAACAGCTTCTCGTTGCAGTCGCGCAGGCTTTGCGGCTTGTTGACCACCAGCGTGCCTTTGACTTCGGCGCGTTCCAGAATGTAGGTCGCGTAGATGTATTCGGTATCGAACGGCGGATCCTTGCGCATCAGGATCACGTCCAGATCGTGCAGCGCCAGATCCTGCTCGGCGCCGAAGCTGAACCAGCTCTCCTTGTCTTCCTTCACGCTCAGCAGGCGGGTGCGGGCGCGCCCGTCACCGGCGTGCAGATAGAGATCGTTCATCTCCATGTAGTGCAATTCGTAACCGCGGCGCTGCGCTTCGAGCAGCATGGCGAAGCTGGTGTCTTTCTTGATGTTGATGGAATCGATAGGATCCATCACGATGCCGAGCTTAATCATCTTTTCTCCTTTAACCCAGGTCGCCGAAGCGGACCTGCAGAGCGGTAATGGCGGTGAGCGCTGTGGTTTCGGTACGCAGAACGCGTGGTCCCAGCAGAATATCAGTAAATCCGTGGTCGGTGGTCATGGCGATTTCGTCGGCGGACAAACCGCCTTCCGGGCCGATCAGCAGGCGAACGCGGTCTACCGGCTGCGGCAGCGTGTTGATGCTGTGGCTGGCGCGCGGGTGCAGGTTGAGTTTCAGGCTGCCGTCCTGCTCGGCGCACCAGGCCTCCAGCGACATCGCCTCGCGGATTTCGGGAATGCGGTTGCGGCCGCACTGTTCGCAGGCGGCGATGGCGATCTTCTGCCATTGTTGGATTTTCTTCGCCAGACGCTCGCCGTCCAACTTGACGCCGCAGCGCTCGGAAAACAGCGGGGTGATGACGTTGACGCCCAGCTCGATGGATTTCTGGATGGTGAACTCCATCTTCTCGCCGCGCGAGATCACCTGGCCCAGATGCAGGTTGAGCGGCGATTCGATGTCCTCCACGCGGCCGTCGCCAAGGCGCACCAGCACGCTCTTTTTGTCCACCCGGACTATCTCGGCGTCGAACACCTGGTTGCTGCCGTCGAACAGCTGCAGCGCCTGGCCGGCGCTCATGCGCAGCACGCGCCCGACGTGGTTGGCGGCGTCCTCGCTGAGGGCGATCTCCGCCCGGTCGGTCAACGGCTGCGGATGGTAAATGCGGGGTATGCGCATGGGTAGTCTGATCCTGACGAAACGGCGCCGCGGGTTGGCGGCGCCATGAAAGATAAAGGCTATAGTAGGTTAGCTTTTCCGCTGCTGACAAGCCTGTTGAATATAGGGGTTGTGGTTGCCCTGCACCTTGGCGATACGTGCTTCACGCTGACATTCCCATTGGCTCACCGGATATTGCCGGTTCCACACCTCGAACAGTTGGGTTTGCTGGCGTGACAGCCGCAGCTGGTAGCGATCGCGCATGTAGAAGTAGGTGCGGGCAATGGCGCCGCGGGCGCGGGCGGGCGGCTCCGCCTGTTTATTCTTGAAGTCCACCTTCATTGGGCACTGCCCGTATTGGCCTGCGCCGCCGTTCCATTGGCTGTACATGAAGTTGTTGCGGTCGCCGTTCACTTCGCCGATCGCCGGCTGCAGGTTGTGCAGATCGGTTTCTATCTGGCGATAGGTGGCGTCCTTATTGCAGTTTTTGCGTCCGCCGTCTTGCCAGCACTGCAGTTGGTGGCCGAACTGCCAGGCCGGCACCACGTGTTCCCACTCGATGCGCTGCGCGCGCTGGGCGTTTTTACGCACCTGATAGCCGCAGCCGGCGAGATCCGGGATGCCCTTCTTGCCTTGCCAGTCGATGCGGCAGCCGCAGTAAAAGCTGCCCGGCGCATCCCGGTTAATCTTGGCCGCCGCCGCTTTGGCCTGAGAGAAGTTATTGATGCCGTGCGCCTGTACGGCACCTGCGGCGAAAACCGCCATAAACAAAATTCTGCGAAGCATATTCCAAAACAGCTCAAAATTGGAAAAGCAGGCAGGGTAACGGAACTTGCCGGCAGTGGCAAATGGCGATATTTGCTTGTTTTAACGTATAAATCGTTTAACTAAAGGTTCTCGCTAGCAAGAAATTTCAGTTTTTCGCCGCACCGGCGGCAGCGGTATTCGCTTTCGCCGCGCAGCACGCGGTTATGGCGGCGAATGGTGAGCGGGTGCTGCCCACAGGCGCAGCGGTAGGGGAAGGTCTTGCTTTGCACCGAGGCGGTTTCGAAACGGTGAGTGCGGCTGGCGGGCGTCAGCAGCACGCTTTCCATCATCCAGCGCCATTCGCGGCCGTGCGGCGCCACCCGGCCGAATTGGCGAAACACCAGCAGGTGCGCCAGTTCGTGCGGCACCACTTCATCGATAAACTGCTGTTGGTTTTCCAGCAGCAGCACCGGGTTCAGGCGGATTTCCCAGCTTTGCAGCCAGGCGGTGCCCGCGCTGGTGCCGCGTTGCTGATAGACGATGCTGGGTTCGGGGAACTCGACGGCAAAATGCCGGCGGGCCAACTGCAGCTTTTCTCGCAGGCAGCGCATCACCGCTTGTTGCAGCGCGATGGGGATTCTCGGTTTGTTCATTGCGGCTAGCTTAAGCAATGGCGCGGCGGCTGACAATACGCACCGGCGCAAATCGCATCCGGCGCTTTTTCGCCACATTGATAAAGCGATCGCCACCGATGGATTGTAATCAATGTGTTAACTGCGGGATAATAAAGCGTGCATGATGAGCCTGTACCCGCAGTTCTCACCGAGCAAGGTTGAAACGCCGCCTGTGGCAATCCCTTACGCAAAGAGCGGTTATTTTGCGATTTGGCGCAATAACTGACTGATTAAAAATACGTAAGGTGAAGGCAGTTTTTTGACAAGGCGCCGCCTCGCGCGCCGCAAGTGTGAATTTAACGCAGCTGATGTTGCAAGTGAGAGATCAATGTCGAATAAACCGTTCCACTATCAAGATCCGTTCCCGCTGAAGAAAGACGATACCGAATATTACCTGCTGAGCCGCGACCACGTTTCCGTGAGCGAGTTTGAAGGCCAGGAAATACTGAAAGTTGCCCCTGAAGCGTTAACCCTGCTTGCCCAGCATGCGTTCCACGACGCGTCTTCATGCTGCGCCCGGCGCACCAACAGCAGGTGGCCGATATCCTCAAAGATCCGGACGCCAGCGAAAACGACAAGTACGTTGCGCTGCAATTTCTGCGTAACTCAGAAATCGCCGCCAAGGGTATTTTACCGACCTGCCAGGACACCGGCACGGCGATCATCGTCGGCAAAAAGGGCCAGCGCGTCTGGACCGGCGGCGGCGATGAAGAAGCGTTGTCGCGTGGGGTGTACAACACCTACATCGAAGAGAACCTGCGCTATTCGCAGAACGCCGCGCTGGATATGTACAAAGAGGTCAATACCGGCAGCAACCTGCCGGCGCAGATCGATCTCTACAGCGTTGACGGCGAAGAATACAAGTTCTTGTGCATCGCCAAGGGCGGCGGTTCCGCCAACAAAACATATCTGTATCAGGAAACCAAGGCGCTGCTGTCGCCGGGCAAGCTGAAAAACTACCTGGTCGACAAGATGCGCACGCTGGGCACTGCGGCCTGCCCGCCGTACCACGTGGCGTTCGTCATCGGCGGCACCTCGGCGGAAGCGACGCTGAAAACCGTCAAACTGGCCTCGACCAAGTATTACGATGGCCTGCCGACCGAAGGCAACGAGCATGGTCAGGCGTTCCGCGATCTGGAACTCGAAGCGGAACTGCTGCAAGAAGCGCAGAACCTGGGGCTGGGCGCGCAGTTCGGCGGCAAATACTTCGCGCACGATATCCGCGTCGTGCGTCTGCCGCGCCACGGCGCCTCCTGCCCGGTCGGCATGGGCGTTTCCTGTTCGGCGGACCGCAACATCAAAGGCAAGATTAACCGCGACGGCATCTGGCTGGAAAAACTGGAGCACAATCCGGGCAAATTCATTCCTCAGGAGCTGCGCCAGGCCGGGGAAGGCGAGGCGATCAAGGTCGATCTCAACCGTCCGATGGCCGAGATCCTCAAACAGCTGTCGCAGTATCCGGTTTCCACCCGCCTGTCGCTGAGCGGCACCATCATCGTCGGCCGCGATATCGCGCACGCCAAGCTGAAAGAGCGCCTGGATCGCGGTGAGGGCCTGCCGCAGTACGTCAAGGATCACCCGATCTACTACGCCGGCCCGGCTAAAACGCCGGAAGGCTATGCGTCCGGTTCCTTGGGGCCGACCACCGCCGGGCGTATGGATTCCTACGTCGACCTGCTGCAATCTCACGGCGGCAGCATGATCATGCTGGCGAAAGGCAACCGCAGCCAGCAGGTGACGGATGCCTGCCACAAGCACGGCGGCTTCTACCTCGGCAGCATCGGCGGCCCGGCGGCGGTGCTGGCGCAGCAGAGCATCAAGAGCCTGGAGTGCGTGGAGTACCCTGAATTGGGCATGGAAGCGATCTGGAAAATCGAAGTGGAAGATTTCCCGGCGTTTATCCTGGTGGATGACAAAGGCAATGACTTCTTCCAGAAGATCCAGGCCGGCCAATGCGCCAGCTGCCTGAAATAATCGCTGCTCCCCCTCCACCGCTCGCGGGCGGTGAAGGGGGACTGTGTAAAGTCCTGTAGCTTGCTGGACGGCGAGTTTTAACCTGTATACCCTACGCGGATAGCACTAAAATTCGACTAATGGAATATCGGTAACATAAGGTTCGGCAAGCACATGGGTACGCAGGAAAGTCACATCAGGGAATTGCTGGTCTGGATTGAAGATAACCTGACCAATCCGCTGTCGTTGGATATCGTTTCCGCCAAGTCAGGCTATACGAAATGGTACCTGCAGCGCATGTTCAAGAAGCAGACCGGATTATCGTTAGCCTCCTACATCCGCGCTCGTCGCCTCTACCTCGCCGCCTTCGCCTTGCGCTTCACGCAGAAGAGCATTCTGGACATTTCGGTTGAATATCAATTCGATAATCAGCAGACGTTCTCGCGCTGTTTCAAGAAACACTTCGCCGAGTCGCCCAGCGTTTATCGTCATGCCCGCAAACAGGACTTCAGCAATCTGGTGCGTTCACTCGCGGCCAGCCAGCCCGGCGATATTGAGGTCGAACGCGTCAGCATCGCCAGAGGGCAATACGCTTTTCACGGCAAGCAGTACGCTTACCACCTGGACATAGAGAGGTTGGATAAGTCGCATCTGCCGCAGCGCAGCGCGCTGCGGGCGCAGTTTTACACCTTGTTGGGCGAGCGCCCGACGCAAACCTATTCGTTTACCCAACTGGTGCCGGACGGCGAGCGGGTCAGGGTCGACTATACCCTGGGCGTGACGACGGACTATCCGCTGCGTGAAGGCGTGGCGCTGGAGCCGCTGCCGGAGATCCACGGCGAGTTTTGCCGTTTTCGCTATTCCGGCAAGCCGGTGGCGCTCAATGATCACATCATTAAAATTTACACGCAGGTGCTGCCCGAAATGGGGCTGGCCCGCGGTGACGGGCCGGACATGACGGTGTTCAGCTATTCGCTGAGCGGGAAAGAGGAGCTGCATCTGGAGCTGCAGCATCTGGTGCCGGTGGTGCCGCTGCACTGATCCCGTCGGCGGCCGGCCGCCGGTTTTTCTGCTGCACGATCGCCGCCATCACCGCCAGGGCGATCTCCGCCGGCGTTTTGCTGCCCAGCGGCAGGCCGATCGGCGCATGGATGCGTTCCAACTCCTGCGGCGTGAATTCGGCAATCTGCTGCAACCGCTGGCGCCGCCGCGCGCTGTTTCTCAGCGATCCCATGGCGCCGATGTAAAACGCCGGCGTGTGGATCGCTTCCATCAGCGTCAGATCGTCCATACGCGGATCGTGGGTCAGCGCCACGACGGCGGTATTGGCGTGGCAACCGCCGTCCTCAATGAACTTGGCCGGAAACTGGCGCAGCAGCGTCACGCCCGGTTTTAACTCGGCGGCGAAGTTATCCAGCGCCTCCGGGCGATTCTCGCAAACCAGCACCTCAAACCCCAGCGCCACGGCGAAATCGGCGCAGTACAGCGCCACGCTGGACAGCCCGGCGATCAGCAGGCGCGGCGCGGCCGCGATATGCAGGGTAATCTGTTCGAGCCGGCGTTCCACCTGGGTGGCGCTGGTGAAATGACTCTGCTCGAGGCTGTGGCAGGCGTGGGGCAGCGTCAGGCGTTTGATCAACGCGTGATGCCCTTCCAGCGCGCCGGCGATGCGTCGCAGGTAAGCGACGCTGGCTTCTCCCGCCGGCAGATACTCGATCAGCACGTCCAGCACGCCGCCGCACGGCAGCGCCACGTTGGGCGTCATACCGCCTTCGCCGTAACGGATCACCTGGCTGGCCGCCTGATACTCCCCGGCGGCCACGCGGCGCAGGAAGTCCTCCTCCACGCACCCGCCCGACAACGAACCGCTGTAGCGGCCGTCGCGGGTCGCCGCCATCAACGCGCCCGGCGAGCGCGGCGAAGAACCATAGGTGCTGAGGACGGTGCATAACCAGACCGGCTGGTGTTGCAGCCAGCTTATCGCCTGGCTGACCACGGTGACATCAAGATGTTGCATAGGTGAATTTACTCGCTGGCCGGAAGTTGCGATGGAAGATCAATATCCTGCACGACGCCGGGGTGCTCAAGCGGCAACAGGTGCACCGCTGCGCCTTGCAGCAGCCCACGGGCGCCATTATCGCCGCGCAGTTGGCAAAGTTGTTTGCGCAATAGGGCGGAAAAGCCGACCGGGTGACCGGGCTGTTGCGCATAGCTGGGGCGTACGATCGCGTGTTGCCGTAAGGCGCTCGCCACCTGCCGGAAAACGTCGGCGCCGACGAACGGCATATCGGCCAGATGGATTAGCCAGCCTTGCCAGTGCGGCGTGGCCGCAACGCCTGCGGCGATCGAGTCGCCGAGGCCCGCGCTGGCGAGCAGGGTAACCGGCACCTGATTGGCGGCGCAGGCTGCCAGCACCGGCAGATTATCCGGACGGGTCACCACCTGCACCGGCAGCTCGGAAGCCAGCGCCTGGCGCAGGGTGTGTTCGAACAGCGAACGCCGCTCGCCCGCCGCATCGGCAAACCCGGCATTCAGTTTGTTGCCCTGGCCGCCGGCCCGAATAAAGCGCTCCCCGCGTCCGGCGGCGGTAATAATGATGCCCGTGATCATGGTTCAAGCCCGCGTTTGCGCAAATTATTTATTAGCGTACAAACCTTATGTGTTTTGCAAATGTTTTTTTGTTGAAAACAGCCTGTTAATCATCACATAATTTTAGTTATAAGCATATGCTTATGACGTCTACGGCAAGGTCGTCAGCGTTTGCGCAACAACACCGCGAACAAAAACCAATTACAAGAAAGACGTGAAGGACTTATTTATGAGCAATTTCAACCCGTCGCGGCGTCGCTTTATCAAAAGCGCCGTGATTGCGGGGGTATCCGTGTACCTCGCCCCCCTGTACAGCCGCGCCTACGCCGCGCTGTTCGAGCAAAAAATCCTCCAGCCGCCCAATTGGGATCCGCAGGCCAAGCGCGTGCGTTTCCGTATCGACGGCCGCGCCAAGGTCATGGGGCAGAAGGTGTTCGCGCGCGATATCCGCGCGGTGGACATGCCGCACTGGCCGCAGAAACAGGCGCACGCCTTCATTCTGCGCGTGACCAAGGCCGACCGGTTGTTCGAAGGGGTCGATCTGTCGCTGTTGGGGGACGATCTGCAGCCGGATCGCCTGGTGACGGCGGAAGATCTGGCGCGCGACGGCCTGGCCTTTCCGGCGTTCTACGGTGACGACATGCTGCTGCCGAGCGGCAAAACTCCGGCCTACCTCGGCCAGGCGGTGGCGATCCTGATCTATCACGACTTCGCCCGTTTCCGCTTCGCCAAGGACAAGCTGAAATTCCGCGAAGAAACCATCAAATACGGCGCGGTGACCGGCCCGCTCGAGCGCGATCCCTGGGGCAGCTTCCGCTATGTGCGGGTGGGGGGAGAACAGCCGTTCGACGACGATCGCTTCTCCAGCCTGAAGGACACGCCGATCTTCCCGGTGTCGATGAAAAAACACCTGCCGGTGTGGCCGGAAGGGCGCGAGGGCGGCAAGCTGGATCAGGAAGGCATGCGCTATGCAGGGATGATCGCCGACGAGTTGGCGAATCCGCCGGCCGACTGGTTGGTAATGTCGCGCCGCTACACCACGCAGTCGATCGACACCTCGGCGCTGGAGCCGGACAACGCCAACGGCTGGTTCGACGCGCAGACGCAAACCTTGCATCTGGTGGTGCCGACTCAGTCGCCGCAGGAAGTGGCCGACGAGATGCCGCGCATGCTGGCCAAGCGCAATCCGCCGGTGAAACAGCTGATCCTGCACCCGTGCTATACCGTGGGCTACGGCTCGAAAGACCACTACAACTTCCCGTATTACGGCGCGGTGGCGGCGATGTATGGCGACGGCCACCCGGTGCGCCTGGCCAACGATCGCTTCGAACAGTTCCAGACGGCGTTGAAGCGCCACGCGTTCGACATGAACTACCGCATCGCGGTGAATAAGCAGACCGGCGTCATGCAGTCGTTCCTCGGTGACATGACCGCGGACGGCGGCGGCCGCAGCAACTTTACCCCTTCAGTGGTGATGGTCGGCGCAACCGCCGCCCAGTCGATTTACTACTTCCCGAAAAGCGATCTGTCGTCGGTCGGGCTGGCTTCACGCGCCATCGACGCCGGTTCGGCGCGCGGTTACGGCACGCTGCAGAGCATGGCCGCCACCGAGATGATGGTGGATGAGTTGGCCGCCGAGCTGAAGATTGACCCGATCGAGTTCCGCCTGCGCAACGTGCTGAAATCCGGCATGAAAAACACCCAGGGGGCGATCCCGGCCGGTGCGATCCGCGCCGATGAAGTGCTGGAAAAGGCGGCGAAGCATGAGATATGGCTTAAGCGCGCCGAACGCAAGGCCGAGTTTGAGAGCCGCCATCCCGGCAAGCGCTATGGCGTCGGCTTCGGCTGCGTGCAGAAAGACTTCGGCACCGGGGCGGAAACCTCGTTCGCCCGGGTGGAGCTGAGCGAAGACGGCCGCATCACCCTGCATCACAGCGGCGCGGAGATGGGCACCGGCATGTCGACCTCGCAGTCGGTATTGTGCGCGCAGTGGCTGGGCAAACCGGCCGACGAAGCGCACTTCTCGGTCACCGACTGGTCGGTATTGCCGATGGTCACCAGCGGCGATCCTTACCTGATGTCGCAGGAAGAGCAGGATAAGCTGCAAACCAACCCCAACTGGACGCCGAGCTACTGTTCGCCGTCGAGCGCCAGCAACTCGGCCTATTACTTCTCGCACAGCACCCGCGAAGCGGCGCGCCTGATCTTCGATCACGGCCTGTGGCCGGCGGCGATGGCGCTGTGGCAGGCTGGTATCGGCGGCGGCCAGGCGGCGCCGCTGGTGGTGCGGCGCGAAGATGCGCGTTGGGTCGAAGGCGGCCTGACGGCGGCGGGCATGTCGGTGCTGAGCCTCGAGCTGCTGGCCAAGACGGCTTATCAGATGGGCGGCGTCACCGGCGCGGCGGTGCATGTGTTCAACCGCTGGCAGTGGGCGGAGGCCGATTTCACGTTGAACGGCAAAAGCGAACGCCTGCCGATCGACGGCATGGCGCTGCGCAACGCCGGCGGCGAATTCAAACCGTTGGCGCGCGGGCAGGTCTACTACCCGCCGACCCAGCGCAACAATGCGGCGGTGACCTACTACAGCGCCGTCGGCACGTTGGCGGAAGTGGCGGTGGATATCGCCACCGGCCAGGTGGAGTTGCTGAATCACCACTCGATCATGGAGTGTGGCAACCTGATCGTGCCGGAACTGGTTTCCGGCCAACTGCAGGGCGGGCTGGCGATGGGCATTGGCCATGCGCTGCACGAATATTTACCGCTGTACGAAGACGGCCCGGGCAACGGCACCTGGAACTTCAACCGTTACCACCTGCCGCGCGCCAGCGACGTGGCGGTATGGAAACAGAGCGGCGACATCCTGCCGGCGCTGTCGGAAACCGATCCGCCGAAAGGCATGGCGGAAGTGGTGATGATCCCGATCGTGGCCGCGCTGGTCAACGCCATTGCCGACGCCACCGGCCACCGTTTCCGTGATTTGCCCGTTCGTGCAGAAAATATTCGTGAGGTATTACAATGAGCATTAAAACCCAGCCGATTTCCCTGACCATCAACGAGAAACAGTACGGCCCGATCGAGGTGCCGGAAGGCTTGATGATGATCGATTTCCTGCACGAGTATCTCGATTTGACCGGTTCGCGCCTCGGCTGCGGGCAGGGCATTTGCCACGCCTGCGTGGCTATTGTCGATCACCCGAGCGGCACCAGCGAAGAGGTGCGCACCTGCATCACCGGCGCGCATTTCTTCAACGGCAAGAAAGTGCGCACCGTCGAAGGCCACGCCAGGGTGGACGAACAGGGGGAGGTGGTTGAGCTGTCGCCGATCCAGCAGGCGTTTCTGGAGCACTACAGCTTCCAGTGCGGCTACTGCACGCCAGGTTTCGTCAACGCCGCCACCATCTTCGTGGAAAAGCTCAAGCGTGAGCCGATCGCCCGCGATCAGCTGGAGAACGCCATCGAGCAGGCGCTGGACAGCCACATCTGCCGCTGCACCGGCTACGTGCGCTACTACGAAGCGGTGCGCGACGTGGTGCTGAAAACGCCGGGCCTGCTGAAGGAGACGGCGCAATGAAAAAACGTCTCGCAGTGTTGATTGTGCTGGTGGCGATCGTGGTGATTGCGCTGTTGTGGTGGCGGGAAAACCGCCGTTACGACGGCCCGGTGCAGCAGGTGACCGCCAGCGCCGAACAGATCGCGCGCGGCCGCTATCTGGCGCAGGCCGCCGACTGCGCCGCCTGCCATACCGCCAGCGGCGGGGCGCCGTTGGCCGGCGGCTATCCGCTGGACACGCCGTTCGGCACGATTTACGGCAGCAACCTGACGCCGTCGGCCGACCACGGCATCGGGCGCTGGAGCAAGGACGACTTCTTCCTGGCGCTGACGCAGGGCGTGGCGCCGGGCGGGCGGCATCTGTACCCGGCGATGCCTTACACCTCGTACAAGGGCATTTCGCGTCAGGACGCCGATGACATCTACGCTTACCTGATGACGCGCCCGGCGGTGGACGTGGCCATTCCGGCCAACGAGATGCCGTTCCCGTTCAACCAGCGCATGGCGCTGATCGGCTGGAATCTGCTGTTCCGCAGCCAGGATCCGCTGCCGGCCAGTTCGCAGGGCAGCTCGCCGCAATGGCAGCGCGGCCGCTATCTGGCCGACGTGCTGGGCCACTGTGGCGAATGCCACACGCCGCGCGGCGCGCTGGGGCAGATGGATCTCGGCAAGCCGATGCAGGGCGGCGATCTCGGCCGCTTCATGGCGCCGGACATTACGCCGCACGGCCTGGCGCAGCGCGGCTGGACGCCGCAGGACGTCAGCCGCTTCCTCGGCACCGGCCTCGCGCCGCAGGGTTCGGCCTTCAGTGAGATGCATATGGTGGTGGATCTCAGCACCCGTCATTTGACGCCGGAAGACCATCAGGCGCTGGCGCTGTATCTGATGGGCGAGCAGCCGCCGGCGGCAGTGCCGGTGAAAATGGGGCAGGGCAGCGATGCCGGGCGCATGACCTATCTGGATCAGTGCGCCGGCTGCCATGCGCGCGAAGGCGAAGGCAAACCGCACGTCGCACCGGCGATGCGCGATAACGCCACGCTGCGCCAGGCGGACGGCAAGAACCTGATCGTGTCGGTGCTGGACGGCCTGCCGGCCCAGCAGTTCCCGAACGGTGAAAGCATGCAGAGCATGCCGGGCTTCGGCGAGCGTCTGAGCGATGCCGACGTGGCGGAACTGGTAAACTACCTGCGGGTGACCTGGGGCGGTTTGCCGGCGGACGTCACCGCCGAGCAGGTGAAAGCGCTGCGCAAGTAAGCGGCGTTCAGACGAAAAAAATGGCCCGCATCTGCGGGCCATTTTATTGCGCGGTCACGCGATTCAACGGCTGGTGACGCCGGCGACACGTTGGCTGCGCTGTTTGATGGCGTAACCGACGGCCAGGATCGCCACCCATACCGGGATCAGCAGCACCGAGATTTGAATGCCCGGCGTCAGGTACATGATCACCAGGATGCCGGCCATGAACAGCAGGCACAGGTAGTTGCTGAACGGGTACCAGAACGCTTTGAACTTCGGCACCACGCCTTCGCGGTTTTTGGCGGCGCGGAATTTCAGGTGCGCCAGGCTGATCATCGCCCAGTTGATCACCAGCGCCGATACCACTAACGCCATCAGCAGTTCGAAGGCGCGGCCCGGGATCAGGTAGTTAATCAGTACGCACAGCGCGGTGGCGAGGGCGGAAATGCCGATGGCCACCACCGGCACGCCGCGGCCGTCGACCTTCAGCAGGCTTTTCGGGCCGTTGCCCTGCTGCGCCAGGCCGTACAGCATGCGGCTGTTGCAGTAGACGCAGCTGTTGTAGACCGACAGCGCGGCGGTGAGCACCACGATGTTCAGCACGGTCGCCACCAGGTTGCTGTTCAGCGCGTGGAAGATCAGCACGAACGGGCTGCCGCCTTCGACCACTTTGCCCCACGGGTACAGCGACAGCAGAATGGCCAGTGAACCGATATAGAAGATCAGGATGCGGTAGATCACCTGATTGGTGGCTTTCGGAATGCTTTTTTGCGGGTTGTCGGCTTCGGCGGCGGTGATGCCGACCAGCTCGAGGCCGCCGAAGGAGAACATGATCACCGCCATCGCCATCACCAGGCCCATGACGCCGTTCGGGAAGAACCCGCCCTGCGCCCACAGGTTGGTGACGGTGGCTTCCGGGCCGCCCATGCCGCTGAACAGCAGGTAGGCGCCGAACACGATCATGCCGATAATCGCCACCACTTTGATGATGGCGAACCAGAACTCCATCTCGCCGTAAACTTTCACGTTGGCCAGGTTGATGGCGTTGATCGCCAGGAAGAATACCGCGGCGGAAACCCAGGTGGGGATCTCCGGCCACCAGTACTGCACGTAGATGCCGACCGCGGTCAGCTCCGCCATCGCCACCAGGACATACAGCACCCAGTAGTTCCAGCCGGAGGCGAAGCCGGCGAAGTTGCCCCAGTATTTGTAGGCGAAGTGGCTGAAGGAGCCGGCGACCGGCTCTTCCACCACCATTTCCCCCAGCTGGCGCATGATCAGAAACGCGATGAAGCCGCCGATGGCGTAGCCGAGGAGCACTGACGGGCCGGCCATTTTTATTGTTTGAGCGATACCGAGAAATAACCCGGTGCCGATTGCGCCACCTAAGGCGATGAGCTGAATATGGCGGTTTTTCAGGCCGCGCTTCAGCTGGTCACCATGCTGTTGACCATCCATCAATCTAACCCTCTGTCGTTGTGAATGCCCACCTGCCTGTAAAGCAGTGGTTACGATGTGTGTTTTGTTTTATTTACGGCGTTATAGCTATTAATTCCACGGCGCCGCTACCGTTTGGCAGAGAATAATGTTATGCGCGTCGGTTTGCACCTGCTTTGTCGTGTGAGTGATTAAGATTGCAGCAGTTTAGGAAACAAAATGCGGGTTGTGTGACGGCAGGGGGGATTCAGTGCATGAAATAAGCAACAAATCACATAATGCGCAAAAATAACGTAGATCTGAACGGTGGGCCGCGTTCAAATAATGAACGAACCGCCGTTGCGCTGTTCGCCAAATAGCCATTCATTAAAGCGTAATAACCATGCAATAAAACTCGGGCAAAAAGTTTGCACTCTGCCTTGCGTAAGGTTTGGTAAAAGTTAAATCCCCAACCCGCCGCGTAAATGGTAATACCATCACGGCGTTACCGGTTTGCAGCGGGGTTTTCAGCGGGGTGTTAAAATGTGCGGGTAACCTGATTTCGATCAAGGCCCGTATGGACAGGAGGTGAATACTTTGTTACTTTACCGTCACGTTTTTGAAATTGGTATTACCAATTGACTCCGCGCCATTCGCAGAGAAGAATTCACTCATGGCCTACAGCAAAATCCGCCAACCCAAGTTGTCAGATGTTATCGAGCAACAGCTCGAATACCTGATCCTCGAGGGGACACTGCGCCCAGGCGAAAAACTGCCTCCGGAGCGCGAGCTGGCGAAACAATTTGATGTCTCCCGTCCTTCTCTGAGAGAGGCCATTCAGCGCCTTGAAGCGAAAGGGCTGCTCCTGCGCCGTCAGGGCGGCGGCACCTTCGTGCAAACTAATCTGTGGCAGAGCTTCAGCGATCCGCTGGCCGAGCTGCTGGCCGACCATCCCGAATCACAGTTCGATCTGCTGGAAACCCGTCACGCGCTGGAAGGCATTGCCGCCTATTACGCGGCGCTGCGCGGCACCGATGAAGATCTGGCGCGCATCCGCGACTGCCACATCGTGATTCAACAGGCTCAAGACAGCGGCGATCTCGACGCCGAAGCCGATGCGGTCATGCAGTATCAAATCGCCGTGACTGAAGCCGCTCACAACGTTGTGTTACTTCACCTGCTACGCTGCATGGGGCCGATGCTGGAACAGAACGTGCGTCAGAACTTTGAATTGCTCTACTCGCGCCGTGAGATGTTGGCAAAAGTGAGCAGCCACCGCGCCGGAATTTTTGAGGCGATTGTGGCACGCGAGCCGGAAAAGGCCCGTGAAGCCTCGCATCGCCACTTGGCGTTTATCGAGGAAATCTTGCTGGATCTCAGCCGGGAGCATACTCGGCGCGAGAGATCGCTGCGGCGTCTCCAGCAACGCAAGGATTAAGAGCTGTCCTCTTCAGGGTACACCAGCCTGGGGGGGTTAAGTTCGAGGTACTTAGTTAAGTACTTAAGCGGCAACTAAACTGATGGGCCTGTCTTCGTGTGTTTTTTCACAGAGCACAGGAAGACAGGCTCCAAACAAACCATTAGACAGATAAGGAATACCACCATGTCAGAACGTTTAAACAATGACGTGGATCCGATCGAAACCCGCGACTGGCTGCAGGCGATCGAATCGGTCATCCGTGAAGAGGGTGTTGAGCGAGCTCAGTTTCTGATTGATCAGGTATTGGGAGAAGCCCGCAAAGGCGGCGTTAACGTTGCGGCCGGCGCTGCAGCGCACAACTACGTCAACACCATCGCGGTAGAAGACGAACCGGCTTACCCAGGCAACCTGGATCTGGAACGCCGCATTCGCTCTGCGATCCGTTGGAACGCGATCATGACCGTTCTGCGCGCATCCAAGAAAGACCTGGAGCTGGGCGGCCACATGGCTTCCTTCCAGTCTTCCGCGACCTTCTATGAAGTCTGCTTTAACCACTTCTTCCGCGCACGCAACGAGAAAGACGGCGGCGACCTGGTCTACTTCCAGGGCCACATCTCTCCGGGCGTTTACGCGCGCGCCTTCCTTGAAGGCCGCCTGACCGAAGAACAGATGAACAACTTCCGTCAGGAAGTGCACGGCAACGGCCTGTCCTCTTACCCGCATCCTAAGTTGATGCCGGAATTCTGGCAGTTCCCGACCGTATCCATGGGCCTGGGCCCAATCAGCGCCATCTATCAGGCGAAGTTCCTGAAATACCTGGAACACCGCGGCCTGAAAGACACCTCTGAGCAGACCGTTTACGCCTTCCTGGGCGACGGTGAGATGGATGAGCCGGAATCCAAAGGCGCCATCACCATCGCCACCCGCGAGAAGCTGGACAACCTGGTGTTCGTCATCAACTGCAACCTGCAGCGCCTGGACGGCCCGGTCACCGGTAACGGCAAGATCATCAACGAACTGGAAGGCATCTTCTCCGGCGCAGGCTGGCAGGTGCTGAAAGTGATCTGGGGCGGCCGTTGGGATGAGCTGCTGCGCAAAGACACCAGCGGTAAACTGGTTCAGCTGATGAACGAGACCCTGGACGGCGACTACCAGACCTTCAAATCCAAAGACGGCGCTTACGTGCGCGAGCACTTCTTCGGCCGTTACCCGGAAACCGCGGCGCTGGTCAAAGACATGACCGACGACGAAATCTGGGCGCTGAACCGTGGTGGTCACGATCCGAAGAAAATCTTCGCTGCACTGAAAAAAGCGCAGGACACCAAAGGCAAACCGACCGTTATCCTGGCCCACACCATCAAAGGTTACGGCATGGGTGAAACCGCGGAAGGTAAAAACATCGCTCACCAGGTGAAAAAAATGAACATGGAAGGGGTTCACCACTTCCGCGATCGTTTCAACGTGCCGGTTGCCGATGCTGACATCGAAAAACTGCCGTACATCACCTTCGAGAAAGATTCCGAAGAGTACAAATACCTGCACGAACGTCGCCAGGCGCTGAAAGGCTACGTGCCTACCCGTCTGCCGGAGTTCACCCAGAAGCTGGAAATGCCGGCGCTGGAAGATTTCAGCTCGCTGCTGGAAGAGCAGAACAAAGAGATCTCCACCACTATCGCTTTCGTGCGTGCCCTGAACGTGATGCTGAAGAACAAGTCGATCAAAGATCGCCTGGTGCCAATCATCGCCGACGAAGCGCGTACCTTCGGTATGGAAGGTCTGTTCCGTCAGATCGGTATCTACAGCCCGAACGGCCAGCAGTACACCCCGCAGGACCGTGAGCAGGTTGCTTACTACAAAGAAGACGAGAAAGGCCAAATCCTGCAGGAAGGCATCAACGAACTGGGCGCAGCCTCTTCCTGGCTGGCCGCAGCGACCTCCTACAGCACCAACGATCTGCCGATGATTCCGTTCTACATCTACTACTCGATGTTCGGTTTCCAACGTATCGGCGACCTGTGCTGGGCAGCGGGCGACCAACAGGCGCGCGGCTTCCTGATCGGCGGGACCTCGGGCCGTACTACCCTGAACGGCGAAGGTCTGCAGCACGAAGATGGCCACAGCCACATTCAGTCTCTGACCATCCCTAACTGCATCTCTTACGATCCGGCTTACGCGTACGAAGTGGCGGTCATCATGCACGACGGTCTGGTGCGCATGTATGGCGACAACCCGGAAAACGTGTACTACTACCTGACCACGCTGAACGAAAACTACCACATGCCTGCGATGCCGCAGGGTGCGGAAGAAGGTATCCGCAAGGGTATCTACAAGCTGGAAACGCTGGAAGGCAGCAAAGGCAAGGTGCAGCTGCTGGGCTCCGGCGCCATCCTGCGCCACGTGCGCGAAGCTGCGCAGATCCTGGCGAAGGACTACGGCGTGGGTTCCGACACCTACAGCGTGACCTCGTTCACCGAACTGGCGCGCGACGGCCAGGATTGCGAGCGTTGGAACATGCTGCACCCAACCGAAGCGCCACGCGTGCCTTACATCGCTCAGGTGATGAACGACGCGCCGGCGGTAGCCTCTACCGACTACATGAAACTGTTCGCCGAACAGGTTCGTACTTATGTGCCGGCCAGCGATTATCGCGTACTGGGCACCGACGGCTTCGGTCGTTCGGACAGCCGCGAAAACCTGCGTCACCACTTCGAAGTCGATGCGTCCTACGTGGTGGTTGCTGCTCTGGGTGAACTGGCTAAACGCGGTGAGATCGAAGCTTCCGTGGTTGCTGATGCAATCAAGAAATTCGACATCAACCCGGAAAAAGTTAACCCGCGTCTGGCCTAAGAGGTACTGAATAATGTCTATCGAAATCAACGTACCGGACATCGGTGCAGATGAAGTCGAAATCACCGAGATTCTGGTGAAGGTCGGCGATAAAGTTGAAGCGGAACAATCGCTGATCACCGTGGAAGGCGACAAGGCTTCCATGGAAGTGCCCTCCCCGCAGGCGGGCGTGGTGAAAGAGATCAAAGTGGCGGTCGGCGATAAAACCGAAACCGGCAAACTGATCATGATCTTCGAAGCGGCAGGCGCAGCGGAAGCTGCACCGGCGGCGAAAGCGGAAGAAAAACCGGCGGCGGCAGCAGCTGCCCCGGCTGCCGCTGCGGCCAAAGACGTTGCCGTGCCGGATATCGGCGCCGACGAAGTCGAAGTGACCGAGATCCTGGTGAAAGTGGGCGATAAGGTGGAAGCCGAGCAGTCCCTGATCACTGTGGAAGGCGACAAGGCTTCCATGGAAGTCCCTGCGCCGTTCGCGGGCACCGTGAAAGAGATCAAGATCGCGACCGGCGACAAAGTGAAAACCGGTTCCCTGATCATGGTGTTTGAAGTGGCCGGCGCCGCTTCCGCTGCGGCCCCGGCTGCGGCGCAAGCACCGGCTGCCGCCGCAGCGCCTGCGGCCTCGGCGGCTAAAGACGTCGCCGTGCCGGATATCGGCGGTGACGAAGTCGAAGTGACCGAGGTGATGGTCAAGGTGGGCGACAAGGTTGCCGCCGAGCAGTCTCTGATCACCGTGGAAGGCGACAAGGCCTCCATGGAAGTGCCAGCGCCGTTCGCGGGCACCGTGAAAGAGATCAAGATCGCGACCGGCGACAAAGTGAAAACCGGCTCCCTGATCATGGTGTTCGAAGTGGAAGGCGCTGCGCCTGCCGCTGCCGCCGCTCCAGCCGCTAAAGCGGACGCTGCTCCGGCGCCGGCCGCCGCTAAAGCCGCCGCTCCGGCTGCGAAAGCTGAAGACAAAGGCGAGTTCGCCGAGAACGCGGCCTACGTGCACGCGACTCCGGTCATTCGTCGTCTGGCGCGTGAATTCGGCGTTAACCTGGCGAAAGTGAAAGGCACCGGTCGTAAAGGCCGCATCCTGCGCGAAGACGTTCAGGCTTACGTGAAAGACGCGGTGAAACGCGCTGAAGCGGCCCCGGCTGCTGCCGGCGGCGGTCTGCCAGGCATGCTGCCATGGCCGAAAGTGGACTTCAGCAAGTTCGGCGAGATCGAAGAAGTCGAAATGGGCCGCATCCAGAAGATCTCTGGCGCGAACCTGAGCCGCAACTGGGTGATGATCCCGCACGTGACTCACTTCGACAAAACCGACATCACCGATCTGGAAGCGTTCCGCAAGCAGCAGAACGAAGAAGCGGCCAAGCGCAAGCTGGACGTGAAGTTCACGCCTGTCGTGTTCATCATGAAAGCTGTCGCTGCCGCTCTGGAGCAGATGCCGCGCTTCAACAGCTCGCTGTCCGAAGACGGTCAGAAGCTGACGCTGAAGAAATACATCAACATCGGCGTGGCGGTAGATACCCCGAACGGCCTGGTGGTTCCGGTGTTCAAGGACGTGAACAAGAAGAGCATCACCGAGCTGTCTCGCGAGCTGATGACCATCTCCAAGAAAGCGCGCGACGGCAAGCTGACCGCGGGCGAGATGCAGGGCGGCTGCTTCACCATCTCCAGCCTGGGCGGCATCGGGACAACTCACTTCGCGCCGATCGTCAACGCGCCGGAAGTGGCTATCCTGGGTGTCTCCAAGTCTGCGATGGAGCCGGTCTGGAACGGTAAAGAGTTCATGCCGCGCCTGATGATGCCGATGTCGCTGTCCTTCGACCACCGCGTTATCGACGGTGCCGATGGTGCGCGCTTCATCACCATCATCAACAACATGTTGTCCGACATTCGCCGTCTGGTGATGTAATGCAAAAGGGGCGCAGCATGCTGCGCCCCTGACGATTCTGTAGCAGTTTTGTCGGATTTTGCATAACTCGACAAAATTGTTGAGACACGGGTCACTCGAACACGCTTTGCAGATTATTAACAATTCTGTAAACTGCTCGCGGTGTAAGCGTCCCGGTGGATGAAGGGCGTTATGAGATCGATTAGCAATAAAAATGACGTCTGACCCGCCGGACAATCAATTAAGAGGTCATGATGAGTACTGAAATTAAAACTCAGGTCGTGGTACTTGGGGCGGGCCCGGCAGGTTACTCTGCAGCCTTTCGTTGCGCTGACTTAGGTCTTGAAACCGTTCTGGTTGAACGTTATTCCACTCTGGGCGGGGTTTGCCTGAACGTGGGATGTATCCCTTCCAAAGCACTGCTGCACGTTGCCAAAGTGATCGAAGAAGCCAAAGCGTTGGCCGAACACGGCATCGTTTTCGGCGAGCCGAAAACCGACATCGACAAAGTGCGCGTCTGGAAAGAAAAAGTCATCACTCAGCTGACCGGCGGTCTGGCTGGCATGGCGAAAGGCCGTAAAGTGAAAGTGGTCAACGGCCTGGGCAAGTTCACCGGCGCTAACACCCTGGTTGTTGAAGGCGAAAACGGCCCAACCACCATCAACTTCGACAACGCCATCATCGCTGCAGGTTCTCGTCCGATCCAACTGCCATTCATTCCTCATGAAGATCCACGCGTGTGGGATTCTACCGATGCGCTGGCGCTGAAAACCGTCCCTGAGCGTCTGCTGGTTATGGGCGGCGGCATCATCGGCCTGGAAATGGGCACCGTATACCATGCGCTGGGTTCACAGATCGACGTCGTTGAAATGTTCGATCAGGTTATCCCGGCGGCAGATAAAGACGTGGTGAAAGTCTTCACCAAACGTATCAGCAAGCAGTTCAACCTGATGCTGGAAACCAAAGTGACCGCGGTAGAAGCCAAAGAAGACGGCATTTACGTCACGATGGAAGGTAAAAAAGCGCCGGCAGAACCACAGCGTTACGACGCGGTGCTGGTGGCGATCGGCCGCGTGCCGAACGGTAAACTGCTGGATGCCGGCAAAGCCGGTGTTGAAGTTGACGAGCGTGGCTTCATCAACGTCGACAAACAGCTGCGCACCAACGTGCCACACATCTTCGCCATCGGCGACATCGTCGGTCAGCCGATGCTGGCGCACAAAGGCGTGCACGAAGGCCACGTCGCCGCAGAAGTTATCGCCGGCATGAAGCACTACTTCGATCCGAAAGTGATCCCATCCATCGCTTACACCGAGCCGGAAGTGGCGTGGGTGGGTCTGACCGAGAAAGAAGCGAAAGAGAAAGGCATCAGCTACGAAACCTCCACCTTCCCGTGGGCGGCTTCCGGCCGTGCGATCGCTTCCGACTGTGCAGACGGCATGACCAAACTGATCTTCGACAAAGAAACTCACCGCATCATCGGTGGCGCGATTGTCGGCACCAACGGCGGCGAGCTGCTGGGTGAAATCGGTCTGGCTATCGAGATGGGCTGCGACGCGGAAGACATCGCGCTGACCATCCACGCTCACCCGACCCTGCACGAATCCGTGGGCCTGGCGGCGGAAATCTACGAAGGCAGCATCACCGACCTGCCTAACCCGAAAGCCAAGAAGAAGTAATTCTGCTGGTTTGACCGGTTAACAAGCGGCTCCTGAGAAGGGGCCGCTTTTTTTTTGCTCAGATGCAGAACGCGGTTTTTTGTGGCCGCTGCGCCAAATTCCGATCCTCATGCTTATATCCATTTTAATTATGTGGATATAATGCCCTGTTTGTCCGGCAGCCGATTACGCTGCGCTCAACGATTCAGCAAAGATTTAATGTTGCTTTTATGTGAACGAATTAACAACCGTTTCAAATCCTGATATGCTGGCTGAGCGGAACCGGGCACTGTACCTTACAGTCCAGGACATCGACAGCAGTGCCCCGTCAGGATAGATGGCATCAATATCGCCGTGCGCTCTACCCATCAGTCTTTCATGCTGTAACGCTGTTTGACCGTGCTTGTTTGCCCCAATCACCGTTTCGGGGCCTTTACGGGCCGATCGCCTAGCCACAGAGTGAAACCCAAAGGGTATAAACCCGGTTTGCATATACGCCAGGCACAATAAATGACAATGAGAGCGAGGAGAACGTCGTGCTAGAAGAATACCGTAAGCACGTAGCCGAGCGTGCTGCTGAGGGCATCGCCCCTAAGCCGCTAGACGCCACCCAAATGGCCGCGCTGGTCGAACTACTGAAGAATCCGCCAAAAGGCGAAGAAGAATTCCTGTTAGACCTGCTGATTAACCGTGTTCCACCGGGCGTCGACGAAGCCGCCTACGTCAAAGCAGGTTTCCTGGCGGCCATCGCCAAAGGTGAAGCGACATCCCCCCTGGTTACCCCCGAGAAAGCCATTGAACTGTTAGGCACCATGCAGGGCGGCTATAACATTCATCCGCTGATCGAAGCCCTGGACAACGAAAAGCTGGCGCCGATCGCCGCCAAAGCGCTGTCCCACACGCTGCTGATGTTCGACAACTTCTACGATGTGGAAGAGAAGGCGAAAGCCGGCAACGCGCACGCCAAGCAGATCATGCAGTCCTGGGCCGATGCCGAATGGTACCTGTCGCGCCCGGAGCTGGCGGAAAAGATCACCGTCACCGTGTTCAAAGTGACCGGCGAAACCAACACCGATGACCTGTCTCCGGCGCCGGACGCCTGGTCGCGCCCGGATATCCCGCTGCACGCGCTGGCGATGCTGAAAAACGAACGTGAAGGCATCGTGCCGGATCAGCCGGGCAGCGTCGGCCCGATCAAACAGATCGAGCTGCTGAACAAGAAAGGCTTCCCGCTGGCCTACGTCGGCGACGTGGTCGGCACCGGTTCCTCCCGTAAATCCGCCACCAACTCGGTGCTGTGGTTCATGGGCGACGACATCCCGCACGTGCCGAACAAGCGCGGCGGTGGCGTGGTGCTGGGCGGCAAGATTGCGCCTATCTTCTTCAACACCATGGAAGATGCCGGCGCCTTGCCGATCGAAGTGGACGTGTCCGAGCTGAACATGGGCGACGTGATCGACGTTTACCCGTACAAAGGTGAAGTGCGCAACCACGAAACCGGCGCGCTGATCGCCAACTTCGAGCTGAAAACCGACGTGCTGCTGGATGAAGTGCGCGCCGGCGGCCGTATCCCGCTGATCATCGGCCGCGGCCTGACCACCAAGGCGCGCGAAGCGCTGGGTCTGCCGCACAGCGACGTGTTCCGCATCGCCAAACCGGTAGCCGCCAGCAACAAAGGCTTCTCGCTGGCGCAGAAAATGGTCGGCCGCGCCTGCGGCGTCGCCGGCATTCGCCCTGGCGAATACTGCGAGCCGAAGATGACCTCCGTCGGCTCTCAGGACACCACCGGCCCGATGACCCGCGATGAGCTGAAAGACCTGGCCTGCCTCGGCTTCTCCGCCGATCTCGTCATGCAGTCGTTCTGCCACACCGCTGCGTACCCGAAACCGGTCGACGTGACCACGCACCACACGCTGCCTGACTTCATCATGAACCGCGGCGGCGTCTCGCTGCGCCCGGGCGACGGCGTGATCCACTCCTGGCTGAACCGCATGCTGCTGCCTGACACCGTCGGCACCGGCGGCGATTCCCACACCCGCTTCCCGATCGGCATCTCCTTCCCGGCCGGTTCCGGCCTGGTGGCGTTTGCCGCCGCGACCGGCGTGATGCCGCTGGATATGCCTGAGTCGGTGCTGGTGCGCTTCAAAGGCAAAATGCAGCCGGGCATCACCCTGCGCGATCTGGTGCACGCCATCCCTTACTACGCGATCCAGCAGGGTCTGCTGACCGTCGAGAAGAAGGGCAAGAAAAACATCTTCTCCGGCCGCATTCTGGAGATCGAAGGCCTGCCGGATCTGAAGGTCGAGCAGGCGTTTGAGCTGACCGATGCGTCCGCCGAACGTTCCGCCGCCGGTTGTACCATCAAGCTGGACAAGGCGCCGATTGAAGAGTACCTGAACTCCAACATCGTGCTGCTGAAGTGGATGATCTCCGAAGGCTACGGCGATCGCCGTACGCTGGAGCGCCGTATTCAGGGCATGGAAAAATGGCTGGCGGATCCGCAACTGCTGGAAGGCGATGCGGATGCGGAATACGCAGCGGTGATCGACATCGATCTGAACGAGATCAAAGAGCCGATCCTGTGTGCGCCGAACGATCCTGACGATGCGCGCCTGCTGTCTGACGTGGCCAACAGCAAAATCGATGAAGTGTTCATCGGTTCTTGCATGACCAACATCGGCCATTTCCGCGCGGCGGGCAAGCTGCTGGATCAGCACAAGGGCCAGCTGCCGACTCGTCTGTGGGTGGCGCCGCCAACCAAGATGGATGCGGCTCAGCTGACTGAAGAAGGCTACTACAGCGTCTTCGGCAAGAGCGGCGCGCGTATCGAGATCCCGGGCTGCTCGCTGTGCATGGGCAACCAGGCGCGCGTGGCGGACGGCGCGACGGTGGTTTCCACCTCAACCCGTAACTTCCCGAACCGTCTGGGCACCGGCGCCAACGTCTATCTGGCGTCTGCCGAACTGGCCGCGGTAGCGTCCCTGCTGGGCCGCCTGCCGACGCCGGACGAGTACCAGACCTATATGGCGCAGGTCGATAAGACGGCGGCGGATACCTACCGCTACCTGAACTTTGACCAGCTGGGCCAGTACACCGAAAAAGCCGACGGCGTGATCTTCCAAACCGCCGTGTAAGCCGCTATATTGCGCAACTGTTTAACGGGAGGCCTTGGCCTCCCGTTTTATTTTGCTCAGTTGCCAACTTTGCGAGCGCTCACTGAGTTAGTCCGCCATTTATGTTTACACTAAGAAAAAGGGCTCAGGAGGGCATGCTATGGATTACGAATTTCTGCGTGACGTCACCGGTCAGGTGATCGTCAGATTTTCGATGGGGCATGAAGCGATTGGCCACTGGATCAACGAAGAAGTCAAAGGCGATTTCAACCTGCTGGACCGCATTGAAGCCGGCGCGGCCGAGGTCAAAGGCAGCGAGCGCCAATGGCAGCTGGAAGGCCATGAATATACGCTGCTGATGGATGGTGAAGAAGTGATGATCCGCGCCAATCAGCTGGAGTTCGAGGGCGACGAAATGGAAGAGGGGATGAACTACTACGACGAAGAAAGCCTCTCATTCTGCGGCGTTGAGGATTTCCTGCTGGTGTTGAAGGCCTATCGTTCTTTCATGCTGAAGTACTAAGCATCAGGGCGCGGCGCGCCGCGCCCTTTCCATCACAGATGCGGAATATTGCGGCCGTAATAGATTTCCTGCATCTCTTTCCATAACAGATCGGTGATCTGCTTGCGTTCGGCTGCGCTCAACGCCTCCGGCTCCGCGTTAAACAGGTAGTGCTTCAGATCGAAATCCTTCAGCAACATCTTGGTATGGAAGATATTTTCCTGGTAAACGTTCACGTCCATCATGTGGTACAGCGCCTTGATGTCTTCCGACATAAAGTTCTGGATCGAATTGATCTCATGATCGATGTAATGTTTCACGCCGTTCACGTCGCGGGTAAAACCGCGCACGCGATAGTCCATGGTGACGATGTCGGATTCCAGCTGGTGAATTAAGTAGTTCAGCGCCTTGAGGGGCGAAATGACGCCGCAGGTCGAGACCTCGATATCGGCGCGGAAGGTGCACAGCCCGCCTTCCGGATGGCTTTCCGGGTAGGTGTGCACGCAGATATGGCTCTTGTCCAGGTGCGCGACGACCGTATTCGGCAGCGGACCGGGGTGTTCCGACGTATCGACGTCTTTCGGATCGATCGGCTCTTCGCTGACCAGGATGGTGACGCTGGCGCCCTGCGGCTCGTAGTCCTGACGCGCGATGTTCAGAATATTGGCGCCGATGATCGAGCAGGTTTCGCTCAGGATCTCGGTCAGCCGGTTGGCGTTATATTGTTCGTCTATGTAGGCGATATAGCCGTCGCGATCGTCCGCGGTTTTGGCGTAACAAATATCGTAAATACAAAAACTCAGGCTCTTGGTCAGGTTGTTGAAGCCGTGCAGTTTTAGCTTATGCAATTTGGGCCACCTCCTTTATCTTCTCGCTTAACGTGTTACGTTCAGGGCATTGAGCAAATATTGCGGCAGGGCAAAGCTGCCGACGTGAATTGCCGGGTTGTAATAACGGCAGTGTAGGCCGCTTTGGTTAAAGCGCTGTTGCAGGGTTGGCAGATCGCGCTGGCGCAGCGCCGGGTTCTGGCTCGCCCAGGCGAAGGTCATGATGCCGCCGTAATAGGTCGGGATCGCCGCCTGATAGAAGCTGACGTCGCTAAAGTAGCGGCTCAGTTTGGCGTGGCTGTTGACCGCCTCGTCCTGCTGCAGGAAACAGACGCCGTTTTGCGCGACGAAAATGCCGCCCTCATTCAGGCAGCGGGCGCAGCCTTCATAAAACGCCGAGGTGAACAGGCTTTCGCCGGGGCCGATCGGATCGGTGCAGTCGGAGATGATCACATCGAACGTTTCGTCGGTTTGATTCACGAAGTTGACGCCGTCGTCGATCACCAGCTTGAAGCGCGGATCGTCATAGGCGCCGGCGCTGTGGTTGGGCAGGTACTGGCGGCAGAACTCGACGACGCCGGCGTCGATTTCGACCATGGTGATCTGCTCAACGCCAGGATGCCGGCTGACTTCGCGCAGCATGCCGCCGTCGCCGCCGCCGATGATCAGCACTTTCTTCGCCTGGCCGTGCGCCAACAGCGGCACGTGGGTCAGCATTTCGTGATAGATGAACTCGTCACGCTCGGTGGTTTGCACCACGCCGTCGAGCGCCATCACGCGCCCCAGCACCGGGTTCTCGAAGATCACCAGATCCTGATGATCGGTCTTCTCGCGGTACAGCACCTTCTCTACCGAAAAGTACTGGCCGAAGCCCGTATGCAGCGTTTCGTACCAAATTTCTTTCTGGGTCATGTGCGGGAAACTCCGTAATAACAGCCATGAAAAATCGGCGCAACATCATAGCTAACTCTGCCTGGCGATGCACGGTTGAATTTCAGACAGAGAGAGCGGAGGGCGGACGGGCGAGGGGGAAGATTAATTGGCGTAGGCCAGCAGGCTCAGGGAGTCGCGCGCCAGCGATTTGCACTTCTTGGGCGTTGGAATGGCGATGCCGCTCAGATCGCGATAGCTGTCTTCGCCCAGCGCCTTCATGTTAAAGCTGTTGTAGTTGCTCAAATCCCAGCGGTTTTGTTGCGCGAAATAGACGATGGCGCGCTTGATTTGCGCATTTGGCAAATCGTTGTAGCCGCAATCATTTTTCAAATAAATAAATACCGCCGTCAGATCGGCCAGATCTTCCGCCTCGGATTCATTCAGCGCCAGACTGGCGTTGGAGAAGCCCAGCATCGCCAGCAACAGCATCGTTAACGTTGTTTTTTTCATCATGAAATAGGCCTGTTTGTCGTCTGCAGACGTTACCACACTTGCCTGTAAAGGCACCAAATTTTATTGCTGACGGGCGCTGCCATAGCGCTCACCCACGGCGCGCTCTTGATTGTGAGGCATAGCTTAAAATACCGCCAGGAAAGGCTTGACCTTCCGCCTGGGGGAAGGTTTAGGCTGGCTGCGTTGAGTTATGTCACTGAGAAAAGGGAGTCAGCGATGTTACGCCGTGATTTTATTAAATTGACCGCTGCATTGGGCGCCGCGAGCGCATTGCCGTTATGGAGCCGGGCCGCCTTAGCGGCCGAGCGGCCGGCTCTGCCGGTGCCCCCGTTGTTAACGCCCGACGCGCAGGGAAAGATTGCGCTGGCGCTGCAGGCGGGGGAAACCCGCTGGTTGCCCGGCGCCGCCACCAAAACCTGGGGATTCAACGGCGCGCTGCTCGGGCCGGCGGTGAAGCTGCAGCGGGGTCAGCCGGTGACGGTCGATATCAAAAACAGCCTGGCGGAAGCCAGTACCGTCCACTGGCACGGCCTGGAAATCCCCGGCGACGTCGATGGCGGCCCGCAGGCGTTGATCCATCCCGGCGCAACGCGCACGGTGAATTTCACCGTCGATCAACCGGCGGCCACCTGCTGGTTCCACCCGCATACCCACGGTAAAACCGGCAGCCAGGTGATGATGGGGCTGGCGGGGCTGGTGCTGCTGGAAGACGATGAAAGCGCCAAACTGCCGCTGCCGAAAACCTGGGGGCAGGATGACATTCCGGTGATCCTGCAGGATAAGCGCTTGGGCAAAGATGCCCAGATCGAATATCGGCTGGACGTGATGAGCGCGGCGGTGGGTTGGTTTGGCGATCGCATGTTTACCAACGGCGCGCAGTACCCGCAACATCTGGCGCCGCGCGGTTGGCTGCGTTTGCGTTTCCTCAACGGTTGCAACGCCCGCTCGCTGAATCTGGCGGCCAGTGACAACCGCCCGCTGTACGTCATCGCCAGCGACGGCGGTTTTCTGGCGGAGCCGGTGAAGCTGACCGAGCTGCCGATGCTGATGGGCGAGCGCTTTGAAGTGCTGGTCGATGCCTCCGACGGGAAAGCATTCGACATCGTGACGTTGCCGGTGAAACAGATGGGCATGACGCTGGCGCCATTCGATCGGCCGCTGCCGGTGTTGCGCATTCAGCCGTCGTTGGCGCAGGGCATCAAAACCATGCCGGACAGCCTGGTGAAGCTGCCGACATTGCCTGCCACCGCCGGCATCCAGGAGCGTTGGCTGCAGCTGATGATGGATCCGCAGCTGGATATGCTCGGCATGCAGGCGCTGATGGATCGTTATGGTCATCAGGCGATGGCCGGCATGAGCATGAATCATGGCGCGACGGGCGCTGGAGACATGAAAGGTATGGACCACGGTAACATGAAGGGCATGGAGAAGGGCGGCATGCAGGGCATGGACCACGGCGACATGAGCAGCATGAAAGGCATGGATCATGGCAAGATGGCAGGGATGGATCATGGCGGCGCGCAGGGCAACGCCAAACCGTTCGACTTCAGCCACGGCAACATGATCAACGGCAAGGCCTTCGACATGAACAAACCGATGTTCGCCGCCAAACGGGGCCAGTATGAAAAATGGACCATTTCCGGCGAGGGCGACATGATGCTGCACCCGTTCCACATTCACGGCACCCAGTTCCGTATCCTGTCGGAAAACGGCAAACCGCCGGCGGCGCATCGCAGCGGCTGGAAGGACACGGTGCGCGTCGAAGGTTGGCGCAGCGAAGTGCTGGTGCGTTTCGATCATCCGGCAAGCAGCGAACATGCGTATATGGCCCACTGCCACCTGTTGGAACACGAAGATACCGGCATGATGATGGGCTTTACCGTCGCCGATTGATCGCGGCCTATCGCTCAGGTGGCGGTGCGCTCGCGTCGCCACCGGCGAAAGGCTATGCTAAACTCTGCGCCTTTCTTCCGGCAACTGACCTGAATACTATGAAACACACTGTAGACGTAATGATTTCCGAGCAGGAAGTTAAGACCCGTATCGCCGAACTTGGCAGCCAGATCACCGAACATTACCGCGACAGCGGCAGTGACATGGTGCTGGTCGGGCTGCTGCGCGGCTCCTTCATGTTCATGGCCGATCTGTGCCGCGCGATTGACGTGCCGCATGAAGTCGACTTCATGACGGCTTCCAGCTACGGCAGCGGCATGTCCACCACTCGCGACGTGAAGATCCTCAAGGATCTGGACGAAGACATTCGCGGCAAAGACGTGCTGATCGTGGAAGACATCATGATTCCGGCAACACGCTGAACAAAGTGCGCGAGATTTTGGCGCTGCGTGGGCCGAAATCGCTGGCGATTTGCACCTTGCTGGACAAGCCTGAGCGCCGTGAAGTGCAGGTGCCGGTCGAATATGTCGGCTTCTCGATCCCGGATGAGTTCGTGGTGGGGTATGGCATCGACTACGCCCAGCGCTACCGTCACCTGCCGTACGTCGGCAAAGTGGTGCTGCTGGACGAGTAATTGATGTGGGGCGCGGCCTGCCGCGCCCGCGGCGGGATTATACGCCTTTATCCTGCTTCAGTTTGGCTATCGCTTTGCGGTAGCCCATCTCCAGGCTCTCGCGGCTGGTCGCCAGCACTTCCATATCGCGCAGACGGCCGTCCTGAATGCCGTACACCCAGCCGTGGATCATCACCTTCTGGCCGCGTTTCCAGGCCGATTGCATGATGGTGGAGTGGCCCAGGTTGTATACCTGCTCAATGACGTTGATCTCGCACAGCATGTCGAAACGCTGTTCCGGCGGCAGCTCGCCCAGCAGCGAACTGTGCTTGTACCACAGATCGCGAATGTGCAGCAGCCAGTTGTCGATCAGCCCCAGCTCCGGGTTTTCCACCGCGGCCTGCACGCCGCCGCAGCCCAGGTGGCCGCAGATGATGATGTGTTCGACCTCCAGCACATCTACCGCATACTGCACCACCGACAGGCAGTTAAGATCGGTGTGGATAACGAGGTTCGCCACGTTGCGATGGACGAACAGTTCACCCGGCTCGAGGCCGGTCAGGCGTTCTGCGGGAACGCGGCTGTCAGAGCAACCAATCCATAAGAAGCGGGGCTTTTGCGCCTGGGCTAAACGTTCAAAAAAATCCGGGTCTTCCTGACTGATATTGGCCGACCAGGCCTGGTTGTTGGCGATAAGCTCTTCGATTTCTTTCATGGAGGTGATTGACCCGTAACGAACAGATTGCGTTGGGGTAATATAGGGTAAGCGTCACAATTTGGAAATCGGAACAGTGGTGCAACCTCATTTACCGCACGGATTCGACTCAGTGAAAACGCCGTCGATGCTAGGATTATTGTTATTGTTTCAAGCCTCGCAAACAGGGGGCGCGGCGGCATACTCATCGTTATAAGGTACTATTTTACATATGAATTATGCACTGGAATTAGCGCAGCTGACCAAGACTTACGCCGGTGGCGTCAAGGCGCTGCGCGGCATCGACCTGAGCGTCGAGGCGGGGGATTTTTATGCCCTGCTGGGGCCAAACGGCGCCGGAAAGTCCACCACCATCGGCATCATCAGCTCGCTGGTGAATAAAACCGCCGGCAGCGTGCGGGTGTTCGGTTACGACATCGATAAAGACATCGTCAACGCCAAGCGCCAGCTTGGCCTGGTGCCGCAGGAGTTCAACTTCAACCCGTTTGAGACCGTATTGCAGATCGTGGTGAACCAGGCGGGTTACTATGGCGTCACGCGGCGTGAAGCGATGGCGCGCGCCGAAAAGTACCTCAATCAGCTGGACCTGTGGGGCAAGCGCAACGAGCGTGCTCGCATGCTGTCCGGCGGCATGAAGCGCCGTCTGATGATCGCCCGCGCGTTGATGCACCAACCAAAGCTGTTGATCCTCGATGAACCGACCGCCGGGGTGGATATCGAGCTGCGCCGCTCGATGTGGGGCTTTCTGAAAGAGCTGAACGCCCAGGGCACCACCATCATCCTCACCACCCACTATTTGGAAGAGGCGGAGATGCTGTGCCGCAACATCGGCATCATCCAGAACGGGGAGCTGGTGGAAAACACCTCGATGAAGGGGCTGCTGGCCAAGCTCAAGTCGGAAACCTTTATCCTCGATCTGGCGGCGAAAAGCCCGCTGCCGAAGCTGGACGGTTACCGCAGCCGCCTGACGGATACCTCGACGCTGGAAGTGGAGGTGATGCGTGAACAGGGGCTGAACGGCCTGTTCGCCCAGCTGAGCGCACAGGGCGTGCAGGTGCTGAGCATGCGCAACAAGGCGAACCGCCTGGAAGAGCTGTTTGTCACCCTGGTTAACGGTAATGGAGAGAAAGCATGACGCGTTTGTATTGGGTGGCCTTACAGAGCATCTGGGCCAAAGAGGTGAACCGCTTCGCGCGCATCTGGATCCAGACCCTGGTGCCGCCGGTGATCACCATGACGCTGTACTTCATCATCTTCGGCAACCTGATCGGGTCGCGCATCGGCGATATGCACGGCTTCAGCTACATGCAGTTCATCGTGCCCGGCCTTATCATGATGGCGGTGATCACCAACTCCTACGCCAACGTCGCGTCGTCGTTCTTCAGCGCCAAATTCCAGCGCAATATTGAGGAACTGCTGGTGGCGCCGGTGCCGACCCATGTGGTGATCGCCGGCTATGTCGGCGGCGGCGTAGCGCGCGGTATCTGCGTCGGCGTGCTGGTGACCATCATCTCGCTGTTCTTCGTGCCGCTGCAGGTGCACGCCTGGTGGGTGATTGCGCTGACGCTGTTGCTGACGGCGATCCTGTTCTCGCTGGCGGGGCTGATCAACGCGGTGTTCGCCACCACTTTCGACGACATCAGCCTGATCCCGACCTTCGTGCTGACGCCGCTCACTTACCTGGGCGGGGTGTTCTACTCGCTGTCGCTGCTGCCGCCATTCTGGCAGGCGGTGTCCAAGCTGAATCCGATCGTCTATATGATCAGCGGTTTCCGCTACGGTTTCCTCGGCATCAACGACGTGCCGCTGGCGTTCACCATGGCGGTGCTGGTGGCGTTTATCACGGTGTTCTACCTGCTGTCCTGGTACCTGATCGAACGCGGCCGCGGCCTGCGCAGCTGATCCTGATGCGCCCTCGTTTTCCCGGCGGGGGCGCTTTTCCCGATTTGGCGCAGGCGGCGCGTAAATCAATAGAATCGCTCAAATAACCGCTAGTTCCCCGCTGTTCAAATCGTGCTATGCTGGCGCTCCACATTTCCTTCATTTTTGTCATTACGCACTCGTAAGCAGAACATCATCATGCGGCCTCAATACAAGTTGGCGACTGGGTTACTCGGCATTCTGATGTCGTTGGTTTCCCCTGTGAGCCTGGCGAATCTGCTGTCGGAAGACGGCGCGGTTAAATCTGAATACATGGAAGCGCAGCGCGACAGCGAAGTCTATTCGCTGGTGGGCGAGCATGTGATCCCGGTAGGGGAAGTGAAGCGCGGGCAACTGATCCAGGTGTTCCCGGCGGATGCGGAATACTACGAATTCAAATTCGGGCACGGCACCGGCTTTATCGATAAAGACGACGTGCGCGAGCTGAAGAAGTCGCGCAAGGTGCAAGACGATCTGGGCGAGCTGAACAAGCCGCTGACCAACCAGAATCTGATCACCCAAAAGGCGATCGACGTATACACCGCGGCGGACAAGGACAGCGAGGTCTTCGGCACGCTGGAAGGCAATCTGCGTTATCCGATCATCGGCAAGCTGAAGGATCGGCTGAACAATACCTGGTACGAGGTCAACATCGGCGATCGGCTGGGGTTCGTCAATGAGCTGGACTGTGAGATCGATAACGGCATCCCGGTGCTGACTTACCACCACCTGCTGAAAAACGAAGAGAATAAACGCTTCCGCCACACCTCGACCACCACCTCAGACGTGGCGTTCAGCAACCAGATGACCTACCTGAAGCAGGCGGGTTACGACACCATTTCGCTGTATCAGCTGGAAGCCTACCTGAAGAACCAGATCAACCTGCCGGGCAAGGCGATCGTGCTGACCTTCGACGACGGGCTGAAGTCGGTTTATCGCTACGCTTACCCGGTGCTGAAGGATTACGGTTTCCGCGCGACGGCGTTCATCATCTCTTCGCGCATCAAGCGCCATCCGCAGAAATGGAACCCGGACTCGCTGCAGTTTATGAGCGTCTCGGAGCTGAAGCAGATTCAGGACGTGTTCGACGTGCAGTCGCACACCCACTTCCTGCACCGCACCGACGGCAATCGCCAGCCGATTTTGCTGAGCCGTTCGCTGCATAATATCGAGTTCGATTTTGAGCGCTCGCGCCGCGCGCTGTCGCAGTTCAACCCGCACGTGCTGTATCTGTCCTACCCGTTCGGCGGCTATAACCAGCGGGCTATCCAGGCGGCACAGGACGCCGGTTTCCATCTGGCGGTGACCACGGTGCAGGGCAAGGTGAAGCCGGGGGATAATCCCTATACGTTGAAGCGGCTGTATATTCTGCGCACCGACTCGATCCAGACCATGGCGGATCGGATAGCCAACAAGCCGGGCACGGTGGTGCAGTAAGGAAAAGAACGGGCGCGCGAGGCGCCCGTTTTACCGTCAGGCGACCTGAACCGGCACGGCTTTCGCCTTGCGCTGCAGGTTGTTGTCACCCTCGAAATAGGCGACCTTCGGGTGATGTTGGCGGGCGTCGGCGTCGGTCATTTGCACATAGGAGCAGATGATCAGTTTGTCGCCCACGCAGGCGCAGCGCGCGGCGGCGCCGTTGACCGAAATAATGCGCGAACCGCGCTCGGCGGCGATGGCGTAGGTGGAGAAGCGCTGGCCGTTATCCACGTTGTAGATATCGATCGCTTCATATTCCAGAATGCCGGCCGCTTCCAGGAAGTCCTGATCGATGGCGCAGGATCCTTCATAGTGCAAGTCAGCCTGAGTGACTTTGACGCGATGCAGCTTGCCTTGCAGCATAGTACGTATCATAGCTTTACCTAACTGAATATCGGCCTTCACAGGCGTTGGGGTTGAACATCTCTCCTGCATCCCTGCAATCTCTATCGTCACCGATCGTTCCGCCATTGTCTACCTATGGTCAGGGCGGCAGGATGACGACAGTATAAAAAATGACTTACAGCGTCAGGTCAACCTGCTGGTTGTCGATAAGCCGCGCTTTGCCCAGCCAGGCGGCCATCAGCACCACCGCCCGTTGGCTGTCCACCGTCAGCGGCTGCAGGCTGTCGGCATCGCGAATAAACAGCTCATCCGGCGTAAAGCCGGCGGCGCGCAGTTGCTCGGCGGTCTGTTCCAACAGCGTTTCGACATGGCGCTCGCCATTGGCCAGCTGCTGCGCCAGCGCGTTCATGATTTTGCTCAGCTGCGGCGCAACCTTGCGCTCTTCGGCGGTCAGGTAACCGTTGCGTGAACTGAGGGCCAGGCCGTCTTTGGCGCGCACGGTCGGCACGCCGACGATGTCGATGTCGTAACCCATGTCCGCCACCATTTTGCGGATCAGCGCCAATTGCTGGTAGTCCTTCTCGCCGAAACAGGCCAAATCAGGCTGCACCAGGTTGAACAGCTTGCTGACGATGGTGGAAACGCCGCGGAAGTGGCCCGGCCGGCTTGCGCCTTCCAGAATGGTGGAGATGCCCGGCACGTCGACATAGGTTTGCTGCTCCAGCCCGTGCGGATAGACCGCGGCCGGGGCCGGCGCGAACACCAGATCGACGCCGCGGCGGGTCAGCTTCTCGCTGTCTTCCTGCAGCGTGCGCGGGTAGCGCGCCAGATCGTCCGGGCGATCGAACTGCATCGGGTTGACGAAGACGCTCACCACCACCACGTCGGCGCGGGCGCGCGCTTCATCGACCAGCGTCATATGGCCGTCGTGCAGGTTGCCCATGGTCGGCACCAGTGCGATGCGCTTGCCTTCCTGGCGCCAGCGGCGGATCTGCTGACGCAGCAGCGGCAGGGTTTCGATAATAATCATTGGGTGACTCCTGGAACCATCGCTTAGTTAAAAGAGTGTTCAGCCGCCGGATAGAGGCCTTGCTCCACTTCCTGAATGTAGTGTTGCACCGCCGTGCGGATATCGCCGCTTTGCGCCAGGAAGTTCTTGGCGAATTTTGGCGTGTGGCCGCCGGTGATGCCGAAGGCGTCGTGCATCACCAGGATTTGGCCGTCGGTGCCGTTGCCGGCGCCGATGCCGATGACCGGAATGGAGAGCGCTTCGGTGATCTGGCGTGCCAGCTCGGTCGGCACGCACTCCAGCACCAGCAGCTGAATGCCGGCCAGCTCCAGATTCCGCGCGTCCTGCAGCAGCTGTTTGGCGGCCAGTTCGTCGCGCCCTTGCACCTTATAACCGCCGAACACGTTGACCGACTGCGGCGTCAGCCCCAGGTGGCCGCATACCGGCACCGCGCGTTCGGCGAGCATTTTCACCGTGTCGCACAGCCAGCTGCCGCCTTCCAGTTTCACCATGTTGGCGCCGGCGCGCATCAGCTCGGCGGCGTTGGCGAAGGTCTGTTCCGGGGTGGCGTAACTCATGAACGGCAAATCGGCCAGCAACAGGCAGGCCGGCGCGCCGCGGCGCACGGCGCGCGTGTGGTAGGCGACGTCGGCGACGGTGACCGGCAGCGTGGAGTCGTGGCCCTGCAGCGTCATGCCCAGCGAATCGCCCACCAACAGGACTTTAATGCCTTGCTCTTCAAACAGCTTGGCAAAGCTGGCATCGTAGGCGGTAAGGGTAGCAAACTTGCGTTGCTCCTGTTTCCACTGGCGCAAATGGGTCACGGTGGTGGGTTTCATCACAACGTCTCCTGAAACGGGCCGTGCGGCTTACGCAGGCCCAGGCTGCAAAAAAGTGCAGCCATTCTACTGTAACCCTATCGGGGTGGGTAGCGCGGATCGCCATGCTTAAGCGGTTCTTAAGAACCTTGTGGTGCAATGGCGTCATGACTCAAAAGGGATACTCATGCGAATTCTGCTGATCGAAGATGACAAACTGATCGGGGACGGCATCAAGGCCGGGCTGACCAAACTCGGCTTCAATCTGGACTGGTTCACCGACGGCGCGGTTGGTAAAAACGCCCTGGGCAGCGCGCCGTATGACGCGGTGATCCTCGATCTCAGCCTGCCGGGCCTCGATGGACTGGATCTCCTGCGCCAGTGGCGCCAGGCCGGGCAGGATGTGCCGGTGCTGATCCTTACCGCCCGCGATGCGTTGGAGCAACGGGTCAGCGGGTTGCAAAGCGGCGCCGACGACTATCTGTGCAAACCGTTCGCGCTGGCCGAAGTGGCGGCGCGCCTGCAGGCGCTGATCCGCCGTCGTCACGGCCAACTGATGCCACAGCTGACGCACGGCAACGTGGTGTTCGACAGCGCCACCCGCAGCGTGAGCTGCAACGGCGAACCGGTGACGCTGACGCCGCGCGAATTGGCGGTGCTGGAGCTGTTTCTGCACAACAAAGGGCGCGTGTTGGCGCGGCCGTTGATCCAGGAGAAGCTGTACAACTGGGACGACGAGGTGAGCAGCAACGCGGTGGAGGTGCATATTCACCACCTGCGGCGCAAGCTGGGCAACGGCTTCATCCGCACCATCCACGGCGTGGGCTATACGCTGGGGGATGCTCCGTGAAGCGCCTCAGCCTGCGGCTGCGTCTGATCCTGATTTTCAGCCTGCTGGCGCTGCTGACCTGGTGCACTGCCAGCGTGGTGGCCTGGGTGATGTCGCGCAATACCATCAACGAAGTGTTCGACACCCAGCAGATGCTGTTCGCCAAGCGGCTGGCGACCGCTAACCTCGGCGATCTGCTGGCCGATGAAAGCGCGCGCAGCCTGCCGAAAACCAAGAAGCTGGTGCATCATGGCAAACGGGGTGAGCAAGATGATGACGCGCTGGCGTTCGCCATCTTCGATCGCCAAGGCAAGATGCTGCTCAACGACGGCGAGAACGGTGCCGACTTCCTGTTTGACGGGGAGCGTGAAGGTTTTACCGACGGCGAACGCAAAGGCGATGACGACAGTTGGCGCCTGGTATGGTTGACCAGCCCCGACGGGCGCTACCGCATCGTGGTCGGCCAGGAGTGGGATTACCGGCGCGATATGGCGCTGGGCATGGTGACTGGCCAGCTGGTGCCCTGGCTGGCGACGCTGCCGGTGCTGATGCTGCTGATCGCGCTGATGGTTGGGCGCGAGCTGCGGCCACTGCGTGCGGTAGCCGCCGGTTTGCGCCGGCGCGCGCCCGATGACGCCACGCCGCTGGATGCGCGCCAGGTGCCAACCGAGGTGCGCCCGCTGGTGGATGCGCTCAACGCGCTGTTCGCCCGCATCAATGCGCTGCTGGTGCGGGAGCGGCGTTTCACCTCCGATGCCGCGCACGAATTGCGCAGCCCGCTGGCGGCATTGCGGGTGCAGACCGAAGTGGTGCAGTTGGCGGGGGACGATGCGCCGATGCGCGAGCACGCGCTGGACAATCTGACGGTCGGCATCGATCGCGCCACCCGGCTGGTGGATCAGCTGTTGACGCTGTCGCGGCTGGATTCGCTGTCGGATCTGGCCGAGCTGGCGCCCATTGACTGGAACGAACTGGTGATGATGACCCTGGCGGAACAGGATCGGCTGGCTCATGCGGCGGGCGTGACGCTGCGTTATGAACAGCAGGGAACGCCGCCGGTGCGTCAGGGGCAGACCTTGCTGCTGTCACTGTTATTGCGCAACTTGCTGGACAACGCGGTGCGTTACACCCCGCAGGGCGGCGCGGTCACCGTGACGTTGAGCGAGCGCTCGCTGACGGTAGAGGATGAGGGGCCGGGGGTGACGACAGAGCATCTGGCGCGGTTGGGGGAACGCTTCTATCGCCCGCCGGGACAGGAGCAAACCGGCAGCGGGCTGGGGTTATCGATCGTGCAGCGTATCGCCGGCTTGCATGGTTTACAGGTCAGTTTCGCCAATCGCCCGACAGGCGGGTTCGTCGCGCGGCTGGCGCTGTAGGCGGGTCAGGATTTCGGTTTTGACGAGTGCCACAGCGCCATGCCGTTTTCCGGCACGCGCTTGAGGCAGCTGGCGAGCGGTTCGCCATCGGGGAAAATCAGATCGGGGGCGATTTCCGCCAGCGGGTAGAGCATGAATTCGCGCTCTTTCAGGCCGTAATGCGGTACGGTCAGGCGATCGGTATGGATCACCTTGTCACCGTACAGCATGATGTCTAAATCGAGCGTGCGCGGCCCCCAACGTTCATCCTTGCGCACGCGCCCCTGATTGCGTTCTATCGCCTGGGTATGGTCGAGCAGCTGTTCGGGCGGCAACAGGGTATCCAGCGCCACCACCGCGTTGAGAAAGTCCGGCTGGTTTTGCGGCCCCAGCGGCTTGGTGCGGTAAAACGAAGAACAGGTGACCAGCCGGGTGCGCGGGAGATGCTCCAGCGCCTCCAGCGCGGCGTTAACCTGTTGCAGCGGCTGCGCCAGGTTGCTGCCCAGCGCGATATAAACGCGGATCATTATGCCCCTTCTTTACGCGGTGCCCGGCGACGAGGACGGCGTTGACGCGCGCGACGCGGCGCCGGATCGTCACCCAGGGTGCTCAACATGGCTTTCTGCCGCGCCGGCGTGGCGTCCTGGAACTCACCCCACCACTCGGCCAGACGCAGCATCTCCTGATTGTCTTCCACTTCCGCACGCAGCGCCAGCAAATCATAGGCGGCACGGAATTTCGGATGTTCCATCAGTTTGTGCGCGCGTTTGCCCTGACGACGAGACAGGCGCAGCTGCAGCTGCCAGATATCGCGCACCAGCGTGGTAATGCGTTTCGGGATCGCCAGCGAGCGGCACTGCTCGTCGAGCACATCGTTCATCGCCAGCGCGAAGGCGTCGTAGTACGCCAGACCACTTTCCTGCGCCAGTTTCTGCGCGTGCTCCAGCAGCGGGTACCACAGCATGGCGGCAAACAGGAAGGCCGGGTTGACGCGCATGTCGTTCTGCAGGCGATGATCGGTGTTCTTCAGCACCTGCACCAGAATGCGCTCCATCGGCGTATCGTGGTTCGGCGTGAAGTTGCGGGCGATCAGCGGGAACAGCGGTTGGAATAGCTGATATTCGCACAGCTTCAGATAGGTCTGGAAACCGTAACCCGCCTGCAGCAGCTTGAGGGATTCTTCGAACAGACGCGCCGGTGGGATCTCATGCAGCAGCGAAGCCAGACGCGGGATCGGCTCGGCGGTCTCTTCACTGATGCGCATATCCAGCTTGGCGGCGAAGCGCACCGCGCGCAGCATGCGCACCGGATCTTCGCGGTAACGGGTTTCCGGATCGCCGATCAGGCGGATGACGCCTTGTTTCAGATCGTTCAGGCCGCCGACGTAATCGCGCAGGGTGAAATCCGCCACGCCGTAGTACAGGCTGTTGATGGTGAAATCACGGCGCTGGGCGTCTTCCTCGATCGAACCGAAGATGTTGTCGCGCAGCAGCATGCCGTTTTGCGCCTGCTGGGAGGAATTCTTGTCGGATTCCTGATTCTGTTCGTGGTGACCGCGGAAGGTGGCCACTTCGATGATCTCCGGCCCGAACATCACGTGCGCCAGACGGAAGCGGCGGCCGACCAGGCGGCAGTTGCGGAACAGCTTGCGCACTTGCTCCGGCGTGGCGTTGGTGGTGATGTCGAAGTCTTTCGGCTTTTTGCCGAGCAACAGATCGCGCACCCCGCCGCCGACCAGATAAGCCTCGTAGCCTGACTTGTTCAGGCGATAAAGCACTTTCAGCGCATTCTCGCTGATGTCTTTGCGCGAAATCGAGTGCTGTTCGCGCGGGATCACGGTCATCGAGTCGTTGCTCTCGGCGAGGGGGAAAGGCGGACGCTTGCGCGGCGTTGAGCGGCGGGCAGGGGCGTTGCTGCCGTTATCGGCGGCGCGCGGCTGCGGCGCAGGGCGGCTTGGCGCCGCGGCACGCTCTTCGCGGACTACGTTTTTATCGCCGGCCGCCGCGTCGTCGCGGGGCAGCTTGTCATCGCGGGTCAGTACCTTACGACAGAAGTTGGCTACTCGGGTAAAAATGGTACACCTCGATAGTGACTGATAAAAATGGAGCTAACAAAAAATAGCGGCTAATCATAGCTCACCATGGCTCCTTTGAGAATGCCGGCGTGTTTTCATCCAGAGGGATAGCCTCCTGACGCGGCACGTTTTCCAACCGCCAGTGTTCGATCGCCCAGCTCAATAATAATGGCAGGTCAAGATCTTGCCAGCTTTCCGGCAGCGGTTGGCGCAGAAATTTCAGCGCGGCGATCAGCACCGGCCGCGGATCGCCGGCGGGCAACGCCGGCGCATGGTTTTGCTTCGACAGTTTGATGCCGTTGGCGCCCAGCGCCAGCGGCAGATGCACATAGGCGGGCACCGGCGCCTGCAGCTGGCGGTAAAGGGCAATTTGGCGCACCGTCGGTTCGATCAGATCGGCGCCGCGGACAATCTCGGTCACGCCCTGAAAATGGTCGTCGATCACCACCGCCAGGTTGTAAGCGAACAGCCCGTCGCGGCGGCGAATGATAAAGTCTTCACCCGCCAGCGCCGGATCGGCGTGCAATTCTCCCTGCAGGCGATCGTGGAACCGGTAAACGGGGGCGGTCTGACGCAAGCGGATGGCGGCGCCCTGCGGGCCGAGCTGCAAATCGCGGCAGTGGCCGTCGTACAATCCGCCGATTTGCTGGATGCGGCTGCGGGTGCAGGTGCAGTAATAGCTGAGCCCCTGGCGCTGCAACAGATCCAGCGCGGCGCGATAGGCGTCGTGACGTTGGGATTGATAGATGACCTGGCCGTCCCAGTGGAGACCATAATGTTCCAGCGCGGACAGGATGCGAGCGGCGGCGCCGGGGACTTCGCGCGGCGGGTCGATATCTTCGATGCGAACCAGCCACTGCCCGCGTTGGGCGCGAGCCTGAAGGTAGCTTCCCAGAGCGGCAATCAGCGAGCCGAAATGCAGATCCCCGGAAGGCGATGGGGCAAAGCGCCCCACATAATGACTTTCTTGCATATCAGAGGGGAGGGGTTCCCTTTTCTCTGTGCGGCGCACGCGGATGCGCACGCCGCAGCGGTAACATACTCGTTATGCTTGAAACTGCATCTGTGTTAGCTGCGCCTGCTTACCCGAATCACTTACTTGAGTAAGCTCATCGGGATGCGCATTCTTGCCGCCTTGATGCAGCTCCAATCATGTAGAGTAGCGGTATTAGCCGGCCATCTGCTTTTCGCGGATCTCAGCCAGCGTCTTGCAGTCGATGCACAGATCGGCGGTCGGACGCGCTTCGAGGCGACGAATACCGATCTCCACGCCACAAGATTCGCAGTAGCCGAAATCATCGTCTTCCACTTTCTTCAGCGTTTTCTCGATCTTTTTGATCAGTTTGCGTTCACGGTCACGGTTACGCAGTTCAAGGCTGAACTCTTCTTCCTGAGTAGCGCGGTCGGCCGGATCAGGGAAGTTGGCTGCCTCTTCTTGCATATGCGATACAGTACGGTCCACTTCGTCCCTGAGCTGGTTGCGCCACGCTTCAAGAATGCGCTTGAAATGCGACAACTGGGCGTCGTTCATGTACTCTTCGCCCGGCTTCTCTTGGTACGGCTCCACCCCAGCGATGGCGAGAATGCTCAAGGACGAGGTTTTACGGTTTTGCCCTTCTTGCATGTTGCTTCTCCTACATACACACGCACTATCGAATCCCCAATGCGGGGGAAAAACAGGCCGCTATAAATAACAGAAGGAAGGTAGGTTGGCAATTATTCCTGTCGCCCGCTTGACAATCGTGTGAAGGAAGGCGTATTTGGCGATCGTGCTGGCCGGTTGTCTATTTATAGGGACCCGGCTGCGCTAATCGATAAAAAACGGCAGCTTATCGCAGAGATAAATACCGTCAGGTGATAATTTTGCCCCATAGCAAACCACTTCCACTCCCAACTGCCGGACCTGTGCCAACAGCGCCGCATAGCGCTCATCTATATGATGTGCCGGTGCGACCTGCTCAATACCGCTGTGTAACACGGCAAAGAACAATACCGCCCGTTGCCCGCTTTCAACCACGCTGAGCAACTCACGCAGGTGCTTTTGCCCTCTGAGCGTTACCGCATCAGGAAAGTAACCACGTTGTTGTTGCAGTAATGTGACTGACTTAACTTCAATATAGCAGTTAACCCGATTTTCTGCCTGTAATAACAAATCGATACGGCTGTTTTCACCGCCGTATTTCACTTCGCCGCTAATTTTACTGTAACCGGATAATTCATTGATTAAATTGTGTTCGATCGCCTCGCGCACCAGCGCGTTGGCGCGCAGGGTGTTGACGCAGATCCAGTGCCCCTGTTGGGTATGGGTCAGCTCCCAACTGTGGGCGTATTTGCGTTTGGGGTTGTCCGAGGTGGAGTACCACACGGTGTCGCCGGGCGTGGCGCAGCCGGTCATGGCGCCGGTATTGGCGCAGTGCAGCGTAAAGGTTTCCCCTTCCGGGGTGATCACGTCAGCCAGAAAGCGTTTGTAACGTTTGATCAGCGTGGCGGAGCGCAGCGGTGGAGAAAAAATCATGGGGATGCCTGCTTGGCCAGCGGCCACTGTTCAAGGTGTTGGTAACGGGTGCGGCCGTTTTCGAACACCGATTCATACAAGGAAAAGGCGTCGGCGCTGAACGCCCAGCCCGGCGTCGCCGGCGGGATCGCCACCGGCTGGGTGGCGGCGCGCAGCAGCGTGATGTGCGGATGGAACGGCAGCGCGCTTTGATGGCAGCCGCTGCGTGCGGCCTGCGAACGCAGCAGCTCGGCCAGCTGCAGCAACCCGCGCGGCGCGCGGCGGGTGCCGAGCCAGACCACGCCGGGGCGCGGCCAATGGCCGAGATCGTCGAGCCGCATGCTGAAGCCGGGTTGAGCGATGCGGCCGGCCAACTTACGCAGCGCCAGTTCTTTCTGTGCGCTGACTTCACCGAGAAACGCCAGCGTCAGGTGTAAATTGGCCGCCGCCACCGGCCGACCGGCCTCCGGTGCAAACGCCTCGGCGCGCCAGCGGACCACCTGCTGTTGCAGGGCGTCAGGCAAGGACAGGGCGAAAAACAGGCGGCGCGAATTGGACATAAAGGCTCGGCAAATGCATGACAATACGGTCGGGAACAGCGGTAAACGTTACTGGCAGCGGCCCCGCGAGGGGCGCGGCGCACGAATGAGCTCCGTACTATAGCTAACGCCGCAACAGTTTGAAAGGTTACGGGTATAAAGCTAATGCTACACTGTACGCCGTTTAACGCTAACCACTACGGAGAATTCAGTGTCTTCATTGCCCGTCAGCGCAGTGCTCGATGAGTTGCTGGCTGCGCTGCAGTCTGCCCCGCAGGTGCTGTTGCACGCCCCGACCGGCGCCGGTAAATCCACCTGGCTGCCGCTGCAGCTCCTGGCGAAGGCCGGGTTGCCGGGGCGCATTATCATGCTGGAGCCGCGGCGGCTGGCGGCGAAAAACGTCGCTTACCGCCTGGCACAGCAACTGGGGGAGGAGCCCGGCCAGACCGTGGGCTATCGCATGCGCGCCGAAAGCAAAAGCGGGCCGCAGACCCGGCTGGAAGTGGTGACGGAAGGCATTCTCACCCGCATGCTGCAGCAGGATGCCGAGCTGCAGGGCGTGTCGCTGGTGATCCTCGATGAATTTCACGAACGCAGTCTGCAGGCCGATTTGGCGCTGGCGCTGCTGCTCGACGTGCAGCAAGGGCTGCGCGACGATCTGAAACTGCTGATCATGTCGGCCACGCTGGATAACGCCCGTATGACGCAGCTGCTGCCGCAGGCGCCGGTGGTAGTGTCCGAGGGGCGCAGTTTCCCGGTTGAACGCCTGTATCAGCCGTTGGCCAGCCATCAGCGGCTGGAGGATGGCGTAGCGGCGGCGGTGAAGCGCATGCTGGCCGAACAGCCGGGGTCTTTGCTGCTGTTCCTGCCGGGCGTAGCGGAGATCAACCGGGTGTTGGAGCGTTTGACCGGCGAAGTGGCGAGTGATACCGATCTTTGCCCGCTGTATGGCGCTTTGCCTCTGGCGCAACAGCAAAAAGCGATTCAGCCGGCGGCGCCGGGCCGCCGCAAAGTGGTGTTGGCGACCAACATCGCCGAGACCAGCCTGACGATCGAGGGCATTCGGCTGGTGGTGGACAGCGGCCTGGAGCGCGTGGCGCGTTACGACGTGCGCAACGGTTTGACGAGGCTGGCGACGCAGCGCATCAGTCAGGCCTCGATGGTGCAGCGCGCCGGGCGTGCCGGGCGTCTGGAAACGGGCATTTGCTGGCATCTGTTCGCCAAAGAGCAGGCGGAGCGCGCTGTGGAACATGCTGAGCCGGAAATTTTACAGAGCGATCTCACCGGCTTCTGGCTCGAGCTGCTGCAGTGGGGGTGCCATGATCCGGCGCAGCTGATCTGGCTTGACGCGCCTCCGGCAGCGGCATTGGCGGCGGCCAGGGCGTTGCTGCACCGGCTGGGGGCCACGGATGACGGCGACAAACTCACCGCGCCGGGGCGCCAAATGGCCGCTCTGGGATGTGAACCGCGGCTGGCGGCGATGCTGGTCGCCGGCGCGGCGCTGAGCGCCGACGGCCTGGCGACGGCCGCGTTGCTGGCGGCATTGCTGGAAGAACCGCCGCGCGGCGGACAGATGGATATCGGTTATTGGCTGAGCCGCCCGCAGCCGAACTGGCGGCAGCGCGCCGCGCAGTTGGCCAAACGTCTGCCGCAACGTGCGGGGCAAGTTGACGCCGATTTGGCGCCGCGGCTGTTGGCGCTGGCATTTACCGATCGCATCGCCCAGCGTCGCGGTCAGGATGGCCGCTACCTGCTGGCCAACGGCCTGGGCGCGGCGATGAACCAGGACGAGGCGCTGTCGCGCGCGCCCTGGTTGATTGTCCCCAACCTGTTGCAGGGCCACAACAGCCCGGATGCGCGTATTTTGTTGGCGTTGCCGGTCGATATCGAGGCGTTGGCGGCGCAGCTGCCGGCGATGGTCATGCAACGCACGGCGGTGGAGTGGGATGAAGAGAAGGGGACGCTGCGCGCCTGGAAACGCCAGCAGATCGGCCGTCTGACGCTGCGCGCGCAGCCGCTGGCCAAGCCGGCGGACGAAGAGCTGCAGCAGGCGCTGCTCGACTGGGTGCGCGCGCAGGGGCTGGCGGTGCTCAACTGGGAGGGCGCAGCTGAACAACTGCGGGTGCGCCTGCAGTGCGCGCAAGCCTGGCTGCCGGAGGCGGAGTGGCCGGCGATGGACGAAGAACCGCTGCTGGCGGCGCTGGAGCAGTGGCTGCTGCCGTCGCTGAACGGCGTGCGCGATCTGCGCGGATTGAAGCAGGTCAACCTCGCCGAGGCGTTGTCCCGGCTGTTGGACTGGCAGCAAAAACAGCGGCTGGATAATGCATTACCCACTCATTACACTGTGCCGACCGGCAGCCGCCTGCCGATCCGTTATGAGGCCGGCAAACCGCCGGCGCTGGCGGTGCGTTTGCAGGAAATGTTCGGCGAGCAGCGCAGCCCGATGTTGGCTGAGGGTCGCATCCCGGTAGTGCTTGAGTTACTCTCACCGGCGCACCGGCCGTTGCAAATCACCGGCGATCTGGCGGCCTTCTGGCAAGGCGCCTACCGCGAGGTGCAAAAAGAGATGAAGGGCCGCTACCCGAAACACGTATGGCCGGACGATCCGGCCACGGCGGCCCCGACGCGCCGAACGAAGAAATATCAGTAGGCCGCGAGCGTTTAAGGTTTGGAATTCAGATGTTTCTTCTGTTCAGCGCCACGGCGTCGGCACAGATTAAGCGACTCATTATGGCCGGCAGTGTCGGCAAGCTCGGAGAACAACAGCCATGGCTGGGGATGACCGCGAGCCCATCGGGCGCAAAGGAAAACAACCAAAAAGCACCGCGTCGCGCAAGCCGCCGCGCCGTCGCCGAGACGACGATTATGACGATTACGAAGAAGACGAGTATGACGATGACGAGTATGAAGAGGAGGAGGAACGCATGCCGCGTAAGGTGAAAGCGACTCCGCCGCGTAAAAAACGCCGCTGGCTCGGCCTGTTTATCAAACTGATCCTGGTGCTCGCCGTCCTGTTGGCGATCTATGGCGTCTACCTGGACTCGCAGATCCGCAGCCGCATCGACGGCAAAGTCTGGCAGCTGCCGGCGGCGGTGTACGGCCGCATGGTCAACCTGGAACCGGGCATGCCGTACAGCAAGAAGGAGATGGTTAACCTGCTGGAAGGCATGCAGTACCGCCAGGTCAGCCGCATGACGCGTCCGGGCGAGTTTACCGTGCAGGCCAACAGCATCGAGATGCTGCGCCGCCCGTTCGATTTCCCGGATGGTAAAGAAGGGCAGATCCGCGCCCGCCTCGATTTCCAGAATAACCGCCTGGCGAAGATCGAAAACCTGGACAGCGGCCGCAGCTTCGGCTTCTTCCGCCTCGACCCGCGTCTGATCACCATGCTGCAGTCGCCGAACGGCGAACAGCGGCTGTTCGTGCCGCGCTCCGGTTTCCCGGATCTGTTGGTGGATACGTTGATCGCCACGGAAGACCGCCACTTCTATGAGCATGACGGCATCAGCCCGTACTCCATCGGCCGCGCGGTGCTGGCCAACCTGACCGCCGGCCGCGCGGTGCAGGGCGGCAGCACCCTGACGCAGCAGTTGGTGAAGAACCTGTTCCTGACCAACGAACGTTCGCTGTGGCGTAAGGCCAACGAAGCCTATATGGCGCTGTTGGTGGATTACCGTTACAGCAAAGACCGCATCCTGGAGCTGTATCTGAACGAGGTATACCTCGGCCAGAGCGGCAGCGACCAGATCCGCGGCTTCCCGCTGGCCAGCCTGTATTACTTCGGCCGCCCGGTGGATGAGCTGAGCCTCGATCAACAGGCGTTGCTGGTCGGCATGGTCAAGGGCGCGTCGCTGTACAACCCGTGGCGTAACCCGAAACTGGCGCTGGAACGCCGCAATTTGGTGCTCAAACTGCTGCAGAACCAGGGCGTGATCGACGGCGAGCTGTATGACATGCTGAGCGCGCGTCCGCTGGGCGTGCAGCCGAAAGGCGGCGTCATTACGCCGCAGCCGGCGTTTATGCAGATGGTGCGTCAGGAACTGCAGACCAAGCTGGGCGATAAGGTGAATGACCTGTCCGGCGTGAAGATCTTCACCACGCTGGATCCGGTGTCGCAAGACGCGGCGGAAAAAGCGGTCGAAGACGGCATCCCGGCGCTGCGCGCTGCGCGTCACCTGCAGGATCTGGAAGCGGCGATGGTGATCGTCGATCGCTTCAGCGGTGAAGTACGCGCCATGGTCGGCGGCGCCAACCCGCAGTTCGCCGGTTTCAACCGCGCCATGCAGGCGCGACGCCTGGTCGGCTCGCTGGCCAAACCGCCAACGTACCTGACCGCGCTGTCCGAGCCGGACAAATACCGCCTCAACACCTGGCTGGCGGATGCGCCGCTGTCGCTGAAACAGCCGAACGGCGCCGTCTGGCAGCCGAACAACTACGATCGCAAATTCCGCGGTCAGGTGATGCTGGTGGATGCGTTGGCCAACTCGCTGAACGTGCCGACGGTGAACCTCGGCCTGTCGGTCGGGCTGGATCAGATCAGCGCCACGCTGCAACGCCTGGGGATCCCGAAAGCGGAGATCAATCCGGTGCCTTCGATGCTGCTGGGGGCGATCGGCCTGACGCCGATGGAAGTGGCGCAGGAATACCAGACCATCGCCAGCGGCGGTAACCGTGCGCCGCTGTCGGCGGTGCGTTCGGTGATCGCCGAAGACGGCACGGTGCTGTACCAGAGCTTCCCGCAGGCGGAGCGCATGGTGCCGGCGCAGGCCGCTTACCTGACGCTGTACGCGATGCAGCAGGGCGTGGCGCGCGGGACCTCCCGCTCGCTGTCGGTGAAGTTCCCGAACTACAACCTGGCGGCGAAAACCGGTACCACCAACGATCTGCGCGACAGCTGGTTCGCCGGCATCGACGGCAAGGAAGTGGCGATCGCCTGGGTCGGGCGCGATAACAACGGCCCGGCCAAGCTGACCGGCGCCAACGGCGCGTTGACCCTGTATCGCCGCTATCTGGAAAATCAGACGCCGCTGCCGCTGATGCTGCAGCCGCCGGAAGGCATTAACCAGATGAGCATCGACTCCGCCGGCAACTTTATCTGCGGCGGCGGCAGCTGGCGCACCATCCCGGTCTGGACCGACAATCCGCAGGGACTGTGTCAGGCCAGCCAGGCGGCGGTGCAGCAACAGCAGCAACCGGCGGCGGGTGAGCAAAAAGATGGCGATGGCGTCGCCGGCTGGATCAAGGATATGTTCGGTCAGTAATCGCTGCCGGGGCGTCGGCCCCGGCGAAAATTTTTGCTTTGTTATTAAGCCCGTAACCTTGGTTGCGGGCTTTTTTATTTTTCCGCTCGTTTTATTTCCCTGTTAACCGCAAGGCTAATCGCCTGATCCTTAACCTATTTGCCCTATGAATTCGGCTTGCAGTTTAATTTGGCTTCTGCATAAAATGCGACGCTTATAATAATTATTATCGTTTACATTCGTCATTTAATAATTCATCAGAGAAATAAATCATGCTGACCAAGCGTCTTTCATCATCCGCGGCCAAGCAGGGCCGTCTCCCCGTCAGCGCGTTAGCGATCACCGTCGCTGCGGCGTTGGGTACGCTGGCGATGCCGGCTTTTTCCGCCGACGCCAAGCCGGCGGCCAAGGAAGACACGATTACCGTTGTGGGCAGCAGCAACACCGCCCAGCAGGAAAGCGCCTGGGGGCCGGTCGGCACCTATGTCGCCAAGCGCAGCGCCACCGGCACCAAAACCGATACGCCGATCGAGAAGAACCCGCAGTCCGTTTCCGTGGTAACGCGTGAAGAGATGGACATGCGCCAGCCGGATACGGTGAAAGGCGCGCTGGCCTATGCGCCGGGCGTATTCGCCAGCCGCGGCAGCTCCACGACCTATGACGCGGTGGCGATCCGCGGCTTCCCGGCCACCAACACCACTCAGTATCTGGATGGCCTGCGGCTGCTGGGCGATAACTACAGCGAAGCGTCCATCGATCCTTATTTCCTCGAGCGCGCCGAGCTGCTGCGCGGCCCGGTCTCGGTGCTGTACGGCAAAAGCAACCCCGGCGGCCTGGTCGCCCTGGTCAGCAAGCGGCCAACCACCGAGCCGCTGCGCGAAATCCAGTTCAAGATGGGCACCGATAACCTGTTCCAAACCGGTTTCGATTTCAGCGACGCGCTGGACGATCAGGGCATCTATTCCTATCGCCTGACCGGCCTGGCGAAAGACAGCGATGCGCAGCAAAACATGAGCAAAGAGAAGCGCTATGCGATCGCGCCGTCCTTTAGCTGGCGCCCGGATGACAAGACCAACTTCACGCTGTTGGCCAACATTCAAAACGATCCCTATACCGGTTATTACGGCTGGCTGCCGAAGCAGGGCACGCTGATCCCGCTGCCGAACGGCGGTAAGCTGCCGACCGATTTCAACGAAGGCGAAGCCAGCAACTATATGGCGCACAAGCAGCGGATGATCGGCTACAGCTTCGAACATGCCTTCAACGATACCTGGGCGGTGCGCCAGAATCTGCGCTATCTGCAGGTGGACACCGACATGAAGAGCATCTACGGATTCGGCTTGTCATCACCGACGACGATCAATCGCCTCTATGTTCAATCGAAGGAACACCTGAACAACTTCTCTGTAGATACTCAGGCACAAGCGAAGGTGAAAACGGGGCAGATCGATCACACCTTATTGTTTGGGGTGGATTACTCACGCATGCGTAACGACATTAATGCTATTTATGGCAGCGCCAGCCCTCTGAGCATGACTCATCCGCAGTATGGCAATGATGCTATTGAGGTGGGTTCTTATTACAACTTCTTGAACCGTCAGGAGCAAACCGGCCTGTATGTGCAGGAGCAAGGGGAGTGGAATCAGTGGCTGTTGACGCTGGGCGGGCGCTATGACTGGGCGAAGACCTCCGCTTACAACCGTGATGCGAGTTCGACGAGCCAGCAGACCGACCGGCAGTTCACCTGGCGCGGCGGCCTGAACTATCTGTTCGACAACGGCGTGACGCCGTATTTCAGCTACAGCGAGTCGTTTGAGCCGAATTTGGGCACGACGCAAGGGGGCAGTACGTTCAAACCTTCGATCGGCAAGCAGTATGAAGCCGGCGTGAAATACGTACCGAAGGATCGCCCAATCGTGCTGACCGGCGCGCTGTATCAGCTGACCAAGAACAACAACCTGACGCCGGATCCGGATAACGCGCAGTTCAGCGTGCAGAGCGGCGAGATCCGTTCGCGCGGCGTGGAGCTGGAAGCCAAGGCGGCGTTGAATGCCAACGTCAACCTGATCGCCTCCTATACCTACACCGATGCGAAGTACACCAAGGACAACACCTATCAGGGCAAACCGACCGTCGAAGTGCCGAAACACATGGCGTCGCTGTGGGCGGATTATACCTTCCACGAAACAGCGGTGAGCGGTTTGACGCTGGGTTCCGGCGTGCGTTACGTTGGCTCCAGCTCGAGCTTCAACAGCGATAACACCACCTTCAAGGTGCCGGACTACACGCTGGTGGACGCCACCATTAAATACGATCTGGCGCGCTTTGGCCTGCCGGGTTCGTCCGTGGGCGTCAACATCAACAACCTGTTCGACAAGACTTACGTATCGAGCTGCTACCGCGACTACGCCTGCTACTGGGGCGCAGAACGCCAGGTGGTCGCCACCGCAACCTTCCGTTTCTAACCGGATAGCCGGGGCGGCGGCGCGTCGCCCCGGAAAAAGCAGGATCTATGCAGGACAAACTTCTTAATCCCGGCGCGACTTTCGCACTGGATAACGCCAGCTTCGCCGTTCCCGGCCGGGTGCTGTTGCAACCGCTGTCGCTCCGTTTTCCTCAGGGCAAAGTCTGCGGCCTGATCGGCCATAACGGTTCCGGTAAATCCACTCTGTTGAAACTGCTCGGGCGGCACCATGCGCCCAGCGGCGGTCAGGTCTTGCTCAATCGGCAGCCGTTGGCGCAGTGGGACAGCAAATCCTTCGCCCGCCAGGTGGCCTACCTGCCGCAGCAGTTGCCGGCGGCGGAAGGCATGACGGTGCGCGAGCTGGTGGCCGTCGGCCGCTATCCGTGGCATGGCGCGCTGGGGCGTTTTGGCGCCAACGATCGCCAACAGGTGGAAGAGGCCATCGCACTGGTGGGGCTGAAGCCGTTCGCCCACCGCCTGGTGGACAGCCTGTCCGGCGGCGAGCGCCAACGCGCCTGGCTGGCGATGATGGTGGCGCAGGACAGCCGCTGCCTGTTGCTCGACGAGCCGACGTCGGCGCTGGACATCGCGCACCAGGTCGAGGTGCTGGCGCTGATCCAGCGCCTGAGCCGCGAACGCGATCTCACGGTGATCGCCGTACTGCACGACATCAATATGGCGGCGCGCTACTGCGACCATTTGGTGGCGCTGCGCGGCGGTGACATGATCGCCCAGGGCGGCCCGCTGGAACTGATGCAGGGGCCGGTGCTGGAGCAAATTTACGGTATTCCTATGGGCACGTTGCCGCACCCGAGCGGCGGCGCGCCGGTGAGTTTTGTCTACTGATGTCCTCTGCATTCACTTCTTCTCACGATCCGCTGCGCCGCCGCCTGTTGATGGCGCTGGCGCTGTCGCCGCTGTTGGGATCGTTGCCCGGGCGAGCGGCGGATGCGCCGCCGGATATCGCGCGCGTTGCGGCGCTGGAATGGCTGCCGATCGAGCTGCTGTTGGCATTGGGCGTGACGCCGCTGGCGGTGGCCGATGTCCATAACTACAACCTGTGGGTGGCGGAGCCGAAGCTGCCGACGACGGTCGTCGACGTCGGCCAGCGCACTGAACCGAATCTCGAACTGCTGCAGCAGCTCCAGCCTTCGCTGGTGTTGCTGTCGCAAGGCTATGGCCCGACGCCGCGCAAAATCAAACCCATCGCGCCAACCATGAGCTTCGGCTTCAACGACGGCAGCGGCAAACCGCTGACCGTCGCCCGCCAGTCGCTGCTGGCGCTGGGGCAACGATTAGGCATAGAAAGCCGGGCGATAAACCACCTGGCGCAGTTCGACAGCTTTATGCAGGATGCGCGCCAGCGCCTGCAAAGCTACACCCGGCAACCGTTGCTGCTGTTTTCCCTGATAGACACCCGCCATGCGTTGATCATCGGTCAAAAAAGCCTGTTCCAGGAAGCGATGGATCAGCTCGGCATCCGCAATGCCTGGCAGGAGCAAACCGACTTTTGGGGCACGGCGGTGGTGGGGATTGAACGGTTGGCCACGGTGCGTAACGCCCGGGTCATTTATCTCGATCACGGTAATCAGGCGATGATGAACAAGGTCAGCGCGACGCCGCTGTGGCAGTCATTGCCTTTTGTGCGGCAAAACCAGCTGCGGCAGGTGCCGGCGGTGTGGTTCTATGGCGCTACGCTGTCGACGATGCGGTTTTGCCGCCTGTTGGCGCAGGCTCAGGAGAGTGCGGCATGAATGCTGGCATCCGGAAATTGCCGCTGACGCTGATCCTGCTGTTGCTGGCGGCGGCCGGCGGTTTGACGATATACAACCTGACGCAGCAGCTGCCACCGGCGCAATGGGCGCGGGCGCTGAGCGCGCCGGACATCGACGACGTGCGGCAAATGCTGTTCCATTACAGCCTGCTGCCGCGGTTGACGGTGTCGCTGTTGGCCGGGGCCGGTCTGGGATTGGTCGGCGTATTGTTCCAGCAGGTGTTGCGCAATCCGTTGGCGGAACCGTCGACGCTCGGCGTGGCCGCCGGCGCGCAGCTCGGCTTGACCATCGCCACGCTGTGGGTGCTGCCGGGGGGCGAGTTCACTCGTCAACTGGCCGCTATGGCGGGGGCGATCGCGGTGGGCGGGCTGGTGTTCGGCGTCGCCTGGGGCAAGCGGATGTCGCCGGTGACGCTGATTCTGGCCGGGCTGGTGCTGGGGTTGTACTGCGGCGCAGTCAACAGCCTGTTGGCGCTGTTTAATTACGATCAGCTGCAGGGCATGTTCCTGTGGGGCACCGGCGCGTTGAACCAACAGGACTGGAGCGCGGTGCAGTTTATCCTGCCGCGTTTGCTGGTGGCCGGTGCGCTGGCGGCGCTATTGCTGCGCCCGCTGACGCTGCTGGGGCTGGACGACGGCGTGGCGCGCAACCTGGGGTTGGGGCTGTCGATGGCGCGCTTCTGCGCCCTGGGGCTGGCCATCATCTTCAGCGCCATGTTGGTGAGCGCGGTGGGCGTTATCGGCTTTATCGGCCTGTTTGCGCCGCTGATGGCGAAGATGCTGGGCGCTCGCCGCCTGGCGCATCGCATGATGTTGGCGCCGTTGCTGGGGGCGTTGCTGCTGTGGCTGACCGATCAGGTGATGATTGGGGTGGCGCAGGTGTGGCGTGAGATCCCGACCGGGGCGGCCACCGCGCTGTTCGGCGCGCCGCTGCTGCTGTGGCTGCTGCCGCGTTTGCGCAGCGCCGCCACGCCGCCGCCGATGAACCTTGGCGACAAGGTGCCTGCCGAGCGCGGGAATCTGCCTGGCTGGGCAGCGCTGGCCGGTGCCGTGCTGTTGATCGGCCTGACCCTGGCGCTGATGCTGGGCAAAAACGCCGGCGGCTGGCACTGGAGCCTGGGCGCGGAGCTGGACGCCTTGCTGCCGTGGCGCTGGCCGCGGGTGCTGTCGGCGTTGGCGGCGGGCATGATGCTGGCGGTCGCCGGCACGCTGATCCAGAAGCTGACCGGCAACCCGATGGCCAGCCCGGAAGTGTTGGGCATCAGCTCCGGCGCCGCTTTTGGCGTCGTGATGATGCTGTTTATGGTGCCGGGCGACGCCTTCGTTTGGCTGTTGCCCGCCGGCAGTCTGGGGGCGGCCGTTACGCTGCTGATCATCATGATTGCCGCTGGCCGCGGCGGTTTCTCGACCGAACGCATGTTGCTCGCCGGCATCGCGCTCAGCACCGCCTTTACCACCGTCATCTTCCTGCTGCTGGCCAGCGGCGATCCGCGTATGGGGGGCTTGCTGACCTGGCTCTCCGGTTCAACCTATTCGGTGGAGCCTGCGCAGGCGCTGCGCACCGCGCTGATCGCCGCCGGATTGATGATATTGGCGCCGCTGTGCCGCCGCTGGCTGACCATTCTGCCGCTCGGCGGGGCCACCGCCCGTTCGGTGGGGATTGCGTTGACGCCTGCGCGATTGACCATCCTGTTGTTGGCCGCCACGCTGACCGCCATGGCGACCCTGACCGTGGGGCCGCTGAGCTTTGTCGGGCTGATGGCGCCGCACATGGCGCGCATGTTGGGCTTCCGCCGCGCGCTGCCGCAAATGGTGATCGCCGCGCTGTTGGGCGGTTTGCTGATGGTATTTGCCGACTGGTGCGGGCGGATGCTGCTGTTTCCGTATCAGATCCCGCGGGTTACTGGCGACCTTTATCGCGCGCCGTACTTCGTTTATCTGTTGCGTAAGCAGACGTCGTAAGCTTCACCCCTCCCCTACTTTGCTTTCTCCGCCATCAAGGGCCCAGCGCTGCTGGGCCTTTTTTCAACGCCTTGCAAGGCGTTGCGTGTCGCTGCGCAAGAAAGACATTTAACGTGAAAAGGAACGCGGGAAGAGAGGGGGAGGTGAATATACTGCGGGCGGGTGCTCTGGATCTTTGTCTCTGGAGCTTGCGTGAAAGGAACAAAGAGAAAAGCCCCGAGTCGATATCCATCAACCCGAGGCCTACTCTAACGCACGACAACGTTAAGTTAGCCTCTTACCCGCCGCGAGGCAAGGAGAAGAAGGCATGATGCCGAACAAACGGAGCCTGTTAAAATTGGTGGTTATTTGTGCCACGGTAATATCACTGGCATGGATAACCCGCAGCACGCTGTGCGAGCTGCGTATCCGATCGGGCACTACGGAGGTTGCGGCCATTTTGGCTTACGAATCCGAACGGTAAGGCAACCCGGCGGCGGGGGCTTTGCCTCCGCTGGCCGGCAGTCGATGCGTTGATCCATGAGCACCCATCCGTTCAAAAAAAACGGCGAGCCTTGGCTCGCCGTTTTTCATGTTGATGTCGGGGCTTATTTCAGGCCGGCGGCATCGCGCAGCTGCGCAGCTTTGTCGGTCGCTTCCCATGGGAAGTGTTCGCGGCCGAAGTGGCCGTAGGCGGCGGTTTCGCGGTAGATCGGCTGCAGCAGATCCATCATCTGGATCAGGCCGTATGGGCGCAGATCGAAGAATTCGCGCACCAGCAGCGTCAGTTGTTCGGTTGGCACTTTCTCGGTACCGAAGGTTTCCACCATGATGGAGGTCGGTTCCGCTACGCCGATAGCGTAAGACACCTGGATCTCGCAGCGATCGGCCAGGCCGGCGGCGACGATGTTTTTCGCCACGTAGCGCGCCGCGTATGCCGCGGAACGGTCAACCTTGGACGGGTCCTTACCGGAGAAGGCGCCGCCGCCGTGGCGAGCCATGCCGCCGTAAGTGTCGACGATGATCTTACGGCCGGTCAGGCCGCAGTCGCCCATCGGGCCGCCGATAACGAAACGGCCGGTCGGGTTGATGTGGTATTTGGTGCCCGCCGTCAGCCATTCCGCCGGCAGTATCGGCTTGATGATCTCTTCCATCACCGCTTCTTGCAGATCTTTCAGCGAGATGTCTTCTGAATGCTGGGTGGACAGAACGACGGCGTCGATGCCGACGATTTTGCCGTCGTCGTATTGGAAGGTCACCTGGCTCTTCGCGTCCGGGCGCAGCCACGGCAGGGTGCCGTTCTTACGCACTTCGGATTGGCGCTGCACCAGACGGTGCGCGTAGGTGACAGGCGCAGGCATCAGCACGTCGGTTTCATTGGTGGCGTAGCCAAACATCAAGCCCTGATCGCCGGCGCCCTGCTCGAGAGGATCGGTACGGTCAACGCCCTGATTGATATCCGGGGATTGCTTGCCGATGGCGCTCAACACTGCGCAGGAGTTGGCGTCAAAGCCCATGTCCGAATGAACGTAGCCGATCTCGCGCACGGTCTTGCGGGTGATCTCTTCGATATCGACCCAGGCGCTGGTGGTGATTTCACCGCCGACCAGCACCATACCGGTTTTCACGTAAGTTTCGCAGGCGACGCGCGCTTTCGGATCTTGTTCCAGGATGGCGTCGAGGACGGCATCGGAGATCTGGTCGGCGATTTTATCTGGATGTCCTTCGGAGACGGATTCGGACGTGAAGAGGTGTTTAGCCATTGTGTTCTTTACCTTGCATAAGACGGGTTAGAAATTACTGCACAGCGCTGGAGATCCGGCATCGAAGCGAAGGGTCTTCCGCTGATGGCGCGAGATGCATCCTGCAACGCCCCTCAGGCAAAGCCGTTAAGCAGTTTATCAGTTAACCAGTATAGATGGATTAACATCTGGACGTCTATTTTAGGTCAGGGTTTAGCCAGATTGCCAGTAATTTTTTGCGCTTTCGCTCTTTTGCGCAAACGGGTTGGCGCCATTTTCATCGCTTGAAACAGTTTTCGGCGAATTTTCATTTTGCTTTTTCACCTGCTTACCGGTATAAACTGCGCGCGCGGTTCATTTGCTGCACAGTACGGCGGTCTGGCGTGGGGGAAGGTACGATAAACTTCCGCTTTGCATTCGCCGGCATTGCGCTATTATCCGTCGCGGGCGTTCGCCGTGGCGCCGCCGCTTCATCGAACGGTCACGTTCTTACACTATTTTAGAGGCTGGGTCGTTCACTCCGAACGGCGCGCGTGGAGGTGGTTGGATTAATGATCCGTTGTCTACCGGTTGTTGGTTCTCAACAGCAGTGCCGTTCTGGCGCACATTCTTCTGCTATTTCCCGTCTTGTCTCTCTGTCACTTACCAGGTGCGATAAACACTTGGCCGCTACTCAGGATTCTCGGGCCGGCTAACGGTCGTCTGAAGAACTGAACAAGGGTAGCCTGCAGCCTTCCTGTGGGATGTTTCTTGGCCCGATTCACGAGGTTTGAACAGGGTGTCTTACAATTATATGAGTGATAAACCGATCGCTGACCGCGAACGGCAGTTCTCTTCGCTGCCGCCGGCGCGGCTTGTTGGGTTGTTCTCGCGGGTTGTAGCTGCGATAGTGGCTGACGGTTTCGTCAGTACGGAATGTGAGGCGAACCATGTCTGATGATCTGTTGATTCACCGTCCGCCGGTTGCGGGCGAGTCTTTATCTTTGCGCTCCATGCAGGAGGTTGCCATGAATGATCGTAATGCCAGCAAGATGCTGCGTACTTATAACGTCGCCTACTGGGGCAACAATTACTATGACGTCAACGAGCTGGGCCATATCAGCGTGTGCCCGGATCCGGATGTCCCGCAGGCGCGCGTCGATCTGGCAGAACTGGTGAAAACGCGCCAGAAAGACGGCCAACGTCTGCCGGCACTGTTCTGCTTCCCGCAGATCCTTCAGCATCGCCTGCGCTCTATCAACGCCGCGTTCAAACGCGCGCGTGAGTCCTTCGGTTACCAGGGCGGCTATTTCCTGGTGTATCCGATCAAGGTGAACCAACATCGCCGCGTGATTGAATCGCTGGTGAACTCCGGCGAACCGCTGGGGCTGGAAGCCGGCTCCAAGGCCGAACTGATGGCGGTGCTGGCGCATGCCGGCATGACCCGCTCGGTGATCGTCTGTAATGGTTATAAAGATCGTGAATATATTCGTCTGGCGCTGATCGGGGAAAAGCTGGGGCACAAGGTGTACCTGGTGATCGAGAAGATGTCCGAGATCAATCTGGTGCTGGAAGAAGCCGAGCGGCTGAACGTCATACCGCGCCTGGGCGTGCGTGCGCGTCTGGCGTCGCAAGGCTCCGGCAAATGGCAGTCGAGCGGCGGCGAAAAATCCAAGTTCGGTCTGGCGGCGGTGCAGGTGCTGAAGCTGGTGGAAACCCTGCGTGAAGCGGGCCGCCTCGACAGCCTGCAGCTGCTGCACTTCCATTTGGGCTCGCAGCTGGCCAATATTCGCGACATCGCCACCGGCGTGCGCGAATCGGCGCGCTTCTACGTAGAGCTGCACAAGCTGGGCGTCAACATTCAGTGCTTCGACGTGGGCGGCGGCTTGGGCGTCGACTACGAAGGCACTCGTTCGCAGTCCGATTGCTCGGTCAACTACGGCCTGAACGAATACGCCAACAACGTGATTTGGGGCATCGGCGACGCCTGTAACGAACACGGCCTGCCGCACCCGACGGTGATCACCGAGTCCGGTCGCGCCGTGACCGCGCACCACACGGTGCTGGTCTCCAACGTGATCGGCGTAGAGCGCAACGAGTTCAGCGAACCGCAGCCGCCGGAAGCCGACGCGCCGCGCGCGCTGGAAAGCATGTGGGAAACCTGGCTGGAAATGAACGAGCCGGAAAACCGCCGCTCGCTGCGCGAATGGCTGCACGACAGCCAGATGGATCTGCACGACGTGCATACCCAATACGCGCACGGCATGCTGGACCTGACTAAGCGCGCCTGGGCCGAGCAGCTGTATCTGAACATCTGCAACAAGATCCAGCAGCAGCTCGATCCGAGCAACCGCGCACACCGTCCTATCATCGACGAACTGCAAGAGCGCATGGCGGACAAGTTCTACGTCAACTTCTCGCTGTTCCAGTCGATGCCGGATGCCTGGGGAATCGATCAGCTGTTCCCGGTGCTGCCGCTGGAAGGGTTGGATAAGCCGCCGGAAGGCCGTGCGGTGCTGCTCGACATCACCTGCGATTCCGACGGCACCATCGACCATTACGTCGACGGCGACGGCGTGGCGACCACCATGCCGATGCCGCCATACGATCCGGAGAACCCGCCGGCGTTGGGCTTCTTCATGGTCGGCGCGTACCAGGAGATCCTCGGCAACATGCACAACCTGTTCGGCGACACCGCCTCGGTTGACGTGTACGTGTTCCCGGACGGCAGCGTCGAGACCGAGCTGTCCGACGAGGGCGATACCGTGGCGGACATGCTGGAGTACGTGCAGCTCGATCCGAGCGCGCTGCTGTCCAAGTTCCGCGATCAAGTCAAAGAAACCGATCTGGACAGCGAGCTGCAGGCGCAGTTCCTGGAAGAGTTTGAAGCTGGCTTGTACGGCTACACGTATCTGGAAGACGAGTAACCGCCTTCTTCAGGGGGGCTATATCGGCCCCCTTGAAGCATGAACAAAATGCGGCCATAATCTGCCGTATCGGTAGCACCGAAACACACATCGAATAAATCCCTTTCTCGTCGGGCTAACGACGCGGGAGGGATTTTTTTTGTCACGGCCCGGCGTCTGCGCCCGGCAACTTGTTGAACTACGAGGGTTTACTATGAGCACCTTAGGCCATCAGTCCGATAATTCATTAGTGTCCAACGCCTTTGGTTTCCTGCGCTTTCCGCTGAACTTCATGCCTTACGACAGCGATGCAGAGTGGGTCATCACCGGCATTCCGTTTGACATGGCGACCTCCGGTCGCGCCGGCGGCCGTCATGGCCCGGCGGCCATCCGCCAGGTGTCCACCAACCTGGCTTGGGAAGGCAACCGTTGGCCGTGGAGCTTCGATCTGCGCGATCGCCTGAACGTGGTTGACTGCGGCGACATCGTGTTCAACTTCGGCGATGCGCAGGACATGAGCGACAAGCTGCAGGCGCACGCGGAGAAACTGCTGAAGGCCGGTAAGCGCATGCTCTCGTTCGGCGGCGACCACTTCGTCACCCTGCCGCTGCTGCGCGCGCACGCCAAGCATTTCGGCAAGCTGGCGCTGGTGCACTTTGACGCCCATACCGATACCTACGCCAACGGCAGCAAGTTCGACCACGGCACCATGTTCTATCATGCGCCGAACGAAGGCCTGATCGACCCGCATCACTCGGTGCAGATCGGCATTCGCACCGAGTTCGATCACGACAATGGCTTTACCGTACTGGACGCCGCGCAGGTGAACGATCGCAGCGTGGACGACCTGCTGACCCAGATCAAAGGCATCGTCGGCGATATGCCGGTGTACCTGACCTTCGACATCGACTGCCTGGATCCGGCGTTCGCACCGGGCACCGGCACGCCGGTGATCGGCGGCCTGACTTCCGATCGCGCGCTGAAACTGGTGCGCGGCATGCAGTCGCTGAACATCGTCGGCATGGACGTAGTGGAAGTGGCGCCGGCCTATGACCAGTCCGAGATCACCGCGCTGGCCGCGGCGACGTTGGGTCTGGAGATGCTGTACCTGCAGGCGGCCAAGAAACACGCCTGACGCCAGGCCACGCCTCGCTGAAAAAGCGGCTCCCATCGTATGGGGGCCGCTTTTTTTATTTCATTTGTCGCCATCCGTGCGGCGATTTTCAGTCTGTTGCAACGCCTTTGCGCAATTTTGCGCAGAAATGAAACGGAGTCAGTAAAAAGGAACCGGGATAACGGGGAGGATGAATATACTACGGGCGGGTGCTCTGGATCTTTGTATCTAGAGCCTGCGTGAAAGGTACAAAGAGAAAAGCCCCGAGTCGATATTCATCAACCCGAGGCCAACTCTAACGCCAGACAACGTTAAGTTAGCCTCTTACCCGCCGCGAGGCAAGGAGAAGAAGGCATGATGCCGAACAAACGGAGCCTGTTAAGATTGGTGGTTATTTGTGCCACGGTAATATCACTGGCATGGATAACCCGCAGCACGCTGTGTGAGCTGCGTATCCGATCGGGCACTACGGAGGTTGCGGCCATTTTGGCTTACGAATCCGAACGGTAAGGCAACCCGGCGACGGGGGATGTCCCCCGTCTGCTGGTTGTTGGCGTCCAGATCCATGAGCACCCTCTCAAGGCCATTGGCTTTCTCTGCCGCAACGGTGCGGGAACAGGCTATGCCCGCTTCACCTGGCGCGCCAGCAACATGCGGCCAAACAGTGCGCCGCCCGCCAGCAGCGTCAGCAGCTGCGAGGCGATCAGCACCGCAAAGCCCGAGGACACCTTGCCCTGGCTGGCCATCACCATGCCCATCGCCATCGGCACAAACGCCGAGAACAGATTGCCGATGCCGTTGATCAGCCCATAGGCGCTGCCGACCGCCTCCGGCCGCGCATAATGCTGGAGCAGCGTGGGGATCGCCGCGCCCTGCGCGCCCCAACAGGCGTTGGCCGCCAGCAGGAAGAACGCGATCCAGCCAAGCTGATGGCTGTTCATTACGCCATAGATGCACAGCGCGGTCGCCGCACCGCCAAAGACGAAGATCAGCGGCGCCTGATAGGGGCGGATACGATCGAGCAGCACGCCGCCGAGGTATTTTGAGGCGATGCTGACGATGAAAGGCAGTGCGGCCATCCACCCCATCTGCTTGATGGAGAATCCTTTTTCATCGGTCAGGTAGGCCGGCAGCCAGGCGCTGGACCCCCACAGATAGCTGAGCGTGGCGATCTCGATCAGCAGGATCCAACCGAGCATCGGCGTGCGCCAGGCCAGCGTGAAGGTGTGCCAGACGCGGCTCAACACCGGCTGAGGATCGGCGGGGCGTGAAGATGAGGGTAAGGCGAGCGGATGAACGAACAGCCGCACCAGCGCCAGGCCCAACAGCAGGTTGAGCAGCGCCAGCAGGTGAAACGACATCGCCCACCCGAAGTGCGCCATCAGAAAACTCACCAGCGGAAAGCCGATCACCAGCCCCAACGAGACGCCCAGCGCGCTGACCGCGTTGGGTTTGCCGCGTTCGTCGGCGGCGAAATGACCGCTGATGTACATGGTCTTGAGCGAGAACAGCGGTCCTTCGCTGACGCCAAGCAGCGCGCGCACCGCGCACAGCAACAGCAGCGATCCCGCCAGCGGCGACGCGGCGGTGAGCAGCGCCCACAGCACGACGCTCAGCGTCAGCGCGCGGCGGTAACCCATCAGCGTTTCCAGAAACGGCGTCAGCAACATGGCGGACAGGCCGTAACCGAGTAAAAACACCGTCATCAGCGTGCCCTGATGGGCGCGGTCACCGCCGAGTTGAAAGTGTTGCAGGAAGTCGGGATTGACCAACATCACGGCGATATTAACCCGATCCGCATAGGCGATAACGATCAGAAACAGCAGGGCGATCACCCCAAACCAGCGTTGACGTTGTTGCACGGCGCGTTCCTCAGTGCGAGCGGTTGACGAATTCAGGCAGCAGTAAACTCACCTGCGGATGCCATTACGCGCAAACGCTGGGATGAGGCCGATTTATGTAAATTTATTGTTATAAAATTGGATGTAAAAGACAGCGAGAGAACTCTTTTACGCGCAATGCGCCGCCAGGATCAACGCAATTTTTGCCATAAATTAGCTGAAGAGCGCACAACTGACATAGGTTTTTCATATCGGTGCATTATTTCGTGATCCTTCCCGCATTTGTCATTTTTAAACAACCTTTCATTAACATTTGCCGCGCCGCTCGCTTGACGAAAGTTTCGCCAGACTTATAGTGACTGTATTAAATAAGAAACTGAGTTTCATATATGAAACAATCAGATAGAGGATAAAAGCAATGAGCTGGAAGAATGTGTGCGAAGTGTCTCAGGTGAAAGAAGATTTTCCTTTCTCCGGCAAAGTGGAAGGCAAAGAGATCGGGGTTTACCTGCTCGACGGTAACTACTATGCGCTGGAAGACGTCTGTCCGCATGCTTACGCCTTGCTCAGCCAGGGGTTTGTTGACGACGGCAAGGTTGAGTGCCCACTGCACGAAGCGCTGTTTGACGTGCGTACCGGCCAGTGCCTGCGCGAGCCGGGCGGCCGCGATCTGCAAACCTATCCCACCCGGGTGGTCGACAACCAAATCCAGATCACCTTTATCGCGGAGGAGTAATCATGCAGCACATCACCGATTTCAATCCCTGGCTGCCGGACACCCAACAGGTGACGCCGGCCCGCGAAGGCGGCAACGGTCAAATCCATCAGCCGGGCCAGTTCCGCAACGTTGTGTGGCAAAACCGCGCCCGGGTGCCGGACGGTTTCGAAACCGCGTTGGTGGCGGCGCTGGAAACGATTTTCGATCAGGGCGCGGAAGAGCTGGAACAGATCGTCAGCGCGTTGAATCAGCGCCGCCTGTTCGATCGCAGCGGCCAGCCGTGGAATGAAGCGACGTTCCGCGAATTCCTTCACGTTAACGGTTTCTGATCGACACCCGGGAGAAGACAATGACAGCAAACACAACATCCTCCGAACAGAGCTTGCAGGACTATCTTGACCAGGGGCTGCGCGGCATGTGGTATCCGGTGCTGGCCAGTTGGGAAGTGGGCAACAATCCGGTCGGCATCACCCGCCTTGAGCAACAAATCGTGGTGTGGCGCGACGGTGAAGGCCAGATCCACGCGTTGGAAGATCGCTGCCCGCACCGCGGCGCGCGGCTTTCCATGGGGTGGAACCTCGGCGATCGCATCGCCTGCTGGTATCACGGGGTGGAAGTCGGCGGCGACGGGACGGTGAAAGACGTGCCGGCGGTGGATCGCTGCCCGCTGGTGGGGCAAAAATGCCTGCGCGCTTACCCGGCCAAAGAAGCCTACGGCGCGGTGTTCCTCTATTTTGGCGTGACGGCGGATGAAGCGCCGGCGGAGCTGACTTTCCCGCAAGAGCTGGCGGACGAAGCGTCGTACAGCCACTTCTTGTGTACCGCCAGTTGGAACTGCAACTACCAATACGCCCTGGAAAACGTGATGGATCCGATGCACGGCACCTACCTGCACTCTTCCTCGCACTCGATGGCGGAAGGTGATCGCAAGGCGGACATGGGGCTGGAGCCGACCGACAGCGGGTTTATCTTCAAGAAAAACGGCCAGATCGGCGTCAATTTCGACTGGGTGGAGTTCGGCAACAGCGGCGCGTATTGGATGCGTCTGTCGATCCCGTACAAGAAACGTTTCGGGCCGGGCGGCCACTTCTGGATCATCGGCATGGTGGTGCCGGAAGACAAGGATCACTGCCGGGTATTCTTCTGGCGCATCCGTAAGGTCAAAGACTGGCAGCGCGACATGTGGCGCTTCATGTATCGCAATCGCCTGGAATCATTGCATTGGGACGTCCTCGAGCAGGATCGCATCGTGCTTGAAAACATGGCGCCTAACGCCCGTGGCCGCGAATACCTGTACCAGCACGACGTCGGTCTTTCACGCCTGCGCCGCCTGATGCAGAAAGAGGCGCAGAAACAGCTGGCGACGCTGCGCGAGCGGGAGGCGGCGCAGTGAACGGCCTGTTGAACGGTAAACGTATCGTGGTTACCGGTGCGGCGCGCGGCCTGGGTTACAGCTTCGCCGCCGCCATCGCCGCTGGCGGCGCGCAGGTGGTGATGTGCGACATTTTGGCGGATGAGCTGGCGGCGAGCGGCGCCGCGCTGCGCGAGCAGGGCGCTCAGGTGGAAATGCAAATCATCGATCTGGCCTCACCGGATTCGATCCGTTCGGCGTTCGAGAAGATCGCCACAGGCGGCGGGATCGACGGGCTGGTGAACAACGCGGCGCTGGCGACCGGCGTCGGCGGTAAAACCATGATGGAATACGACATCGATCTGTGGGATCGGGTAATGCAGGTCAACGTGCGCGGCACCTGGTTGGTGAGCCAGGCGGCAGTGCCGCTGCTGGCGCGCAACCCGCATGCCAAGATCGTCAACGTGGCGTCGGACACCGCGCTGTGGGGCGCGCCGCGCCTGATGGCCTATGTCGCCAGCAAAGGCGCGGTGATCGCGATGACGAGATCGATGGCGCGCGAGCTGGGCCCGCAGGGCATATGCGTCAACGCTATTGCGCCTGGCCTGACGCGGGTGGAAGCCACCGAGTATGTGCCCGCCGAGCGCCATCAGCTGTATGAACAGGGGCGCGCGCTGGCCGGGGCGCAGCATCCGGACGATGTGAACGGCACGGTGCTTTATCTGCTGTCGCCGCTGGCGGATTTCGTCACCGGCCAACTGCTGCCGGTCAACGGCGGCTTCGTATTCAACTGACGGCCCGCAGGGCAGGCGCACAGCGCAGGAGCGAGAGATGGCGGACGAGCAAGCATGTAAGTATCTGATCCCGGGACTGGATCGCGGATTGCAGTTGCTGCTGGCGTTTGGCGAGCAGCATAAGGAAATGACCTTTGCCGAGTTGCATCGCCTGGTCGATATGCCGAAGGCCACCGCCTACCGCGTGGTACAGACGCTCGAGCACCTGGGCTTTCTGGAGCGCAATCCGCGCACCAATACCTTCGCGCTGGGCATCAAGGTGCTGCGTCTCGGCTTCGAATACATCGCGTCGCTGGACGTCGCGCAGGCCGGCCAGCCGGTGATCGAACAGCTGCGCGATCGCAGCCAGTGCAGCAGCCATCTGGCGATCCGCGACGGGCGCGACGTTATCTATATCGCCCGCGTCAGCGCCGCCGGTTCTCAGATCAATCAGGTCAGCGTCGGCACCCGTTTGCCGGTGCACCAAACCTCGCTCGGCCGCATGTTGTTGACCAGCGCCACCCGCAGCGAGTTCGAACAACTCTATCCGGACGAGCAGCTGCCGGGCAACGCGCCGGGCACCCCGGCGGATCGCGAAACGCTGTGGCAGATGGTGCAGCAAGACAAGGCGCGCGGCTATGTGATCGGCGAATCGTTCTTCCGCCACGGCATCTCCTCGATCGTCTACCCGATCTTCAACCGTGAGCAGCGGGTCGAGGCGGTGGTCAGCATCATGGTGCCGTCCGATGAGATCCCGAAAGCGGATCGCGAGCGGCTGCGCATGGAAGTGCGAGATGCGGCGGAGAAAATTTCCGGCTTCCTCGGCGCGCCGCCGCAGGCCAACGTCGGCTAACCGACAGGACCGACTCTTTCACTCAGGCAGGGATAAGGCCCACAGCAAACAGGGGCCGGGGTTCAGTCATGCCTGAAAACCGTATACAGCGAGAACGTGAGGCTGAGCAATGAGCGTAATCGGAATCGAAAAACTGGAGTTTGGCGTCGAAGATCTGCCAACCTGCGAAAAATTCATGCATGACTTTGGCCTGCAGCCCGCCACGCAACATTGGGGCGAACCGCAGCGCGAATTCACTACCCTGAGCGGGGCGCGGGTCGTTCTGCACCCGTTGCAAAGCGCGGCGCTGCCTGCGGCGTTTGAAGGCGGTTCCACCCTGCGCCGCATGACCTGGGGCGTGGCATCGCCCGCGGATCTGGCGCGCCTGCAGCCGCGTTTGGCGTTGATGCCCGGTTTTCGTCAGGTGGGGGAAGAGCTGGAATGCCGCGATCCCAACGGCATGACGCTGCGCTTTGTCGTCAGCCGCCAGCAGGCGGTCGAAGTGCCGGTCACGCCGATCAACCAGTGGGGCGACGTGCGCCGCATCGATCAACCCAGCCCGGTCTATTCGCAGGCGCAGCCGATCAATATCGGCCACGTGGTGTTCTTCGTTGACGATCTGGCGGCGACCGAGCGTTTCTACCGCGAGCTGTTGGATTTCCAGGTTTCCGATCGCTATATCGATCGAGCCGTCTTCCTGCGCACCCAGGCGCGCGGCGGCCACCATAATCTGTTCCTGCTGAAGCTGCCTAACCGCCCACGCGGCCTGAACCATGTGGCGTTCACCGTGCGCGATATCCATGAAGTGATCGGCGGCGGCATCGCCATGAACAAAGAGCAGTGGAGCACCTTCATCGGCCCTGGCCGCCACCCGATTTCCTCGGCGTATTTCTGGTACGTCAACAGCCCGACCGGCGGCGCGTTCGAGTACTACACCAACGACGATTATCTGACGGAAAACTGGCAGCCGCGCGAGCTGGAACATTCGCTGGTCTCCTTCACCGAATGGGCGGTAGAAGGCGGCATCGATCACGACACGCGCCGCCAGCATAAAAAGGCGCAAGCGTTATGAACCGGCCGGAACAGGCGGGCATTGTCATCGTCGGCGGCGGCCAGGCCGGCGGTTGGGCGGCCAAGACGCTGCGTGACCGGGGTTACAGCGGCCGGCTGACGGTGATAAGCGACGAACCCTACGATTTTTACGAGCGGCCGCCGCTGTCGAAAGCGGCGCTGCTGGATGCCGCGGCTCCCCTGAGCCGGCTGTTCAGCGAACAGGCGGTGGCGGAGCTGAACATCGACTGGCGTCGCCCGCTGCGCGCCGAGTCTATCGACGCCGAACAGCAAATCGTCACGCTCAGCGACGGGCGACGGCTGCAGTTCGAGCAGTTGCTGATCGCCACCGGCGGGCGGCCGCGTTTGCCGGGCGCCGCCTGGGCGCAGCACCCGCGCGTGATGACGCTGCGTTCCTGGGATGATGCGGCCCGGTTGCGGCAGGGCCTGCAGAGTTGCCGTCGCCTGGCGATCGTCGGCGGCGGTTGGATCGGGCTGGAGATCGCCGCTTCTGCGCGCCGTCTCGGCGTTGAGGTGACGGTGTTTGAGCGCCAGCCTGCGCTGTGCATGCGCAGCGTCGGCGCCGATGTCTCACAGGCGTTGCTCGAACTGCATCGCCGGCAGGGCGTGACGGTGTTGTGCGGCTGCGGCGAGATCTCGCTGGAAGATCGCGACGGCGTCGCCTGGATCGGCAGCGAAGTCAGCGATCCGCAGGCCTTCGATCTGGTGGTGGTGGGGATCGGCGTCGAGCTGAATCTCGAACTGGCGCGCAGCGCCGGGCTGGCTATCGAGTCCGGCATTGTGGTCGACGGCCAGGGGCGCACCAGCCATCCGGCGATCTTCGCCGCGGGCGATGTGGCGCGCCACCCGACGCTCGGCCTGTGCCTGCAGTCCTGGGCCTACGCGCAAAATCAGGCCATCAGCACCGCCTGCGCAATGCTCGACGCCTTCGCCGCTCCGTATGACGACGTGGCCTGGCTGTGGTCGGATCAATACGACGTCAATATCCAGATCCTCGGCGTGCCGAGCGGCGGCGTGCACCATGTGGTGCGCCGCACGCCGCAGTCGCAGGTGTTCTTCACGCTGAACGCCGATCGGCAGCTGGTGCAGATGGTGGCGTTCAACGACGCGCGCACCATCAAGCTCGGCAAGCGTTGGCTGGCGAGCGGCCGGGTGCTGGATCCGCAGCAGCTGGCGGATGCGGAGTTTTCTTTGATGGCGTTGAAATAACGCCCGAACCTCGGGAGCGTTTTATGACTACGCAAGACATTGACGCCCGCGCTGGACGGGCGGGGGAAACCGTTGCCGAAAATCCACAGCAGCGGGTGCGCTGGTCGGTGCCGATCGCGCTGTTCGCCTGCGTGCTGCTGGCGTTTTTCGACAAAATCAGCATCGCGGCGCTGTTTTCCGACGCCGAGTTTCAGCAGGCGCTGGGCATCGGTTTTGACCCGGCGCGGCTGGGGTTGCTGATGAGCGCGTTTCTGTTCTCCTACGGCATCTCCTCGATGCTGCTCAGCGGCATCGGCGATCGGCTTAATCCGGTCAAAGTATTGATTGGCATGATGGTGGTGTGGGGCGTGCTGATGGTGTTGATGGGGCTGGTGCGCTCCTATCACGCCATGATGACGCTGCGCATTCTGCTCGGCATCGCCGAAGGGCCGCTGCTGCCGATGGCCTACGCCATTATTCGTCAGGCCTTCCCGCCGCAGCTGCAGGCGCGCGCCACCATGCTGTGGCTGCTCGGCACGCCGCTCGGGGCCGCGCTCGGCTTCCCGGTCACCCTGTACATCCTCAATACCTTCGACTGGCAGGCCACCTTCTTCTTTATGGCGTTTCTGACGCTGCCGGTGATGTTGCTGGTGCTGTTCGGCATGCGCCACCTGAACGTGTCGCGTCCGGCGGCGGCGGCCAAGCCGGCGGTGTCCGAACGCCAACAGCATCGCCGCGAGCTGTTGCGCAGCCCGCATTTCTGGATGATTTGCCTGTTCAATATCGCCTTCCTGACCTACCTGTGGGGCATGAACGGCTGGTTGCCGAGCTATCTGATCAAGGGCAAAGGCATTCATCTGGAGCATGCCGGTTACCTCTCTTCGCTGCCGTTCATCGCCATGCTGCTCGGCGAAGTGCTGGGCGCCTGGCTGTCGGACAAGCTGGATCGGCGCGCGCTGGCCTGCTTCCTGTCGCTGTGCGGCGCCGGCCTTGGCCTGGCGGTGGTGCTGCACCTGCAGGGCACTTACAGCGTGATCGCCGCCATGGCTTTCAGCACCTTTATGTGGGGCGCCGGCGCGCCGAATATTTTCGCGCTGTTGGCGAAGGCGACCAGCAGCAAGGTCAGCGCCACCGCCGGCGGCATTTTCAACGGACTGGGCAATTTTGCCGGCGCGCTGGCGCCGGTGCTGATGGGGGCGTTGATCGCCGCCACCGGCAATATGGATAACGGCCTGCTGTTCCTGGTGGTGATGGCGTTCGTCGGCTGCCTCATTCTGCTGCCGTTGCTGATAAAGTACTGATTAATCAATCGTTTCAACAGAGGAGTGACAACATGTCTCAGGTTGAGAACAAAGCCGGCGTCAAGCCGCAGGATCTGTCGATGGAAAACTGGGTGGAGTCGCGCATCGCCCGTTTTGAAGGCCGCAAATACGACTGGAACGCGCTGAAATTCCAGGCCGATTTCGACCCGAAATACCGCCGCGCGCAGATGCGCTACATCGGCACCGGCGCCACCGGCGTGGCCAGCGACGCCAACACCATTCCGGCGGGCAATTTCACCTTCTCCACCATGGTGTTGCCGTCGAAGTGCGAGGGCCCGTTGCACCTGCACGACGACGTGGAAGAAGTGTTCTTCATGCTGAAAGGCAGCATCACGCTGATGATTCAGGATGGGGAAGAGTATTACGAAACCAGGCTGAAAGAGCGCGATTTGATCTCGGTGCCGGCGGGCGTGTATCGCGGCCTGTTCAATCACGGCGAGGAAGAGGCGCTGATGTGCGTGATGCTCGGCACCGCTAAGCCGGAGATCCCGACTTATCCGGCGGACCACCCGCTGTCTAAAGTGAAGCGTAACTGATGAATGGTTTGGCGCAACGCCAACGGGCGCGCTGCGGGGCGTATACCCTGAGCTGGCGCGAGGCCGGGCAGGGGCGGCCGGTGGTGTTGCTGCACGGCATCAGTTCCGGATCCGCCTCGTGGATCAAGCAGTTTAACGACAGCGGCCTGACAGACGGTCATCGTCTGTTGGCGTGGGATGCGCCGGGTTACGGCGGCAGCCTGCCGTTGGCGGATCCGCAGGCTGACGCCGCCGGTTATGCAGCGGCGTTGGCGGCGCTGATTGATGAGCTGCAGCTGGGGCAGCCGCTGATCGTCGGCCATTCGCTGGGAGCGCTGATCGGCAGCGCCTACGCCGCCGGCTATCCGGATGGGCTATGTGGGCTGGTGTTGGCGGATCCGGCGCAGGGCTATGCCGCGGCGCCGGAGGAAAAACGCCGACAGGTGTACGGCCAGCGCCAACAGATGATGGAGACGCTGGGGCCGGTGGGCTACGGCGAGCAGCGGGCGGCGGCCTTGCTGCGCGAAGGGGCGGATCCGCAGGATATCGCCTGGGTGCGCAACGGCATGCAGCAGCTCGATCCCGACGGTTTTCTGAGTGCCGCCTGGATGCTGGCCAACGATGATATTGGCCGCTATCTGGCGCGCTATCGCGGCCCGCTGGAGGTGTGGTGCGGTGAACTGGATCGCATTACGCCGCCGGAGAAGGCGGCCGAGCTGGCGCGTGAGCAAGACGCGACGCTGCGTCTGATTGCCGCCGCCGGTCACGCCAGCTACCTCGATGCGCCGGCGTGTTTCAACCGCTATCTGCGGGATTTTACGGGAGCAATCCAACGATGAATTTTCAGCTTGAGGATCGGGTGGCGGTGGTGACCGGCGGCTCGTCGGGCATCGGTTTAGAAACCCTGAAACTGCTGCTGGCCGAAGGGGCGAAGGTGGCGTTCTGCGGCCGCGATCCGGACAAACTGGCCGGCGCGGAGGCCAGCCTGCGCGCGGACTTCCCGCAGGCGGAGATCCTGGCGCTGCGCTGCGACGTGCTGGATGCGCAGCAGGTGGCGCAGTTCGCCGCTCAGGTGACGGCGCGTTTCGGCGGCGTGGATCTGCTGATCAACAACGCCGGTCAGGGCTTCGTCGCCCACTTTGACCAGACGCCGCGCGAAGCCTGGCTGCATGAGGCAGAGCTGAAGCTGTTCGGCGTGATCAACCCGGTGCAGGCGTTTTTACCGGCGCTGGAACGATCGGACATCGCGTCTATCACCTGCGTGAACTCGCTGCTGGCGCTGCAGCCGGAAGAACACATGATCGCCACCTCGGCGGCGCGCGCCGCGCTGCTCAATATGACGTTGACGCTGTCGAAAGAGCTGGTGGGCAAAGGCATTCGGGTTAACTCGATCTTGCTGGGGATGGTGGAGTCGGGCCAATGGCGCCGCCGTTTCGACGATCGCAGCGATAAAGATCAAAGCTGGGAGCAGTGGACGGCGGCGATCGCCGAACGCCGCGGCATCCCGATGAAGCGCCTCGGCAAGCCGCAGGAACCGGCGCAGGCGCTGCTGTTCCTCGCTTCGCCGCTGGCTTCCTTTACCACCGGCGCGGCGCTGGACGTTTCCGGCGGCTTTAACCGCCATGTGTAACAGGGGCCGAAAAAGATGAAGAAGATCATGATGATTGGCTATGGCGCGATGGCGAAGGAAGTGATCGCCCGTTTGCCTGAAGGCGTGGAGGTCGGCTGGATCCTGGCGCGCGCAGCTCATCATGCGGCGATCGATGAGGCTTTTGGCGGGCGGGTGCAGGCGCTGACCCATCCGGAGCAGTGTTCGCAGCGGCCGGATCTGGTGTTGGAGTGCGCCAGCCAGCAGGCGGTGGCGGAGTTTGGCGAAGCGGTGCTGCAGTGCGGCTGGCCGCTGGCGCTGATTTCAACCGGCGCGCTGGCGGATGCCGCATTGCAACAGCGGTTGCAGCAGGCCTGCCGCAGCCATCACGGGCAACTGATCGTGCTGTCCGGCGCGGTGGCGGGCATGGACGGGCTGGCGTCGGCGCGCGAAGGCGGGCTGGAAAGCGTGACCTATCAGGCCAGCAAAAGTCCGGCCAGCTGGCGGGGCAGCCCGGCGGAGCAGCTGATCGATCTCGATGCGGTGCGTGAAGCCCAGGTGTTTTTTGAAGGGTCGGCGCGTGAAGCGGCGCGTTTATTCCCGGCCAACGCCAACGTGGCGGCCACCATTGCGCTCAACGGCTTGGGGATGGACGCCACTCGGGTACGCCTGCAGGTCGATCCCGCCACCCGGCGCAATACCCATCGGCTGCAGGTATGCGGCGACTTTGGCGAGTTTCACATCGAGCTGAGCGGCACCCCGCTGGCGAGCAATCCCAAAACATCAACCCTGGCGGCGCTGAGCGCGGTACAAGCCTGCCGCCGTCTGGTGGACGGCGGTTTTATTGCCTGAACGGCAGGAGCGGAGCATGGAACGATTGAATATTTTTGTCGCCGGGCGCTGGCGTGAAGGGCGCGGCGAAGAGATGGCTTCGGTATTTCCGGCCGACGGCAGCGTCAACGCGCGGCTGCGCGCCGCTAACGTCGAGGATGTCAACGAGGCGGTTGAGGCGGCGGAAAAGGCCTGGCGCGCGCCGGAATGGCGTGGGCTGGTGCCGCACCAACGCGCCTCAATTCTCTACCGCGTGAGCAACCTGATCCTGGCGCAGCAGGAACAGCTGGCCGAGTTGCAGACGCGCGACAACGGCAAACCGCTGGCGGAAACCCGCGGCCTGGTGGCCAGCGCGGCGGCGACCGCGCGTTACTTCGCCGCCGCTTGCGAGGTGCTGGAGGGCGAGCTGCCGACCCCGCGCAGCGCCGAAGTGATGACGCTCAGTCAGTATCAACCGATGGGGGTGATCGCCGCCATCACGCCGTGGAACTCACCGATCGCCAGCGAAATGCAGAAGGTGGCGCCGGCGCTGGCGGCGGGCAACGCGGTGGTGCTCAAACCGGCCGAAGCCACGCCGCTGATGGCGCTAAAGCTGGCCGAGCTGTTCGAACAGGCGGGGCTTCCTGCCGGGCTGCTCAGCGTGCTGCCGGGCAAAGGTTCGGTGATCGGCGAGGCGTTGGCGCGCCATCCGCTGGTGAAAAAGATCGCCTTTACCGGCGGGACCAGCACCGGGCGCCATTTGGCGCACATCGCCGCCGACAAGCTGATCTCCACCTCGCTGGAATTGGGGGGCAAATCGCCGACCATCGTGCTGGAGGACGCCGATCTTGAGCAGGCGGCGCGCGGCATCTGCTACGGCATTTTCAGCTCCGCCGGGCAGGCCTGCATCGCCGGCTCGCGGTTGTTCGTGCATCGTTCGCTGTATCAGCCGCTGCTGGCGCGCTTGACCGAACTGACGGCGGGGCTGCGCATCAGCAACCCGCTGGTGCCGGGCGTGCATCTCGGCCCGCTGATCAGCGCCAAACACCGGCAAAGCGTGGCGGACTACGTGGCGCTGGCGCGGCAGGAGGGCGGCCGGGTGGTCATCGGCGGTGAAGCGCCGGCCGATCCGCAACTGGCGAGCGGCAGCTATTACCTGCCGACCATTATTGAAGGTTTAAACAACGACGCCCGCGTCTGCCAGGAGGAGATCTTCGGGCCGGTGCTGGTGGCGCTGCCGTTCGACGACGAGCGACAGCTGATCGAACAGGCCAACGACTCGGTGTACGGCCTGGCGGCCGGCATCTGGAGCCGCGATTTCCCACGGGCGATGGCGCTGGCGGAGCGGCTGGAAACCGGCACCGTCTGGGTCAACACCTACAAAACGTTCTCGATTTCCACGCCGTTCGGCGGTTTCAAGGAAAGCGGGCTGGGCCGCGAAAAGGGCCTGAACGGCATCAAGGCCTACATGCAGCAGAAAAGCGTGTATCTGGCGCTGAGCCATCAGGTGAACCGCTGGAGCGACTAGGCCGACACCTCTACGCATAACCCTAATAACGACTACCCTAAGAAGGCAGATGATGAGCGATAAAATCACGGTTGGCGAGGCGATAGCCCGGACTCTGGAACAGTACGCGGTGTCGGCGATGTACGGCATCATTTCGATTCATAATCTGCCGATCGCCGATGCGGTGGGGCAGCGCGATAAAATTCGTTTCGTGCCGGCGCGCGGCGAAGCGGGCGCGGTCACCATGGCCGATGCGCATGGGCGCTTCTCCGGCCTGGGCGTGGCGTTGACCAGCACCGGCGCCGGCGCGGGCAACGCGGTGGGGGCGATGATTGAAGCGCTTAACGCCAACACGCCGCTGTTGCATATCACCGGCCAGGTAGAAAAAGCCTATCTGGACGCCGACGCCGGGTTTATTCATGAAACCCGGGATCAGCTCGGTTTTCTGCGCGCCTGCTCCAAGCGCGCCTACCGGGTCAATTCGCCGGAACAGGCGGTGGCGGTGATCCAGCGAGCGATCCTGGATGCGCAAACCGTGCCCTGCGGCCCGGTGGCGGTCGAGATCCCGATCGATATCCAAAGCAGCCTGGTTTCCCGCTCGGTGCTGACCGAAGCGTTGGCGCCGGCGCCGCTGCCGAAGGCGGACGATGCGGCGGTGGAGCGGCTGCATCAGCGGCTGAAACAGGCCAAGCGCCCGTTGCTGTGGCTGGGCGGCGGCGCGTTGGCCTGCGGCGATGCGGTGCGCAAGCTGGCGGACGCCGGCGTGGCGGTGATCTCCAGCACCCACGGGCGTGGCATTCTGCCGGACAGCCATCCGCGCAGCCTGCGGGCGTTCCACAACTCGCCGAGCATCGAGGCTATCCTGACGCAGTGCGACCTGACGCTGGTGGCCGGTTCACGGCTGCGCAGTAATGAGACCCGCACCTGGACGCTGCCGCTGCCGCGCCCGCTGGTGCAGATTGATATCGATCCGGCGGCGGCCAACCGCAACTACCTGGCCGATGAGCAGATCAATGGCGACTGTGCGGCGCTGCTGGCCGCGCTGGCGGCGCGGCTGAGCCCCGGCGAGAAGGTCAACGCCGAGTGGGATGTCGAGATCGCGGGGGCGGTGCAGCAGGCGGAGAGCGCGTTGCGTCAGCAGTCCGGTGAATACGCCAAACTCAACGACGCCATCGACGCCGCGCTGCCGCAGGACGGATTGCTGGTGCGCGATATCACCGTATCCGGCAGCGTCTGGGGCAGCCGTTTGTTCCGCGCGATCTCGCCGCTGTGCAACATTCACTCGCTGGCCGGTGCTATCGGCATGGGGCTGCCGATGGCGATCGGCACCGCGATCGCCAACCCGCAGCGCAAGGTGGTGGGGCTGGTGGGCGATGGCGGTTTGGCGCTGGGCCTGGGGGAACTGGCGACCATGGCGCAGGAACAGGTGAACATCACCCTGCTGATCATGAACGACGGCGGTTATGGCGTGATGCGCGGCATTCAGGACAAGTATTTCGCCGGGCGCCAGTATTACAACGAGCTGCATACGCCGGCCTTTACTCAAATAGCCGAAGCGATGGGGCTGAAAGCCTGGAAGGTCGAGGCGGCGGCGCAGTTCAACGGCGTGCTGGCCGAAGCGATCAACTACCCGGGGCCGTCGGTGGTCGAGGTGGACATGAAGCAGGTCGGGCCGCTGACCTTCGCCGGGCCGCCGCAGAAAACCCTGTATTGAGACGATAAAAAACGCCCGGCGGTTGCCGGGCGTTCTCGTTGTTACTTCTCTGCCGCGATGCGATCGCGAATGTGCTGCGCGCGCGCTTGGGAAGACGGGTGATCGTCGAACATGCTGCTCTGACGGCCGGCTTCCATTTGGGCCAGTTTTTCGAAGCTGGTGGCCAGGCCGTTCGGATCGATGCCGCGCTTTTTCAGCAGATCGAACGAGTAATCATCCGCTTCGCTTTCCTGCTTCTGCGAGAACTGGGCGCTGACCAGCTTCTCGCCGATGTCCGCCAGCTGCGACTGCGACAGCGAGCCGATAACGCCGCCGGCGGAGGACGCCGCGGTGCGCAGCGCCACGGTGCCGTAAGCCACCTGCATCGCTTTACGGGTGTGGCCCAGCGCCACGTGGCCCATTTCGTGGCCCAGCACGCCTTCTACTTCGTTGTCGTTCATGATGTCCATCAGGCCGCTGTAAACGCGGATACAGCCGTTGGCCATCGCCCAGGCGTTGACGTCTTTGGTCACGTAGACCTTGTAGTTGGCCGGGGTGCCGTTGATGTTGTCGCCCAGCGCCGCAGCGATTTTGTTGAGACGCTTGGCATAGGTGCTGTCGGCCGGCGCGATTTGTGCCTTGCTGTCCATCTCGGCGCAGGATTTATCACTCAGGGCCTTAACGTCGTTGTTGCTCAGGGTCGCCGCCTGGAACGCCTGCGCGCCGGACTGCATCAGGGTTTCGGTATTCAGGTTTTGACAGCCGGTTGCCAAGGTGGCAATGCCCAACGCAATCAAAGAGGTACGGATCTTCATAACGCCATCTTCCTGTGAAGGTAACAAGGTAAAAGAGTCATTTTGCTTTGAGGCTATCTTGCCGCAAGAGCCTAGTGTACGCCAGACGGGGCGAGAATAGTGTTATTCCGAAAAAGCGTCCAATCGTGCTAATAAGTGGTGAACTCGCTCTCATTTGGCATTAGGGATTGCCGTTGTGATGTGGAGTCTGAGAAAATAGGGAACTTGACTGCTTTTTTTATCCGACCTGGAGTAAAACATGTCCTCTCGTAAAGAGCTTGCCAACGCCATCCGCGCACTCAGCATGGACGCCGTACAAAAAGCAAATTCCGGCCACCCGGGGGCCCCTATGGGCATGGCGGAC